>CACVAY010000110.1 GCA_902727985.1 uncultured Thiotrichaceae bacterium | reverse complement strand
CAATTTCTTCAGCAAAACATAGAATGTAGCCATTGATATCTTTGACATAGAATTCACGCATGCCATAAAACTTATTATGGGGTTCTTTGATAATATCGACACTTCCTTTAACTTTTTTGTAGAGACTCTGAAGTCCCTCACAACGTAAATAAAGTGTTTGGCTAGCACCGATTGCTACTTCGGCAAGTTCAGGAACTTCAGTTGAAAGGCTTGCTCTGGATTGAAACATCAGCTCAATTTCACCACGCTTCATATTTACCCAATCTAAGCTGTGCTCATCATTGACATCCAATATTATATTCGTTTCATCCATACCCGCTTGCATATCAACGACAGCCGCCATTAATTCAAAACCAAGTACATCATGATAGAAACGCATGGTTTTCTGAACATTCTCAACCATGAGGTTAGGGATTAACATATTGTGATTAGGCATAGAGGTCTTTATTATTTTCTTATCTAGTGCAAAAACGCAGTAACAAGCCCATGGTTTACGATCTTACTCATAGATACCATGTTCACGAGTTGACTGGAATTCAACATCGGGCCACTTTTCTTCAGCCATCTGCAAATTGACCCGCGTAGGGGCGATGTAAACCAATTCACCCGCATGATCCAGTGCTAAATTATTCTCAACTTTATCTTTGAACTGCTGCAACTTCTTTTCATCATCACAAGCAATCCAACGAGCTGTTTGTACATTCACCGCCTCAAACATACAATCCACATTATATTCAGCTTTAAGACGATGCGCTACCACATCAAACTGCAATACACCAACAGCTCCAAGAATCAGATTATTATTGGTAAGCGGACGATAAAGTTGAGTGGCACCTTCTTCACAGAGTTGCATCAAACCTTTCTGTAGCTGCTTCATCTTCAGAGGGTCTTTTAACTGCGCGCGACGGAACAACTCCGGTGCAAAATTTGGGATACCTGTAAAATGCAGTATTTCGCCCTGTGAGAAGGTATCACCGATACGAATCGTACCATGATTATGAATACCGATAATATCACCAGGATATGCATCAGTAACATGCTCGCGATCAGATGCCATAAACGTCAATGCATCCGGCACTTTGACATCTTTGCCTAAACGTACATGATGAAGCTTCATGCCCTTTTTGAATTCACCTGAGCAGATTCGCATAAAAGCCATTCTATCTCGATGTTGTGGATCCATATTTGCCTGAATTTTGAAAACAAACCCAGTAAACTTTTCTTCTTCTGCAACAACATCACGTTCTGTCGTTTTTCGCGACTGAGGGCCTGGAGCATATTCAACGAAATCATCTAACAATTCGGCAACACCAAAGTTATTCGTCGCAGAACCGAAGAAGACAGGGGTTAACTCACCTTTAAGATAAGCTTCTTTATCAAATTCATGACTTGCCCCTTGAACCAGCTCAATTTCTTCTCGAAGTTCCTCTGCCTGATCACCCAGTAACGCTTCTAAACGTGGGTTATCCAGACCATCAATCACCTCACCCCGATTGATTCCACCTTCATGGTTAGCATCAAAGAGATGAATACTATCTCGATAGATATGGTAAACCCCTTTTAAAGATTTCCCCATGCCGATTGGCCAAGTAATAGGCGCACAGGCAATATTCAGGACACTTTCAACCTCATCAAGCAGATCAATGGGCTCACGACCTTCACGATCCAGCTTGTTTATGAATGTCATGATAGGCGTATCACGTAGGCGGCAAACCTCCATCAATTTGATGGTTCTATCCTCTACACCTTTTGCTACGTCAATCACCATTAAAGCTGAGTCGACGGCGGTAAGTGTTCGGTAAGTGTCTTCAGAGAAATCTTCGTGACCAGGAGTATCAAGTAAATTGACAATACAGTCTTTGTAGGGGAACTGCATAACCGATGAGGTAACGGAAATACCTCTTTGCTTTTCGAGCTCCATCCAATCAGAGGTGGCATGACGCCCAGACTTACGACCTTTTACTGTTCCTGACTGCTGTATAGCGCGCCCAAACAACAAGAGTTTTTCCGTCAACGTGGTTTTACCTGCATCAGGATGCGAGACTATCGCAAATGTGCGACGACGTTCGGTTTCTTGTAAATGCTCGATGGTCATAATCCGTAGTAACACATGCAAAAGGCCGGACATGGCCGGCCTTTAAAATTCAGATTTTTGGGTATTACAATCCGCGGATATGAGTATTTAAACGACTCTTTGTACGGGCTGCTTTATTCTTGTGAATAATCCCTTTGCTTACCATTGAATCAATCGCTGGTACAGCTTTCGTATAGGCTGCTGATGCAGCTTCTTTATCCCCAGCTTCAATAGCACTGAGAACACTTTTTATTTCAGTACGCATGAATGTACGGTGATGCTTGTTACGCATGCGACTTTTTTCTGATTGACGAACACGTTTTTTCGCCTGTGTAATATTTGGCACGAGTATCTCCGAGGATATTTAGGTCGTGAAAAAGAGGCGCGTATTATGCCTAAGCATGTTCGCAACTTCAAGCCTTAATCCTGATTTTTTATCTCAGTAGAGCAGAATAATTGAAAGAAAAGAAAACCATGAAAAGGCAATCAATCCAACAACAAGGTACATCGGGACAGTAAATTTAAAATCCATTACGAACACCATAGTTAAAATTTGTACGCGCGATGGTAAGTTATGTAAACAGAAAATTCAAGTATTCCTTAGCTTGGCAGACTCTGAATATATGCTGATTTTAGCCGATGATAACTTGCTTTTTAACGAAAATCGGACGACCATTCAGTCATGAGTAAGAAAGCCGATATCACACCGATAAATTTTGAAGATTCCATGGAGCAACTTGAAACGCTAGTCACACGCATGGAACAAGATGACCTTTCCCTGGAAGCATCCCTTAAAACCTTTGAAAAAGGTATCCAGCTAACCCGCCTTTGCCAAAAGGCACTAACAGACGCCGAACAAGAAATTAAAATTCTCATGTCAGACGGCGAACAGGATTTTCAAACCAATCATGAGTCTTAACGCAGAACTCGCAGCCTACCAGCAACGCGCAGAAAAAGTCCTAGATGCGGTTTTGCCTGCCGCAACCATTAATCCACCACACCTGCATAAAGCCATGCGTTATAGCGCCCTTGGTGGTGGAAAAAGAGTTCGTCCTTTGCTGGTTTATGCTACTGGTGAGGCACTAGGAATCAATCCTGACATTTTAGATATCCCCGCTGCCGCCATCGAAATCATCCACGTGTACTCATTAATACATGACGATTTACCGGCAATGGATGATGATGATCTACGACGCAACAAACCAACGTGCCATAAAGCTTTTGATGAAGCGACGGCAATTCTTGCTGGCGATTCACTGCAGGCACTTTCATCCTATTTACTGGCTCATCATCCACAATTGGATCTACCTGCTGAGTCTCGATTACGACTTATTGAAATACTCACGGTTGCCTCTGGCTCTCGAGGCATGGCTGGGGGACAAGCCATTGACCTTGCTTTTACTGGGCAGCAAATTAGTGAGCCAGAGCTGGAAAATATGCATATTCATAAAACGGGGGCATTAATCCGCGCCTGCGTTTTAATGGCCTGTGAATGCACTACAGATATCTCAGACGAACAGAAAAATGCGCTTGATCACTACGCAAAGGCTGTAGGTCTGGCTTTTCAAGTTCGAGATGATATTCTAGATATTGAAAGTGACACCGAAACATTGGGCAAAACACAAGGCGCAGATATTGCTGCCAACAAAGCCACCTACCCTTCTATTATTGGTATAGAACAAGCGCGTCAAAAGGCAATTGATTTACACACAGAAGCCTCTAAGTTTCTTAATACATTCGATGAAAAGGCAAATAATTTACGTAATATTTCAGATTTTATTGTGAATAGACTTAGATAAACCTGTATTCTGGTAATCCTCCAGAATTATGCCTATAAAATTGACCGTGCTTGAAAACATAAACAGTCCTGACCAAATTCGTGACATGGATCGAGAAGAACTCATTGATCTTTGCGAAGAATTACGCGCTTTCCTTTTAGAGTCCGTGTCTCAATCGGGCGGCCATCTTTCTGCTAATCTTGGTACCGTTGAGCTATCCGTTGCCCTGCATCATGTATTCAACACACCTGACGATAAAATAGTGTGGGACGTTGGTCATCAAGCATATATCCATAAAATACTGACCGGTCGTCGCAATGAAATCTCAAATATTCGCAAAAAATCAGGTATATCAGGTTTTCCGAAACGTGATGAAAGCAACTACGATGCATTCGGCGTAGGTCACTCAAGCACCTCAATCAGTGCCGCATTGGGCATGGCAATTTCTGCGAAAGCCAATGGCCGTGAACAAAAATCTATCGCCATAATCGGCGATGGCGCAATGACTGCTGGTATGGCTTATGAAGCACTCAATCATGCTGGCGACCTTGAAGCTGATCTACTAGTTATCCTTAATGATAACGATATGTCTATTTCGCCTAATGTGGGCGCTTTAAACAAATATTTAACACGTTTATTGTCAGGTGATTTCTATTCACGTGTTCGTGAACAAGGCAAAAAACTACTTTCTGCCACTCCTTCAGTGCAAAAATTTACCAAGAAAAGTGAAGAGCACATGAAAGGCATGGTAATGCCGGGCACTTTATTTGAAGAAATGGGGTTTCATTATTTCGGCCCTGTTGACGGACATGATCTTAATGAGGTCGTCACCATTCTTGAAAACCTCAAAAAGCAGAAAGGTCCACTCTTATTACATTTAGTTACCAAAAAAGGGAAAGGCTATGAGCCTGCTGAAGTCGACCCCTGTGGTTACCACGGTGTTTCATCATTCGACCTAGAAGAAGGCATCAGTAACATCAAGCCAAAATCAACGCCAACTTACACACAAGTATTTGGTGACTGGCTTTGTGATATGGCAAAACTTGACCCGAAATTGATGGCAATCACACCTGCTATGCGTGAAGGTTCTGGCATGGTGCAATACTCTAAGGAATTTCCAGAACGCTATTTTGATGTAGCGATTGCAGAACAACATGCCGTAACTTTAGCTGCTGGAATGGCTTGTGAGGGCAGCAAACCTATCGTTGCTATTTATTCTACATTCTTACAGCGTGCTTACGATCAGCTGATTCATGATGTCGCTATTCAAAATTTAGATGTCACATTCGCTATTGACCGAGCTGGATTAGTTGGAGCCGATGGCCCTACGCATTCAGGTAATTACGACTTATCTTATCTGCGCTGTATTCCCAATATGGTTGTTATGGCTCCAACAGATGAAGATGAATGCCGCCATATGCTGTATACTGCCTACGAACATAAAGGCCCTAGTACTGTTCGTTACCCTCGTGGCAAAGGCATCGGCATCTACCCTGATAAAGCGATGCATAAAATAGCCATCGGAAAGGCTGAACAGCTACTTGAAGGCTCTGATATCGCCATTCTTCTTTTTGGTAGCTTAAAGCCAGAGGCAGAAGCTGTTGCTAAAGAATTAGGTGCGACACTAATCAATATGCGTTTCGTAAAACCACTTGATGAGGAAATGCTTCGACAAATTGCTAATACGCATTCATTGCTGGTGACTTTAGAAGATAACGCTATTCAAGGGGGTGCTGGAAGTGCCGTCAATGAAATGTTACAACGAGAAGGAATTACCACCCGCGTTCTAAATCTAGGCTTACCTGATAAATACGTTGCTCACGCAACTCGTGAAGAGCAACTTGTCAGCATCGGCTTATCGAGTGAGAACATTTTAGCGCAAATCCGTAAGGAATCTTGCGAGATACCCTTGGTTTCTATACCATCTCGCACTTTCTCGAGATAGCTTTAGTCATGGCAGCGAAATACACACTTAAGGTTTTAGCAGATTTCGCTTCTGCA
This sequence comes from uncultured Thiotrichaceae bacterium, assembly GCA_902727985.1. Lineage (GTDB taxonomy): Bacteria > Pseudomonadota > Gammaproteobacteria > Thiotrichales > Thiotrichaceae > HyVt-477. The sequence goes on along the minus strand of CACVAY010000110.1, from coordinate 78,913 downwards.
CATACGCTTAGAGATTACCCTGGCGCATGTAGCCGCATGCATGGACATAATTGGAAAATTGAAGCTGAGGTTGAAGGTACTGAACTTGATAAGATCGGCATGGTACTGGATTTTAAAACCATAAAAAAAGCAACACGTGAAATTGCAGGGCGACTGGATCATTATTATCTCAATGAGATCCCCCCTTTTGATGTGATAAACCCTACTGCCGAAAACATCGCAAAATACTTCTTTGAAGAGTTACAAAAAATGCTTGGTAATGAGCATGTACGCGTATGTGCAGTCACTTTATGGGAAACCGAACGCGCCTGCGTTAAGTATCAAGAGTTGTAACTTTAAGTACACTTTCTAAGCCTTTGTAAATTAAATTTTAATCCTAATGGCAACTTTCAATCTAAAAAAACTCCAAATACTCCGTACATTTTCCTAGTATATAGCTATAATCGAGCTAAGTTTTTGCCAAATCAATCATCAGTTAATCGCAAAATTTTGATAACGGGGTTGCATTCGGCATGGGAAAAAACCACAATGTACGCAACCAAAGGATAGGCACAGGAGACCCCTTATGACAAAGTTTTTGCACGGTTTTTTTAGTTTCGGATGGCTACGAGGACTCGATTTCTTACCCCCCTTATTATTTCGCTTTTTCCTTGCTCCAATACTCTGGGTTGAAGGAAGTTCACGTTTAGGCTTATTCAAGAATGCAGACACCATTTGGTGGAACCCAATGACATGGTTTGATAGCGCAACGTATCAACAAGGTGTTGACGTTCTATCTAATGCACAAGGGTTAATGCCTATTCCTTTCCCTTCCATCATGAATGGTGTTATCGGCGGCGTTGAGGTTATTGCAGCCTTCTTGCTCATCATCGGCCTTGCTGTTCGCTGGATTTCAATACCCCTACTTGCAATTATTGTTATTATCGGTCTTGCTACTGTTAGTTTCGGTGGTGATATTGTAAATACTGGTAAAGACTTGTTTATGTCACATGGTTACAGCACACCTACTAACGGTGCTTTCGAGACAACATTGACTTTGTTCTTAATGGTACTCGCCTTGTTCTTTATGGGTGCAGGTCGCTTCTTCAGCCTAGACTGGTTCATTCATTTCCACTTCATGAGAAAGCTAAAGAAGCAAGAAAACTCAAACTATCAAAATGATGATCCGTTTGATATTGACTCTACAGAGACTAGCTAAAAAAGCGCTTTTTAAGTAGAAACAAAAAAGGCGACCTCTGGATCAGAAGTCGCCTTTTTTTATGAGTGGAGACAATTTACCTGATAGTCTAGCCTTCGTTTTTATCTGTTAAAAACCTGCTTTCCTTTAACATAAGTCTTTTCAACCTGACCTGTAAAACTCCAACCTTGGAAAGGGGTGTTCTTACCTTTGCTGCTCAGCTGCTCTACGTCAACTTCCCACGTTTCATTAGGATCATATAAAACAATATCTGCAGAACTTCCTTTCTTCAAACTACCTCGACTACGGTTTGTTATGTTTGCAGGGTTGGTTGATAGCAGCTGAATGGCTTGTAATCGTGTAAGTACACCCTCTTCTACCAAACGCATCGTCAGTGGCAACAATGTTTCAATGCCTGAAATTCCAGGTTCTGTTTGTTGAAACGGGGCCAACTTAGCATCAATATCATGAGGTTGATGGTCTGAACAAATAGCATCAATGGTTCCATCTACTAAACCAGCTCTTAACGCCTCTTTATCTCGCTCACCTCTTAAAGGAGGTTGCACGTGGCAGAGGGGGTTGTAATCACTGATATCCATATCGGTAAGGAATAACTGATGTGCAGCAACATCTGCTGTCACTGGCAAACCTCGTCCTTTTGCTCGTCGAATAAGGTCAACACTTGATGCAGCAGAAATTCGACATAAATGTACAGGTGTTTGTAACTCCTCTAGCAACGCTAGAATACTTGCAATCATCGTCATTTCAGCAGCAGCTGGAATAGCGGGTAACCCCATACGAGTAGCAATTGCTCCCTCATGAACGCCACCTTCTGGACTCAATGCAGGGTCAATAGGGTGAAAATACAAGGGTAAATTAAAGGTAGCCGCATATTCAATAGCTAATCGTAACGAACGCATATCTTGGAACGGCTCACGCTGATTGCTAACTCCAACGCATTGGGCAAACTTAAGCCCCCCCATATTCGTTAACTTTTTACCTTTTAGTTCCTGTGTGGCTGCCCCAATAAAGATCCCACGTGCTTTTTTTTCTGCTTTGATCCGTTTACGCATCAAATTGACCATTGGCATATTATCAATGGGGCAGGCAGGTTCTGGCATACAAACCACACTTGTCACACCAGCACTAACAGCAGCTTCCAGTTCACTTTCGATAGTGCCTTTACGCTCTTGGCCTGGCTCTCTCAAATAGACCGCTAAATCAGTTATACCGGGAAATGCATACAAACCATTTGCATCAACCGTTATATCAGCAGTGAATTTCTCTGGGGCTTGTTCTCCAACATGCTCAATATTCTTGCCCTTAATATAAATATTGCTGACACCATCCAAACCTAGAACAGGGTCTATGACATGTGCATTGATGATTGCTTTTCTTTTCATGAGTGAAGCTCTGCTTGTGAAGCAATCACCATTGACATGATTGCCATACGAACAGCAATACCATTAGTCACTTGTTGCATGATTACCGACTGCGAGCCATCAGCAACCTCTGAATCGATTTCTACACCACGATTAGCTGGGCCGGGGTGCATAACTATTGCATCGGATTTAGCGCATTTAAGTGCATCCTGCGTCAAACCATAGCGCTTGTAATATTCATGCGCTGAGGGAAGTAATGCAGTTTCCATTCGTTCATTTTGCAGTCGCAACATAATCACAACATCTACATCGTCCAAACCTTCATCTAGATCATGAAAGACATTCACTCCCATCTTTTCTATCCCTGCAGGGATTAATGTGCGTGGGCCAATGACACGAACTTCCCCAGCACACAAAGTATTTAAGGCATGAATCTGTGAACGCGCGACCCTTGAATGACGAATATCCCCGACAATAGCAACTTTCAAGGGGGGAAATTCTTTTTTATACTGACGGATCGTAAGCATATCAAGCATGGCTTGTGTCGGATGTGAATGATTACCATCCCCCGCGTTGATAACACTAATTTCTGGGGAGCAATAACGTGCTAAGAAATGCGCTGCGCCACTGTGTTGATGTCTAATAACAAACATATCAACATCCATCGCTTCAAGGTTACGTATAGTATCTAGCAGGCTCTCTCCCTTAGCTGTCGCAGATGTTCGAATATCCAGATTGATAATATCTGCCGACAAACGCTGGGCGGCTAATTCAAAGGTTGTTCGAGTTCGTGTGGAGTTTTCAAAAAAGAGATTAACTACCGTCTTACCTCTGAGAAGAGGGGCTTTGCGCTGTTTTTTTGATGGTATGTCGATAAACTGTTCTGCTCGATCTAGGATAGCCTCGAGTAACAACGGTGGAATGCCTTCTATTGTTAGGAAGTGTTTTAGTTGGCCTTCAGGTGTGAGTTGAAGACTTGCAGGTAGTGGGCCAGGGCTTAAGAATTGATGACTCATGCTTTGTTTCGTATGGTTAACTCCAACGGTTCAGGACCTGAAATGTCTATGTACTGCTTCTTTCCTAGTGTTTGTTTAATGCCAGACACTTCGGCAAAAACAGGCAACTCTCTTCCTTCACGCTCAAATAACACCGCAAGAGTAATACTTGCTGGTCGACCATAATCAAAAATTTCATTCATAGCCGCACGCACAGTTCTGCCCGTAAATAAAACATCATCCACCAAAAGTATGTGTCGATCTTCAATGGATAGCGGTAGTTTGGAGGGTTGTATTTGTGGATGCAAGCCATTTCGCGTGAAATCATCACGATAAAAATTGATGTTAAGTTCACCAAGGCTTTCCGATATACCCAAGCGTTCTCGCAACGCATTGGCAATCCACACTCCGCCTGTGTGAATTCCAACAATTAAAGGAGTTTCGATGTTTTTTTCGGCCATCAGGGCTCTAATGTCGTCTACCATCGCCGCTAATGCTGCGGGAATATTCATACTTTGATCTGTCATAATCCTTGTCTCGCTAACCAGCTTTCAACAATGATTGCTGCTGCAAGTTTATCTATCTCTTCTTTCTTAATGGGTTTCTTACGGCCGGCTTGGCGAGATGACTTTAAACGCTGTTCAGCTTCCAAAGAACTTAATTGCTCGGATACCATATCAACGTCTAGGGAAAAACGCCCTGATAATTGACGCCCAAACTTCTCTGCTTGCTCAGTAAATTCACTCTTCGTACCATCGTTATAAAGAGGTTGCCCGACAACTAAGCGATTAGGTCTCCACTCTTGTATCAGGGCTTCGATTGCTTCCCAGGGAGGCTGTTGGTTTTTTCTATTAAATGCACAAAGCGGGGTAGCCATTGATGTTTCAGTATTGCCTAAAGCGACACCAATACGACTTAAGCCGTAGTCAAAACCAAGGACTTTCATTTAAGCATGGCCCGACGTACCAGACATCAATCTCACATCAATACCTAATAACTGGGAAGCAGCATGCCAACGAGTCTCTAAAGGAGCATCAAAGATAAGAGCAGCATCGGTTTTGCATGTTAGCCATGTGTTTTCGAGCAATTCACGCTCAATTTGACCCGCTTCCCAACTCGCACAGCCTAAGCAAACCATGTATTTTTCTGGGCCTTCATGACGCGCAATATCATCAAGAATATCTCGCGAAGTTGTTACCGACAAATCACTGGTAATGTTCAAGGTACTTTCCCATTCCTGATCGGTATTGTGCAACACAAAGCCCTGCTCAGGCTGGACAGGACCACCATTAAACACCTGAACTGTTTCAAAAAACTCATCATCTGATTCAATATTTAGATGCTCAAATAAATCAGCAAGTGAAGTCTGAGTTCGTTGATTGATAACCAAACCAAGGCAACCATCATTGGTATGTCTGGCAATCACAGACACCGATTTTGAAAACCGCGAATCCCTCATACCAGGCATGGCAATCAGTAATTGATTTTGAAGTTGCAAATTAGTTGCAGGCATAATTTATTGTGTGGTTAGTTTATGGACATTACCATTAGAGGGAGTTCCAGCATCAAAAATAAACGTACGCGTAATAACCAACTGATCAAATTTTTCACGAACCGTCTTTGGTAACGGCAGATAACTTGGGTCTCCCGCAATCTTGATAATTCTCAATGCACCATTATCCAAGATACGAGACTTTGAGCTTTTCTTGACTCTTGAGCTGACAACACTTCCATGATGATCAAGCGTCACTTCTACTATCAATTGACCACTTTTCTTATACCTAATAGCCTCAACTGGGAAATTAGTCGTGCCAATACGTTCTATTTTCTTTGCCCAGCTATCAATATACTCGGCTTCAATAGCATTTCTCGCACTAACAGAGGTGAGATAAAGCTTCCGAGGCATTTTAGCATAGTTCGCTTCACGCTCGGCAACTTCACTCGCTAATTGTTTTTCCTCAGCAGCTTTATCAGCATTTTCTTCAGCCTTCTGAGTAGGATCTTGTTCTTGAGGTTGCTCCTCAACTTTAGGCGCACGCTTAAAAGTCTCACCCTTCGTCGTCAATACTGCAATATTAAGCACCGGAGGAGTATTTGGAGAAGACTTTTCAGATGCTAGAGGTGACAATTCATTAGGTGCATTTAACGACTTAGAAGCCATCATACTCGTAGGGCGATTTTTAATATTTGTATCACCACTAGCATCTTGATTTACCTGAGCAATCAGTTCTGCTTCTTCAGGTGCTTTGTCGGAATGCATATTCACAATCGTGATATCCAACAATGTTGCGTCCTTTATTTTTGTTGTATTGTGTATACCAAAACCTATACCAAATATGAGTAGCGCATGGAAAAAGATAGACTGAGGCATCGTTTTCGCTAATGTGCTTTCTTGTAATGAATCGTAAAAAGAAGTCGACATGATCTTTAATATACTAAATGGTTAGGCTGAATGCTTATTATTGATTTATCTATTACCAAAGATAAAATTATCACACACAGTCGTGTTGGATAAGCAGAATGCTAGTTACTACAAGCCTTTCTTATAATTTTTGATAATGCAGTACGTTGATGCTACCAGCTATCGCTGATATTAACACATAATTATGTGCTGCTTCACTTTCCCGACTATTGGCAGTACTTAACTCGCACTAGGGCTGCTGTCTGTAAATATCATTTTAATGGCGCATCCCATCTTAGAAACTGAATGGCGAGAATTTGACACAGACCAGAAACAAAAAAGCCTGAACATAACATTCAGGCTTTTTTATTCGAATATGGTGGGCCGTGAGCGATTCGAACGCTCGACCAATTGATTAAAAGTCAACTGCTCTACCGGCTGAGCTAACGGCCCGAAAGAGAGCGAGATTATACATGAGAGTTTTGGCCTTTCAAGCCTTTTTGCATGTTTTTTTGCTTTTCTATTATTCGCTGTTTTTCGCAGCGTAAATAGTTTGGTCTTCAACCCCTGCTTCAGTGAAACCCTGTTGTCTTAAACGGCAAGCATCGCATTCTCCACAAGCTTCCCCATTTGCATTTGCGTTGTAGCAAGTGATCGTCTTTGTATAATCAATACCGAGCTCCACACCTTGACGTATTATGTCAGCTTTAGTGAGATCAATCAGTGGGGTATGGATGATAAAAGGCTCACCTTCAACACCTTTACGAGTCGCTAAATTTGCCGTCTCCTGAAAAGACCGAATAAATTCAGGTCGACAGTCTGGATAGCCTGAGTAATCCACAGCATTCACTCCGATAAAAATATCTTGAGCATTGAGCACTTCGGCCCAACCTAAAGCAATAGAGAGAAAAACCGTATTTCTCGCAGGTACATAAGTAACAGGAATACCTTCTGACTCTGTTTTCGGCACATCAATATTGTCATCTGTTAAGGCTGAGCCACCAAACCGGGTTAAATCCAGATCAATAATCTCGTGGCGTTCTACTCCCATCGATAACGCCAACTTTTTGGCTGCTACTAATTCTGCGCTATGCCGTTGTCCATATCGGAAGCTTAGGGCGTAGCATTGGTAGTTTTGTTGTTTGGCAATCGCTAATACTGTTGCCGAGTCCATGCCGCCGGACAGAAGTATGACAGCTGGTTTCTCTGTGTTTTGTTGATTCATTGATGCTTATTTGGAAAATTTCTTAGGGTCTATATTCAGTGAATGCATTTTTCGATACAAGTGTGTGCGCTCCATTTTTACACGTTCTGCCATGCGGCTGACATTGCCTTTGGTTTGTGTAAGATGCCAACTAATGTAATCATGCTCAAACTGTTCACGCGCTTGTCGCAATGGCAACTCATAGGTACTTTGTGGAAATGAGCCTAGTCCTTCATCAAAAACGGGAATATTAGCACCCAATGCCTCTTCAGCCTCTTCCACCGATATTTCGATATCCGAGCCAAGAATCAATAAACGCTGCACCAGATTTCTTAGCTCCCGCACATTTCCAAGCCATGCATGATTACGTAAATGATTTTGCGCTGCTACGGAGAATCGACGGTAAGGGAGACCATCTTGTTCAGTAAACAGATCAACGTAATAACTGAGCAATTCAGGAATGTCCTCAGAATGATCTTTAAGTGGCGGAATTTCCAGAGTGATTGCACTCAACAGATAATAGAGTTCTTGGCTAAACTTTCCTGCTTCCACATCATCTCGTAGATCACTGATACTGGCTACAATAATCTTAGACTGTAGATCAATAGGCGTTGTGCCATTTACCCGAGTGTAGACACCTTGTTTAAGACTATTCAATAAACGTTCTTGCGTTTCAGCATCTAAAGCATAGACATCGCTGAGGTAGACAATACCGCGCCCTGCATCATCAAACACACCAAAATTAATGGTTCCATCTGCATTTTCCTTACCAAAGAGCTTTTCTGACATAGTTGCATCATTAGCAGTGCTCACCGGTACTTTGACAAAGGAAACGCTTTGAAACGGACTCTTCTTATGGATATAACGTGCGAGTACTTCTTTTCCAGTTCCTTGCTGTCCAAGCAAGAGAATCGTTTTCAGATGTTCAGCAATCCGCTCTGCCTGAGACCGAAGTTGTGTCATCGTAGTACTATTACCAACAAGGTTTGAAGCTACGGACACTTGCTCACGCAAATCTTTGTTCTCATGCTCCAGTTTGCCAGTACGTAAACCGTTCTCGATGGTTAACAACATTTTTGCCATCGATAGCGGCTTTTCGATGAAATCATAAGCCCCAAGACGCGTGGCTTCAACAGCGGTTTCAATCGTCGCATGCCCTGACATCATGATCACTGGACAGCACAAGCCTCCAGACTCTTTCAGAGATTTCAGCAGTGAAATACCATCTTCATCAGGCATCCATATATCTAATAACACAAGGTCGGGCTTACGTTTACTCCACTTAAGACGTGCTTCTGCCGCATTCTCTGCTGAGTCAACCTGATATCCCTCATCCTCTAGGATCTCACTTACTAACGATCGAATATCTGGTTCATCATCGACAATGAGGATATATTCTGCGGTCATACCTGCTCCTGTTGGTCTTTACTTTTTGCTGGTGGGTCTTTGGTTATGCTGGTTACAGGAAGAAGGATAGTAAATATTGCTCCTCCTGTTTCCTTATTGGTTGCGACAATATTGCCGGAGTGCTCTTCGATAATCTTCTTTACGATAGCCAAGCCCAAGCCTGAGCCTTTCGTTTTGCTGCTAATATAGGGCTCAAAGAGATTGGGTAACAGTTTTTCATCAATACCTGCACCATTATCTTCAAAACGTAACACAATTTCATCTACTTCATTAAGAGAAGTCGAGATTTTCAACTCTCTACTACTTTCTGAATTTTCAAGAGCCTCTAGTGCATTTTTTACCAAGTTCACCAATACTTGGCGCATACGATGAACATCAATGGCGGTATATGGAGTCTTCGTATCCAATTCACAAATAATCTTAACGCCCTGTTGGTTATCTTGATATAAAATTAAAACATCGCGAATTAATTTATTCAGATCCATAATTTGCAATTGCAGAGAAGGAGTTCGCGCATATTCACTGAACGCATTCACCATAGTTTTCATCGCTTCAACTTGTTGAATAATGGTTGAACTCATACGATCCAACAAGTCAGCTGATTGCTTATCTAATTGGGGTTTTAAGCGATGCTGAATACGCTCTGTGGAAAGCTGGATGGGGGTCAGCGGGTTCTTGATTTCATGTGCTAAGCGCTGAGCGACTTCAGCCCATGCCGCATCGTGTTCTGCCTGAATCAGATCAGTAATATCATCAAAAACCAGCACGGTTCCTTTGGAACCATCTAATAGCTGTGGAAGCGTTGTACCTTGACAAACCAAGGTTCGACGTTTATTTCCTTCAAGCGCTTGAAATTCTGTCTTCCATTCAATTTCCTGACTTTTCAGATGCGGCATAATCGCATTAATGAAAGCTAAAAGAGTATCAGAATCACCCACCAAGTCCGTGATATTCTTGTCAGCAGCATTCTTTCCAGGTATGCCCAATAGCTGCTGACCTGCCATATTCAAGCGGCGCACGACCAATTGGTCATCAAATGTCATAACACCAGAGGTTAAATGGTTTAATACAATATTCAAATAATCATGCTGAAATTGTACCTGCTGGCGACTGGTTTCACTCTCCCGTTGCGCAGTCGATAAACGTGAAGTCATTGTGTTAAATGCACACGTAAGCGCGCTGAAGTCATCACTGCTTGATACGGGTAATTTCTTCTCCAGATCACCAGAAGCAACAGCCAATGTTCCATCTAGCAAACCACGAATAGGACTCGTTAAGCGCTGTGAGTAAATGAAAGCCGCCCATAATGCAAATAATACAGACAACACCATGATAATAAATAGACTCCAGCGAAAGCCTGACTTAATGCTATTACGCTGAATTTTCAAGGATGCATATTCATCTCGCGCCGATTGCACGCTTTTACTCAAATCCGTAAACCGATGCGTAACGGGAAATACTGCAGTAAGAATGTATGATTCATTCCAGCGATCTTTTTGCATAGTTACCGCGACACGTGAATACAACTCTTCATCAGCATCTGGTTCTAATTCAAGATAAAAGCCACGATTTTCAACAATAGGAAACATCCCTGGTCGTGGAAAATACTGAAATAGATCACCATTTTCAACACTACTATAAGCAATCACGCGCTTTTTTGAATCGAGCAACAACATCTCTTTAGCATTCATATCGCGACGTTTCTGTTCTAGATAATAAGAGTATTCACTTTCATCTCTTTGGAACATTTCACTCGCCATCAACTCAATATCACGCAAATGTAAACTCATACCTTTTTTTAAGGAGCGTTGGGAGAGTTCTATTGAATCATCTAAAGCATTTTCGATTGAGACGTTGTACCAACTATCGATACGATCCCCAAGAAAGTTCATGGAGAAAAAGGAAACGACTAAAACTGGCGTTAACGTCAATACTGCAAAGGCAGTCATCAACTTCAAGGTATAGCGTGAGCCGGTCTTTTTGGCACGTAACTTAAGTAATGCACGCACTAGATTGAAAACAATCATCAAGAACAAAATAGTTAATGTGATCAAATTCAGTGTCACCATCCATGGCGCAAGACGGTTGGATTCTGCAGGATTATTTGTTGAGATGTCGAGCAAAGTCATAGAAATCACCAACAAGATGATGGTTACCACAACTGGCAATACTTGGAATATAACGTTTCTTACGGTAAGGACCACAGAACGCCCTCACTTTCCATCACATATTTATTACTGAAATAAGATTGCACTTTCAAAGGAAAACTGAGTTTTTGCGCTGAAAGTTTCGCTTGTGCATATAAATAGTAGTTATCACTCGCTGAATTGCTAGGCGCTTTCAACAGAGTGTATTGCTTAATCTCTCCCATTTTTTTAAGCGCTCGTGGCAAACTACGAAAGTTCCAGCTTTGGTTAGTATCTGCGCGTGTTAGAATGTATTGCTTGCTAAGCGAGTGATAGCGTAACTGAAAAACAATTTGTGCTATTGTTTCAGAAGAATTCCACCACCAACTCCGATGTTTTCCCAAATAGATATTCAGATAACTATTAACGCGAACACCATGCGATAAAGCACGATGCAGGTCTGCGGACAATTGATACATCACCACTGCATTCATTTCATAATGCTTTACCTTCTTCTTTGCATTGAAGGTTGTGATCTCAATATTGCCATCTTTCGCCCATACAGGCATCACACTCGTGAACCCGATAAAAAATATCAATAATGTAACGATTTTTAAAATACGCATAGAATAGTGGCTAATACTCTGCCGTTGTTTTCTGCAAAAGACAATAATAGAACCCATCCATATCGCCCTCACCCGGAAAGATTTGCAAACCATGCTGTTGCACTTTCTTATCAGCGACACTAATGGGGTGAACCTCAACATTTTGATAACGCGTTATGAATTGCTCAATTTGCTCTTCATTTTCTTTGGGGAGGATAGAGCAAGTTGCATACAGCATATACCCATTAGGTTTGAGTGTTGACCATAAATTACCCATGAGGTTCGATTGTTGTTCAACAAGTTGTGAAATATCAGAAGCTTTGCGGAGTAATTTTATATCAGGGTGGCGACGAATGACACCGGTAGCAGAGCAGGGTGCATCCAGCAAAATTCTATCGAACTGCTTCCCATCGTACCAATCGCTAAGATTATTCGCATCTGCCTCAACAAGCTTAGCTTGAACTTGTAAGCGCTTCAAATTCTCATCAACTCTCAACAAACGTTCTGGATCTTGATCCAAAGCCCACACATTTAAACCCGTTGTAGACTCTAAAATATGCCCAGTTTTCCCACCTGGTGCAGCACAGGCATCAAGCACATCCATACCTGACTCACATTTCAAAAGCATTGCTGCCATTTGCGCTGCAGCATCTTGCACAGAAACAGCCCCTTCAAAAAATTCAGGCAATTCGGAAACCCGGACTGGAGTATCAAGCACAATAGCTGAATTCACCGACGGGTGTGGTTTAGCAGAAATACCAACCGTATCTAATCTTGCTAGATACTCATATCGTGACTGTTTTGAGAGATTAACGCGCAATGTCATTGGCGCACGCTGATTACTCGCTGTTAGAATGCGCTCCCAATGCTCAGGCCACGCTTTTTTCACACGTTTCTTGAGCCAGCTTGGGAAGGAATACCCTATTTCACCCGTTATACTATCGAGGTAGTTGTGCTTTTCTCGGATAAAATTACGCATCACGCCATTGATCAACCCTTTAGCCCACGGTTTTTTTAGTGCTTTACTTGCCTTTACTGTTTCGTTGACTGCCGCGTGATCAGGCGTTTCTTGATAGGCCAATTGATACAAACCCACTCTTAATAAGCATTCTATATCCCGGTCTTTTAGCTTTAGCGGCTTTACCAATAATTGCTCAAGGAGCGTATTAATAGGGTAATGCCAGCGTAGGCTACCAAAACAGATATCCTTGACGAATGCCTGTTCTTCAGGTTTTAGTTTGGTAATATCCTGATTAAAAACATCAGTTAGAGAACGTTGCTTATAGATAACTTGATAGAGCGCTTTCGCAGCTTCGCTTCTAGGAGTCATTGACCTAACACAACGCTACTCAAAGAGTGTCCGTTAAGAAAGTCCTGCACATCCATAGCTTTTTTACCTGGCATTTGGAGTCGCTTAATAATAAGCACACCATCACCTGTTGCGACAGAAATACCTGTTTTCGACTCATCAATAACTGTTCCAGGATCACGATCAGAAGATTCAATCGCATATGCACTCATATGAATCTTCATCGGCTTTCCATGGTACAAAGTATAAGCAGCGGGCCATGGGTTAAATGCTCTTACCGTATTATCAATGTGTTTTGCTGATTGTTCCCAATCAATTTCTGCTTCCGCTTTGCTAAGCTTATGGGCATAAGTTGCCAGTGTTTCATCCTGCTTCTCAGGATTCAATGCGCCTGCTTGTAACTGGACAAGTACAGACAACAAATCTTTTGCACCTTGATCAGCCAAGGCATCATGAATGCTTTCGCCAGTGTCTTTCTCAGTAATCGGCAAACGGCTTTTCAATAGCATGTCACCAGTATCCAGGCCAACATCCATTTGCATAATGGTGATACCAGTCTCTTCATCGCCCATCTGGATTGCACGATGAATAGGGGCAGCTCCTCGCCATTTGGGTAATAATGATCCGTGGATATTTAAGCATCCATATTTTGGCGTTTCCAAAACAGCCTTGGGAAGGATCAAGCCATAGGCAGCAACAATCATCACATCAGCATCATAGGTAACTAACTGTTGTAGTGCCTCATCTGTTTTTAATGACTCAGGTTGCTCAACAGGGATCTCTGCATTAACAGCTAGCTGTTTTACTGGTCCAAACGTAACCTTTCTACCTCGCCCAGCCGGACGATCCGGTTGCGTATATACGGCAACAACCTGATGTTTTGAATCAATCAACGCCTGTAACGCAGGTACCGCAAAGTCAGGGGTTCCAGCATAGATAATACGTAAGATTTCAGTCATTAAGAAGTCGCCGCCATTTTAGCTACTTTCTCTAACTTCTTGCGCACGCGCTGCTGTTTCATTGGTGATAGGTAATCAACAAAAACCTTACCTCTCAGATGATCAATCTCATGCTGAATACACACCGCTAATAATTCTTCCGCATCAATAGAGAATTCTGCGCCATTACGGTCTAATGCCTTGACCGTGACTTTTTCTGCACGCGTGACCTTAGCGTAATATTCAGGAACGGACAAACACCCCTCTTCCATTTCCTCGGTGCCATCCTCTTTGATGATTTCAGGGTTAATGAAGCACAAGGGCTCATCCTTATTTTCAGACACATCTATTACAACGATCTGTTGGTGAATATCAACTTGTGTAGCCGCCAAACCAATTCCTGGTGCGGCGTACATGGTTTCAAACATGTCATCAATAATTTGTCGAATATCGTCATCCACCTTCTCAACTGGTGTTGCTTTTGTTCGTAAACGAGAGTCTGGATAACGAAGGATTGTAAGTTCTGTCATATACCGAAAATCCGAAAATACTTAGGTGAATAATAAGTTAAGGCTATTATACCTATCACTCGCTGTCTGGAAAACTTAACCAGAATTTACTTTGGGTTATCACTAACACATTTTCTACTGTTACTCATAACCCCAAGCGTGCAGGCAGCTCATCATACTAATGATAATAATAAAAAACTATGAAACCATCTGTGTCGACATCATTTTCTTTTATTTCAGCTGGTATTTTGTGCTCAACATTGGCACTTACAGGCTGTTCAACTCAATACGCTGCTGATAAAACTTCTGCTGTAGACACAGAATATGATGATTATTATGGCTTACCCTTTCGCGGTAATCACCAACATTTCGGTGCTTCCTCAAGCATTGCCTCTAACCTCATTCGTCAAAGTGCCCCCAAACGTTACACCGTAAAGAAGGGCGATACGCTATGGGATATTAGTAGAATGTTTTTGAAGCAACCTGGTTATTGGCCAGAAATATGGGACAAGAATCAGACTATCAAGAACCCGCATCGAATCTATCCTGGAGATGTACTTTACATTCATTATGGAAAAAACAATGGTTCCACGGCTGGCACAGTAAAATTATCTCCAAGTATTCGTGTTGAGCGTAATGGTAAAGGCAAACCTATTTCAATGTTCGAATCATTTCTGACATGGCCGCGCATTGTTGATAAAGATGATCTTTCTAGTGCTCCATATATTGTTGCCGCCAAAGATGCTGCCATTCTTATCGAAAATGATAAAACAGTTTACGCCAAAGGTATTTCACATAGCCAACGCGGTGATACTTACGCGATTTACCACGCCATCAAAGAAATCAAAGACCCGGACTCCAATGAATTACTTGGTACACAAATTGACTATCATGGCTTGCTAACCGTTACCCAACCAAATACCATCACATCAACTATTATTGAAAAGTCTGATCGTGAGATTCGCCGTGGTGATCGCTTGATTCGTGTCGAAGATAAGCCAACAGAACTCGATATTGAAATGCGTCTGCCTACGACTAAGGTACGTGGCACTGTTATGAGTCTCTATGATGCAGAACTCATCATCGGTCAGCGCATGATCGCTATTATCAATCGTGGTGCTAGAGATGGTATTCGAGCAGGGCATGTATTAGGTGTTTACACTTCGCCACGCCTTGCGGATGATCCTTACGAAAAACGCTACGGCAAATTACACAACGAAAAGCCTGTTTCAGTAAAGCTGCCTCCAGAGCGTATCGGCACAATGGTCGTGTATGATGTTAATCAGCATTATAGTTATGCGCTGGTCACAAAATCAGATAATGCAGTAAAAGTCGGTCACAAAATCGGAAACCCCTAATAGTAAAGACACTTATTTACCTTTCCCCAGAACCTTTAGCGTTAACTAAAAGTTTAAGGGGTCACAAGCAGACTCCTTGAGGTAATCGCAACATACCCCAACAACGTAGAATCTTCTTTAATCAGCTGAAGATAGAGGCGTTTTTCAGGTGAATCATGCTTTTTTGCATGTTTATTACTTAACACAAACTACGAACGAAATGACGTGAAACACCAAAACGACCTACATCACTGGTTAAACCTATTACGTGTGCCCGGTATTGGTCCAAAGCGTTTTATGTCAGCCTTGCACCATTTCAACACCCCGCAGTCGGTGATGAATAGTGCTCTTAAAACACTGACGGCAAAAGGGGTTCCACAGAATGTTGCCCAAGCGATTGTAGATACTAATGACAATGCAAGCCAAGCTGATATTGAGTGGCTAAAACAATCCTCGATACATCATATTATTACCATTGCTGATAATGCATACCCAGAACAACTCAAAAGCATTAACGACCCGCCCCCCATTCTTTTTGCAAAAGGTAGCTTAAGCTGTCTTAAAGACCCTCAACTCGCTATCGTTGGTAGCCGAAATCCAACAACTGGGGGCAGAGATAACGCCCAACAGTTTGCCAAACATTTAGCGGGTAACGGACTCACTATTACTAGTGGTTTAGCATTGGGCATTGATGGCTTTGCCCATAAAGGGGCTTTAGATAGTTTAGCTTCCCCCACGATTGCTGTAACCGCGACCGGTTTAGATATCACCTATCCTAGTAAACACCAGAAACTTGCTGATTTTATTGTCGAAAATAGCGGTCTCATTCTTTCTGAATACCCCATTGGCACACCTGTGAAAGCACCTTTTTTCCCACGCAGAAACCGCATTATTAGCGGTATCAGCTTAGGCACTTTAGTCGTTGAAGCTGCGATAAAAAGTGGCTCTTTGATAACCGCAAGAAATGCGATGGAACAGGGGAAAGAAGTGTTTGCTATCCCTGGCTCCATCCACAATCCCTTGGCCAAGGGTTGTCATCGCCTGATTCGCGAAGGTGCTAAGCTAGTGGAAACGGCTGAAGATATTCTTGAAGAATTAGCGCCGCAACTACAAACCTTCTTACAAAGCCCAATCGAAAATTCTGCTTCAAATACTGACGCTAGTTACGAAGAAACCACTCAGGATGTGCTTTCTTCAGATCAACGGCTGATTTTAGAAGCTATGGGTTTTGATCCGGTATCGATTGATAGAATGGTCGTACAAACGGGATTGACGATTGACGTCGTTTCCTCCATCCTTCTCCTTTTAGAGCTTCACGGACACATCAGCGCATGTGGTGGAGGTCAATACGTAAGACTGAACACGAGTGTTACCCCATGAAAGAAAATACTTTAGACGTCCTTTTTTACCTTTTTGATAATTTTTCAGATTACGATGAATCTGGACAAAATCGTGAAGTTCTACAAGGACACCTCTTAGAAGCAGGATTCCCAAGTGGGGAAATCAGTAAAGCATTCGATTGGCTTGAAAGCTTGGGCGACGAAACCGAATACGGATTTGTGCCATCATCCCCCAAATCTTTTCGTGTGTTCTCTCCTCGTGAGCGACGCTGGTTGAACGCAGAATGTCAAAGTTATTTGCTATTCCTAACAGAATCCGGCGTCTTGAAAGATGAAACTCGCGAATTCATTATCGATAAAATTCTTGTTTTGCGTGACATCGACTTTGATCTCGATAAGTTGAAATGGGTCGTCTTGATGATCCTTCTTAATAACCCTGAAATGGAAGCTGAGTTCACTTGGATGGATGATATTGCTATGAGTGAAACGCCACCTGTTTATCATTAAGTATTTCGCTTAAAAGCCCATCACATAAAGCACTCTTCTATAATTAAGGTTTGGGTAATCTATAGTGTTGCAGTATAGTTGCCCAAATTATCCACCTTAGAATACGCAGAAGTATGAGCGAAAGTCTGGTTATCGTAGAGTCCCCTGCCAAGGGAAAAACCATAAAAAAATATCTCGGCAAAGGCTTTGAAGTCCTTGCTTCCTATGGCCATGTTCGTGACTTAGTACCAAAAGAAGGTGCTGTTGATACGGAGAATGGTTTCAAGATGAAATACGAAACCATCGAGCGCAATGAGAAGCATGTTAAAAATATTCTCAAGGCATTAAAAAAGGCTGATAACCTTTATCTCGCAACCGACCCGGATAGAGAAGGAGAGGCTATTTCCTGGCATCTTCTGGAACTGTTAAAAGAAAAAAACGCACTGGAAGGTAAGAATGTTCAACGTGTCGTTTTCCACGAAATCACCAAGCATGCGGTTCAAGAAGCAGTAGCAAACCCTCGAGGAATTGCTATACCACTTGTAGATGCTCAGCAAGCACGTCGTGCTCTTGATTATTTAGTGGGTTTCAATTTATCACCCTTACTCTGGAAAAAGATTAAATACGGTCTTTCTGCTGGGCGCGTACAGAGTCCAGCACTGCGCATGATCGTAGAACGCGAGCTAGAAATTGAAGCTTTTATTCCCCAGGAATACTGGACTTTAGAAGCGGCCGTCAACAAAGACGAACAACCTTTCCATGCCAAACTACATACCTGGCAAGGTAAAGCGCTTAAGCAATTCGATATCAATAATGAAAAGCTTGCTAAGGAAGTAAAAGAAAAACTCACCACCGATGCAAATGGCAAACTTACGGTTGCGGAGGTTAAAAAGAAACAACGTAAACGCAACCCATCACCACCATTCACAACGTCAACCTTGCAACAAGAAGCTGCGCGTAAATTAACATTCACTACTCAGCGAACTATGCGTGTTGCACAACAACTGTATGAAGGAATTGATCTTGGTAGCGGCCCAGTAGGGCTGATTACCTATATGCGTACGGACTCAGTAGCCTTGGCTAATGAAGCTGTTGCAGAACTTCGTGAGGTCATTACCAAGAACTATGGTAAAGACAATGTCAATCCAGACGTACGTACCTTCAAAACTAAATCCAAAAATGCTCAGGAAGCGCATGAGGCTGTGCGCCCAACATCGGCTAAAAATATCCCTGAGATGATCAAACATAAGCTCACAGATGAGCAGTATCGTTTATATAATTTAATTTGGAAACGTACAGTTGCCTGTCAGATGATCCACGCCACCATGGATACGGTTTCTGTAAACCTTGCGGCAAATGATGACAGTTTCTTCAGAGCAAGCGGCTCAACGATCCGTACTCCGGGTTTCCTTGCGGTTTACCAGGAAGGAAACACCGGCGATAAAGAAAAAAACAAGATTCTTCCTCCCTTGGAAGAAGGTGAGAAAATTGATCTGCAAGAGATTGCAGCAAACCAGCATTTCACTGAACCACCACCTCGCTTTTCAGAAGCAAGTTTAGTAAAAACACTGGAAGAATATGGTATTGGTCGACCATCAACCTACGCCAGCATTATCTCTACTTTGCAATCACGCGAATACGTTGAACTTGAATCTCGTCGTTTTTATCCCACGGATATTGGCAAGATTGTAAACAAATTCCTAACGGATCATTTTACCCAGTATGTAGATTACAGCTTTACCGCCAACCTTGAAGATGAACTAGACACCATCTCACGTGGTGAAAAAGACTGGCTTCCATTAATGGAAAATTTCTGGAAACCTTTCGATGAACTTGTCCGAGACAAGGAAGAAAGTGTTTCTCGTGATGAAGTACTGCAAGCACGTGGACTGGGTACCGATCCAAAGTCAGGCAAACCGGTATCTGTTCGCATGGGTCGCTATGGTCCTTATGTACAAATTGGTACACGCGATGATGAAGATAAGCCAAAGTTTGCAGGCTTACTTCCTGGTCAAAAAATGGATGCCATCACTTATGATGATGCGATGGAGTTATTTAAACTTCCCCGTGATCTCGGTGAAAGCCCTGCTGGTGAAAAAATTAGTACTAATATCGGTCGCTTCGGCCCGTATGTGAAATATGACAGCAAATTTGTTTCACTGAAGAAAGAAGACAACCCTTATACCATTACGCTTGAACGAGCTTTAGAGCTGGTTGAAGAGAAAAAGGAAATTGAACGTAATCGCATTATTCAGGATTTCCCTGATGCAGGTATCCAAGTCCTAAACGGTCGTTGGGGGCCGTACATCACAGATGGTAATAAAAATGCCAAAATGCCAAAAGATCAGGATCCGAAAGAGCTGACGTTGGAACAGTGCCAAGAGCTTATTGAAAAAGCACCTGAGAAAAAGACACGTGGCCGTAAAAAGCCTGCAGCAAAGAAAAAGGCTCCGGCTAAAAAGAAGACTACCGCTAAAAAGCCAGCTGCCAAAAAAGCACCCACCAAGAAAAAGGCTACAACCACTAAGAAAGCAGCAGCTACCAAAAAGGCACCTGCAAAGAAAAAAGCGCCGGCTAAAAAGCCCGCCGCTAAGAAGGCAGACTCTGACGACGAGTAACGGCTTCAGATGATTTCTAGCAAGATTGAAGAGATAGCTAACCTTGTCCGAGACGGAGGAGTCATTGCTTATCCAACCGAGGCTGTCTTTGGTCTTGGTTGTAATCCTGATAATGAAGAAGCCATTCAACGCATTCTATCTTTAAAACAACGAGCGATAGAAAAAGGTCTAATCATTATTAGCTCCCGATTAGCTTTTGTCGAAAAATATTTACAGCCAATTACTCAAGAAGATAGAGACCTTCTCAGTTCCGTTACTAATCAACCCACTTCTTGGCTTGTTCCTGCTAAAGAAAATACTTCAAAACTTTTGAGAGGTCAGTTCTCCAGCCTCGCCATTCGTATCACTTTACATCCTGCAACTTACGACTTATGCGAAGCTCTCCAGCACCCACTGGTCTCCACCAGTGCAAATCCTAAAGGTCACATCCCTGCTAGCTCTGTAGAGAAGGTTAGGAACTATTTTGGGGACGATTTAGATGGAATTTGGGACGCCCCTTTAGGTAATGCAGCCAAACCTTCCCAGCTTATCGACTTGCATACCAAACAGATCCTTAGATCCTAGACCATCACCTACCTCTAAATACGCCTGCTCTCTTCCTGCTTCTAAACAAACTGTCAGTAAATTCCTCAATAAACAGCAATTTTTTCTACTACTATCAGTGTGGTATTAAAACTAAAGGAGAACATACCAAATGGATATTGTACAAATTCTTATAATGCTGGCAATTGGAGCTGTAGCCGGATGGCTTGCTGGGAACATCATGCGTGGTGGTGGTTTTGGCCTGATCGGAAATATTGTCGTTGGAATAATCGGCTCAGTCGTCGGTAAATTTATTGGTGAAATACTTGGTGCTAATGGCGGAAATGTTTTAACGATTCCCGGGCCTGCTATTGTTGGCACGCTAATATGGGCTACGATTGGCGCGGTTGTCCTGCTCTTTATTATCGGGCTGATTAAAAAAGTCTTATAGCCGAACGCTTATCAATAAAAAAGCCGCCCATAGTAAAATGGGCGGCTTTTTTTACGCTTGAATTTTTATCAGTAAAATAACTGATAAAAGTAAAACGAACTAGAACATCATTGCATTTAATTTGCTAACAAAACCCGTTGGATCTTCAAGCTGTCCACCTTCCGCCAAGACTGCTTGGTCAAACAAAATACTCGACCAGTTACCAAAGAGTGCTTCATCTTTTTCTTCAGAAATCTTAGCAACCATTGGATGTGTTGGATTTATTTCAAGTACAGGTTTGCTATTCGGCATTTCCTGACCTGCTTGTTTCATTAACTGCTGCATGTACAGCGCCATATCATGCTCGCTCAAAACAATACAAGAAGGGGAGCTGGTAAGACGATGTGATACACGAACATCTTCAACTTTATCACCTAGGCTTGCCTTTAAACGCTCAATAACATCTTGTGCCTCTTTCTCGATCTTTTCTTGTGCTTTCTTATCATCTTCGCTGTCGAATTTATCAAGATCAAGCTCACCTTTGGCAACCGACTGCATGCTCTTACCATCAAACTCAGTAAGGTGACTAACTAACCACTCATCAACACGATCACTCAACAGTAGCACTTCGATATCTTTCTTTCGGAATACTTCAAGATGA
Organism: uncultured Thiotrichaceae bacterium; assembly: GCA_902727985.1. Taxonomy (GTDB): domain Bacteria; phylum Pseudomonadota; class Gammaproteobacteria; order Thiotrichales; family Thiotrichaceae; genus HyVt-477. The sequence continues at coordinate 57,466 of CACVAY010000110.1, read as the reverse complement.
GGGCTGTTTTTAGCGGCAGCAAATGAGTCTGCAGTAATAAAGTAGATCTTTTCCTGATCTGCTTTCATACGTGCAATGTAATCTTCTAAAGATACATCTTGCTCTTGGGTATCTGTAGCCGTTGATGAGAAGCGTAACAATTTAGCAATTTCTTCTTTATTTGAGAAATCTTCGCCAGGACCTTCTTTAATGACATTTCCAAACTCTGTCCAGAAGGTTTGATACTTCTCTTTATCATTTTTCGCCATGCTTTTGAGTAATCCAAGCACCTTCTTCACGGCAGCATTCTTCATGCTTTCAATAACGCGATTACTTTGCAAAATCTCACGAGAAACATTCAATGGAAGGTCATTAGAATCGATTAAACCACGAACGAAACGTAGGTAACGAGGCATTAGATTTTCTGTATCATCTAAGATGAATACACGCTGCACGTACAACTTAATCCCATGTTTTTGCTGCTGTTCCCATAGGTCAAACGGTGCTTTAGAAGGGATATATAATAATGATGTGTATTCATACTTACCTTCTACGTGATTGTGGCTCCAGGAAAGTGGTTCTTGCCAATCCATTGCAATCGTTTTGTAGAATTCAGCATACTCCTCATCCTTAACTTCACTCTTAGGGCGCTTCCAGAGAGCCGTAGCTGCGTTAATTGCTTCCCACTCATCACTAACCTTACCCTCATCATCTTGCTTGCGCATTTTAATGATGATAGGGATATGCTCAGAGTATTTTGAAACGATGCCACGCAGTGAAAACTCATTCGCAAGTTCTTTCTCATCATCTTTCAAGTGTAAAATGATTTCAGTACCACGAGCTTCTTTCTCGATCGTTTCTAGTGAATAGCCGGATGTACCATCAGATTCCCACACCGTACCATTAGCAGCATCATCTCCTGCACGGCGTGTTTTCAAGGTTACTTTGTCTGCGACGATAAATGATGAGTAAAAACCGACACCGAACTGTCCAATTAAGTTGGCATCCTTGCTTTGGTCTGTACTTAGCTTTTGCAAAAACTCTTTGGTTCCTGATTTGGCAATCGTACCGATATTCGTAATGACTTCATCACGATTCATACCAATACCATTATCACGAATTGTGATGGTATTTGCTTCACTATCCGCTTCTATTTCGATACGTAGTTCAGGGTCAGATTCATAAAGTGAATCATCTTTAACCCCCTCGAAACGTAATTTGTCACAAGCATCTGCACTATTTGAAACTAATTCACGGAGGAATATTTCTTTGTTGGAGTACAGAGAGTGAATCATCAATTGTAGTAACTGATCCACCTCGGTTTGAAACTGCATATTCTCTTTTCCGCTCATAAAAAATCCTTTCTGAATTAATTTGATTGATTAAGTTCATGTCATATCTAAAAAAGGGGACATGGACGTTTAAATTTAGTGACAGAAAATATGGGCGCTTATTACGGGTTTTCAAGGAATGTTCGGCATAATGTCAGGCGCAGTGCTTACTTTTTACTATACGTTCCTAAACAAGACATTAGGTCAGGATATTTCAACGTTATTTTCAGCTCTTGCAGAAGCTTACGGTTACTAATTTTCCGTGACTCTTTTAAGTAGCTAAGAATCCCTGAACTGAGCTGCTTTTCTGCCTCAGCCATCGTGATTTTAGGAGGTCTTGGAAGATTTGCGTAATCTGCAACTTGATCAAAGTAATGTGTCATCACAGAAGGGTTACCATCGCACGCATTATATATTTGACCATCTGCATTTGGATCCTGCATCACAGCTTTTGCAATCATCGCTAAATCGTCTGCATGTATACGATTCGTCCATCCTGCTTCTTCTCCTCTCACCATAGGCGTACCTTTTTTAATTCTTGCTAATGGCAGACGATCCAAGGCATAAATACCTGGCACACGTAAAATAACCCAAGCGACCTTGTTGTCAGAACTCCATGCTTGCAAGCTTTGTTCTGCATGGAAGCGTCGTTTTGCGCGATCTGCCTTAGGTTTTGCTTGCTGAGTTTCATCAATCCATTCAGCAGCACAGTCCCCATATACTCCAGTTGTACTGATAAGCACTATCTTTCGGGGTATAGTGCTTAATTGTTCCAAGAACTTCTGTAAACGCCGATCCTTATCTCCTGATACCGGAGGCGGGGCAAAATAATAGAGATCGTGCTTTTCAACAGCTAAGGTCTTAGACGACTGAAAATCCATATCAAACTGATAGGCTTCAATCTGTTTATGCAAGCATTTATCTAATGATTCCCTAGATCTCACAAAACCTCTAACCAATTGATTTTCTTTTCTATATAGACTTGAAACACGTAATCCTATATCACCACACCCGATAATAGTTGTTTTTTTCTGCATAGTTCCTCTCTCTTTTTTACCATCACCCCAATATGGGCAATAACTTATTTTTTTTGTGTGATTAAACCTTAATTTTCTCTTCATAACACTAAAAGTTATGAAATTCTCAAAATAGGATAACAGAACATATCCACAGCACGATACTATCTTCAAGCATTTGATTTAACGTAATTTTAAAAAACTTATCAACAGGGCTAACCTACCTCCTAAAAACTTCGTGGATAAACTGTGGATAACAAAAGGATAAGTTATCACACACAAAGTTATCCACATCTTATGCACAGATAGTTAGATATAAACTAACAGCTCTTCCTTTCGTTTTTTATTACATAAGTCTTTGAATAAGTTATAAGAAATCAAGTTATCCACAAAAAAGCTAACCCCTTATTATTATTACTACTTAAATAAATAAAAAAACAGTAATAATCTTCCGAGGGAAAATGCAAAAAGAACTATCTTAAAAGCACAGGAGAAAGATTTATGCAAAACACTCAGAATAATCTTTGCTAGTATCTGCTTTGAAAAACAGAGTAACCATGTTACACATCGAACAAAAAATGAGATCGCTATGCCAAACACCTCTATTTATCCTGTTTGTGATATTCAGGATATCCCTGAAGGAAAAATGAAGTCTTTTAATGTAAGTGGGAAAGACCTTTTACTTTGCAACGTGGGTAATACCTTCTATTGCGTGGATAATATGTGTACGCACGAAGATGCACCTCTTTACCTCGGCTGTTTAAAAGGTGAGGAAATTCAATGTTCTTTGCATGGTGGACGTTTTAATGTAGTAACAGGTAAAGCTACGGTTGAACCAGCAGAAATTTCTCTCAAAACTTACAAAACAATCATCGATAAGAAACAACTCTTTGTAGATGTAGGATAATTTCCATGAATGACAACAATAGCGCACCTTTTGATTTTACGGCTGCTGATGAAAGTCGTGAATTCTTAGGTGATGAACTTAAGAAAAAGCAACAGCAACTAGCGGAATTAACGCTCGAAAGTAGTCCTTTAGAGCGAGCTAATATACAGCTCGACATTGCTGATATTATGTTAGATATTGCAGAACCTGGTATGGCGGAAGCAACATGGGGCTTGGCCAAGGAAGCTTTTTTACTGTATGTCGAAAATGAAGAATGGGAGGATGCTGTACGCGCGGCAGATGTACTTTACCGGACAGACTTACCTGCTGCCATTAACGCTTTGGCTAATGGTATTTGGTTATCCGTAACATATCCAATTGACCCGGAACTTTCCATTGTAATGCTGAACAATCTTATCGATGACACACCTGCAAATTCTGATGGTGCAGCTGTAGCTGCTGCTACAGCACATTATCTTGCCGATTTACGTTTGGAAGGTGAAAAGCGTGATAGCACTATGTTCCTAACCAGTGGGCTTTTAGGGAAAGTGGCAGAAAGACACAGTGATGTAAAAGATCAGGGACAAATGAACATGTGGATGTTGAAACTGGAGCTTAATGATCCGGCTAAATTTCTACCCCGCATGGGACAAATCCTTGAAGCCATTGCTGATGATAATTGGTGGTATGATCGGGATAAGCTTCGCGCTAAATTACCCGTAAATTAATGTTATCTTGTTGTAGTGACTCGTTGATAGTTTTGAGTGATGGACTCATGGTTGAGCAAAGAAGATTGGTTCAGCATCTTCAAACTTACTATTGCTGATCAAACTTTTGGTTACAACAAACTTAAAGGCTTTTTCAATGTTTTCAGTGGGTTTAATAGAGACGATATAAGACGAAGTATCTGCCTCCGAGCCATAGAAATTTGCTGCTAAAACGGGATGATTGTTATCCCGTTTCAAATCATAAATCCATAGCTGATATTTCTTACGCCCCTCATGTTCAGGTAATCCCTGCAACTGTAATACGCCATTTTGCATTTCAGAATTCCAGAGTATGTCGCCTTGAGTATCTTTAACCAAGGGATCAAGTGAGCGCAATAGATTGACTCTAACCGTGTCCTGGTTGGCTAATAAAACATTACGTACCACTCGAAGTTCTTGCTGGCTCGTCGAGGTTACAGCGATATTTCCATTTTCACGCAAAAAAAATGCTAGCAAGAGCAGAAGAATGAGCGCGATAATGAATGGGAAAAATTTGTATAAAGCTAATGTTTTCATAGACAGGCTGACGGTATCAGAGTAAAAAATCAATGCAAAATCTCTTTGTCTAAAAGATATTTCTTAGGTGTTTTCTTAAATGAGACGAATAAACAGCGGAATCAACTTAAGGTTTTTAAATTCTTGATAAATGTTTTGTTTTTTTTGAGTAAATATACCACTACGAAGCTTTAGTTTCTTTTTTTTTTTACGTTATACTGAAGTCTCATACTGTATTTTCTAGGTTTCCCACATGGTTTGGTCTGAATGTCTTAAACGTTTAGAGACACGTGTCTCTGACTCTGAAATAAGTACGTGGCTACGTCCACTTCATGCTCAGGAAAAAGAAACACAATTGTCATTGTTGGCACCAAACTCTATTGTTTTGCAGAAGGTACATAGCAGCTATTTTTCTTTGATTACAGAACAAGCTCGTCATATCAGTGGAAAAGAGGATTATCAAGTCTTCTTACAAATTGGTAGTGATAATTCTGTCTATTCAAATTCAGAACATGATCTTGATCCGATGCCACCTATGTCGGCATCTACTCCCCCTGATCCTGTTATACAAAAACCAGCGATCGAAAAATTTACGAATAATTTAAATAGTAAAATGACCTTCGATAATTTCGTTGAAGGTAAATCTAACTCTTTAGCACGTGCTGCTTCTATGCAGGTTGGCGATAACCCTGGTGGGTCATACAACCCGATTTTCATTTATGGCGGGGTTGGTCTGGGTAAAACACATTTAATGCATTCTATTGGCAATCGTATTCTCGATTACAATCCAAACGCTACAGTAGTGTATTTACATTCTGAAGCCTTTGTAAATGATATGATCACGGCTATTCGTACGAATCGCATTGATCAGTTTAAACTATATTATCGATCTGTTGATGCTTTGCTCATTGATGATATCCAGTTTTTTGCTGGGAAAGGGCGATCTATGGAGGAGTTCTTTCATACTTTCAATGCTCTACTTGAGGGGCAAAAACAGATAGTACTCACCAGTGATCGCTATCCACGTGATGTAGAAGGCTTAGACGATCGTTTACGTTCACGGTTTACGAGTGGGCTTAGTGTTGCGATTGATTCACCAGATCTTGAAACAAGAGTGGCTATACTTCGTAAAAAAGCTGAAGATTCGGGGTTGTTGTTACCGAACAAAGTTGCCTTCTTTATTGCACAGCGTTTTCACTCTAACATTCGTGAACTTGAAGGTGCATTACAGAAAGTTATTGCCACCATCCAACTTTATAAATCAGATGCGAACATAGATGTTGACTTTGTCCAGGAAGCTCTCAAGGATCAGTTAGCTAGTCACGAGAAAACAGTCACAATTGATAACGTGAAAAAGACGGTTGCACAGTATTTCAATATCAGGACCTCGGATCTGGAATCAAAATCTCGAACACGTTCTGTAACCAGGCCTCGTCAAATTGCTATGGCACTTTGTAAGGAGTTAACGCAACATAGTTTGCCAGAAATAGGGAAACAGTTCGGAAACCGTGATCACTCTACAGTACTGCACGCTTGCCGTAAAATTGTTGAACTAAGAACAAAAGATAACAAAATAGAGGAAGATATTAAGATTCTCACCCGCACTTTGACCGCAACCTGATTTATTCCTTTTGAAATTACCCAACGATTAGCTATTTGCTGTTATTGCTTTTCTTATCATCTGTTATTATGAACATTTGCTGATAATGACTGCTTGTGCTTTTTACCCCTAAGCCTTTGAATATAAAGAAAGAGAGTGTCATCATACTCTACTAACTATTACGACTATTGAACTATTATGAAATTAAGAGTAAACCGGGAAAGTATTTTAGATGTTCTTGAAAAAGTTATCGGTGCAGTGGAGCATAAATCTACGACACCTGTTTTGACGAATGTCTTACTCAAAGCAAGTGACAAAGGGCTCCAGATTACCGGAACAGATCTTGATACTGAGATTTCAGGTTATATTAATAATACAGGTATTGAAAAAGCAGGTGAGACGTGTGTATCAGCTCGAAAGCTTTTTGATATTTGTAAAGCGCTTCCCCCCGAAAACTTCATCGATATAAAGCAGGAAGACAGTACGCTTATATTGGAAAGTAGTCGAAGTCGTTTTGAGTTGCTAACCTTACCTTCAGACGATTTTCCTTTGCTTGACGATATTGAATTTAGCGTAGATTTTGAGCTAGCTGAAAATACGTTTTTTGGTTTGATGTCTAAAACTGCATTTGCCATGGCAGCACAAGATGTACGTTACTATCTTAATGGTATGCTTTTCCAATTAGATGAAAAACAACTAACCACAGTTGCAACTGATGGTCATCGTTTAGCCTTATCTAAAACTGAAGAAATTTCATATAGCGGTAGAGATTCAATGAATATCATTGTACCGCGAAAAGGCATTAATGAACTGGTACGATTGTTAAAATCCGATTCCAGTGTATCACTCAAAGTCCTCTTAAGTTCAAACCATCTACGTTTGGTTATCGATAATATTCGTTTTACCTCGAAACTTATTGATGGTAAATATCCTGACTATCAAGCTGCTATCCCCGCAAGTAGCCAACACATTTTAAAAATCGATCGTACAATGCTACGTGACACACTAACCCGTGTTGCGATTTTATCGAATGAGAAGTTTCGCGGTGTTTTACTACGGTTTTCGGAAAATCTTCTGACCTTGCAGTCAAATAATCCTGAACGTGAGTCTGCCAAAGAGACTGTGGATATCGACTATAAAGGTGATATTTTTGAAGTCGGCTTTAATGTTCGTTATCTTCAGGATGCTATTTCACACTTAAGTGGCGAGGAAATTTCATTAGCCTTAAACTCTGTAGAATCGAGTACGCTTATTCAATCACTCGATGACCCTGACACCATTAATGTTGTCATGCCTGTTAGGCTGTAATGTCTCATTATGTGGCTTGATGAGCTTCATATTGAAAATTGTAGGGTTATAGAAATTGCTGATTTATCTCTTTCCAACAAAGCCAATTTCATTATAGGTGATAATGGCGCTGGAAAAACCAGTGTCATTGAAGCCTTATCTATACTTTCTCAAGGTCGTTCTTTTCGTACCACTAAGATCAAAGAACTCATTAATCATGAATCCACAAACATCTTAGTCCGTGCCTCTGGTAGAAATGTTAATGGACTTGAGTTAAATATGGGGATTGAGCGCAACCCAGAAAGTTCTCGTATTCGAATCAATAAGCAATCTATTCGCACACAAGCCGCTTTATCAAAACACTTGCCTGTATCAATTATCCATCCATTATCGCAGGATCTTATTTTGGGCGGGGCAACAAACCGCCGACGTTATCTTGATTGGTTAAGTTTCTATCTGCATGATGATTTCTATGATTTGTGGAGGCGTTACCAAGCTCTTCTGAAACAACGAAATGCAGCTCTTAAAGACCCTCGTTATTATTTTTCATTGGAAACTCTCACGGAACAAATCTCTTCTATACAACCCGAATTATTTTCACGAAGACAGTTTTCCTTATCCAAGCTCAAAGAGTCGATAGAAGAAATCTCACCAGCATTCCTCAAAGACCTTAATCCTATTTTGTCCATCAAGGAAGGTTTGCCTATAAATGAGCATTCCAGTGCTGATGATATATATGATTTTTACATAGAGAATGTACACAAGGAAAAAGAAAGAAGAAGAACCTTATATGGCTATCATCTTGGCGACCTATCTATTAAGCATAATGACTTTCTTGTTTCTAGCACTGGCTCTAGAGGGCAAATTCGACTGATTACGATATTACTCATTCTTGCGCAAAACAATGCAATCCCAGGTAACAACATTATCGCCTTTGATGATTTATCTGCAGAACTCGACATAACAAACCAGAAGAATCTACTTTCATTTTTGTATGACATGAATGCCCAACTCATCATTACAGCTACTTCTGATGGACTTGTGTCTAATCAGCTACCTGATGCAAACATGTTTCACGTGAAACATGGTGTAATTACTTAGTCAAAAAACTAGAGATGTTTCACGTGAAACATCTCTAATCGAGAAAGCGTGTTTTGAGAGTAAGTAGTAGCAAGTGAGATGTAAGAATCCATTGATTAAATGATGCGAACAGGTGTGTATTCACTAGAGGGAGTGAATGTATTTCGCTGACTGTCAGTAGTCGCGTATACAGTGTATAATTCTGGGCTCCTTACTTGCGTGAAAACCAAGAGAAATTCTATGACAGAACAAACATACGATTCTACAAATATTAAAGTACTGAAAGGCCTTGAAGCAGTTCGTAAAAGGCCTGGGATGTATATTGGTGATACTGATGATGGTACTGGCTTGCATCATATGGTGTTTGAGGTCGTAGATAATTCAATTGATGAAGCTTTAGCGGGGCACTGTAGCAAGATCAGTGTACGTATCCATGAAGATGGCTCAGTTTCCGTATCAGATGATGGTCGAGGTATTCCTGTCGATATTCATGAGGAAGAAGGGATATCAGCTGCTGAAGTCATCATGACAGTACTACATGCAGGTGGTAAGTTTGATGATAACTCTTATAAGGTTTCAGGCGGTTTGCATGGAGTAGGTGTTTCGGTCGTCAATGCTTTATCAACAAAGCTAGAGTTGACGATCAAGAGACACGGGAAAATCCATAAGCAAGAATATTCCATGGGTGACCCAAAGTCTGATATTAAAGTAGTTGGTGATACAGAAGAATCAGGTACGCACATTAGATTTTATCCAAGCCATGATATTTTTTCTATCACAGAGTATCACTACGATATTCTGGCAAAACGCTTACGTGAATTATCATTTTTGAATTCAGGGGTCAGAATAGAACTGACTGATGAGAGAGAAAATGGTGAATCGAGTGTGTTCGAATATGAAGGTGGGATTAAAGCTTTTGTAGAGCATCTTAATAGAAGAAAAGAAGCAATCCATAGCACGGTGGTGTATCTCGTGGGCGAAAGAGATGGTGTTGGTGTAGAAGTAGCACTTCAATGGAATGATTCGTACCAAGAGAAAGTTTTTTGTTTCACTAACAATATCCCACAGAAAGATGGTGGGACACATCTTGCTGGTTTTCGCGCAGCACTCACTAGAACCTTAAATAAGTATATTGAGAAAGAAGGGATCGCAAAGAAAGAAAAAATCACTGCAACTGGTGATGATTCACGCGAAGGGCTGACAGCCGTTCTATCCGTAAAGGTTCCCGATCCAAAGTTCTCATCACAGACAAAAGATAAACTCGTTTCATCAGAAGTAAAAACGGTTGTAGATTCAGCGATGTCTGAAAAGCTCAACGAGTTTTTAATGGAGAATCCAACAGAAGCCAAGATAATCGCGGGTAAAATGTTGGAAGCGGCAAAGGCACGTGAAGCGGCAAGAAAAGCTCGTGAAATGACGCGTCGTAAAGGTGTATTAGATATAGCTGGTTTGCCAGGTAAACTAGCTGACTGTCAGGAAAAAGATCCTGCGCAATCAGAAATTTTTCTAGTAGAGGGTGACTCGGCGGGTGGTTCTGCTAAGCAAGGGCGTGATCGTCGCACACAAGCTATTTTGCCACTTAAAGGTAAAATCTTAAATGTAGAGAAGGCTCGCTTCGACAAGATGCTTTCATCTGTTGAAGTAGGAACACTAATCACTGCGCTTGGCTGTGGAATTGGTAGAGAGGAATATGATCCGGATAAGTTACGTTATCATCGAATCGTAATCATGACCGATGCTGACGTGGATGGGTCGCACATCCGAGCTTTGTTACTTACCTTTTTCTATCGCCAAATGCCTGAGCTTATTGAGCGTGGACATATATACATTGCACAGCCTCCACTTTACAAAGTAAAAAAGGGTAAAAGCGAACGCTATGTCAAAGATGATGCTGAACTAGATAGCTACGTGTTGGAGCTTGCAATGGCGGATACTTCACTTGAAAGCGGAAGTACAGAACTACAAGAGGATGCTTTAACACAACTAGTAAAGAAGTACATGGCTAGCAAGAAAACCATCCAACGTTTATCCCGATTATTTGCCAGTGAAGTACTGAAAGGGATGCTCTTTGTCCCAGTGTTGGGTGCTACTGACGAAGTGCTTGAAGCAAAGCAGGCTGAACAATGGATAGCCGATATCTGTGTTGCATTAAATGATCGATACAGCGGCACTAGAAATTACAACAGTAAACTCATCGAAAATGAGGATGGCTGGCATGTAAAAGTAATACGTCATGTACATGGTGTTGACAATCCAATGTTTATGAATGCTACCGATTTTGCAAGTGTTGAGTTCAAAAGTATTATATCGATGAATCAAGTATTACAGGGCTTGATCAATGAAAAAGGTATCGTACGCCGTGGTGAAAAAGAAGAAACGATCTATAACTTTGAAGATGCTGTGAACTGGTTGATGAAAGAAGGTCAGCGAGGCATGAACATTCAGCGCTATAAAGGTCTGGGTGAAATGAACCCAGAGCAACTTTGGGATACTACGATGAACCCTGAAACTCGCCGCATGATGCAGGTAAATATCGAAGACGAGATTGTTACTGATGAGGTGTTTACAACATTGATGGGGGATAATGTTGAACCCAGACGTGAGTTCATTGAAACTAATGCTTTGTCAGTTACCAATCTGGATGTCTAAATAAAAAAGCGGTAGCACAGCCTTATTCATTTTAATGAGGCTGGTTTATGTTTATCTCGCTTACTCTACTTACGTACCTCAAATTTCAGTATAAAAATGTCTATGAATCCTTTACTTGATAATTCTTCTTTACCCGCTTTTAGTCAAATCAGAGTCGAGCATGTAGTGCCCGGGATAAAGGCTCTTATAAAGAAAAGTAAAAAGGATATTGATGAATTGGTTGCAAAGGTTGATATGGAACCAAAAGATTTCTTAGAGGCTATACAAAGCATAGACAACCAATTCACTAAAGCATGGTCCCCAGTGAGACATATGAATTCAGTGATGAACTCAGCCGAATTGCGCGAAGCGTACACGGCATGTTTGCCATTGCTTAGTGCTTACAGTACTGAAGTTGGGCAAAATGAGGCTCTCTATAACCGTTATAAAACAGTTGCTGAAAATGAAGAGCAGCTAACGACAGCTGAGAAAAAACTTGTGGAAAATGCCTTACGTGATTTCAGACTCACGGGCGTTTCTCTAGATAAAGAAAAGAAAGCAGAATACAAAACACTTAGCTCACGTTTATCAGAGGTTAGTTCGAAGTATTCCGATAATGTTCTTGATGCTACCAATGCTTGGATTAAGAGCGTTCACGATGAACAAGTTTTATCAGGGTTGCCAGATAGCGCAGTTGCAATGGCAAGAAGTGCAGCAAAAGAACGTGAATATGAAGGTTATGTGTTCACATTAGATTTCCCTCACTACATTGCTGTAATGACATATGCAGATGATCGCGCTTTTCGTGAAGAAATGTATCGGGCATTTAGCACAAAAGCTTCGGATCAATCAGCTGGAGGAAAGTGGGATAATCAACAGCTAATGGAAGAGATCTTATACTTGCGCCATCAACGTGCAAGCCTATTGGGTTTTGAGAATTATGCAGAGCAGTCACTTTATAGCAAGATGGCTAAATCACCTCAACAAGTGCTCGTGTTTCTAAATGACTTGTTAGATAAATCAAAACCACAAAGTGTTGAAGAGGTAAATATATTAAAAGACTACGCAGCTAAACATCTTGATATTCAAGATCTTCAACCATGGGATTTCGGCTATGTTAGCGAGAAAGTGAAAGAAGAGAGCCTGGGGTTTTCTGAGGAAGAGCTTAAGCCATGGTTTGTGGTTGATAAAGTCATCGAAGGTTTGTTCGAATTAGTGGAGCAACTCTATAGCGTATCGATTACTCTGAATGAATCAGCAGATGTTTGGCATTCTGATGTGAAGTTGTATGATATTAAAAATCAATCCGGCGAATTAATAGCACAATTCTATTTCGATTTATACGCAAGGCAACATAAACGTGGTGGTGCTTGGATGGACTCCTACTGTGGTCGCTTTCAGAGTGCTAATGGTTTACAAACTCCTGTTGCCTACATGACCTGCAATTCTGCACCTCCAGTTGAGGGTAAGCCAACCCTGTTTACCCATGATGAAGTGATCACATTATTCCACGAATTTGGTCATGGTCTGCATCATATGTTAACAACGGTAGATGCCTTAGAGGTGGCTGGTATAAGTGGTGTGGAATGGGACGCCGTAGAGCTTCCTAGTCAATTCATGGAAAACTGGTGTTGGGAGAAGCAGTCGCTGGATCTATTCGCCAAGCATTATCAAACTGGTGAGGTTATCCCTGATGAGCTATTTGAAAAAATGCAAGCTGGGCGGCATTTCAATAGTGGAATAGCGATGCTTAGGCAATTGGAATTTGCCTTGTTTGATATGCGCTTGCATATGGATGCAAACCTAACACGTTACGCAGATATACAGGGCATTTTGCAAGCAGTAAGATTGAAAACGGCAACACTGAAAGTGCCGGAATATAATCGCTTCCAGAACTCATTCAGTCATATATTTGCTGGTGGGTATGCTGCCGGCTATTACAGCTATAAGTGGGCCGAGGTTTTATCAGCTGATGCATTCTCAAAGTTTGAGGAGCAGGGATTATTCGATCAAACTACGGCAACACAATTTAAGCAAGAAATTTTGGAACGTGGCGGCTCAAGGCCTGCTGTAGAATCATTTAAAGCTTTTATGGGTAGAGAGCCGAAGGTTGATGCTTTGTTACGACATTCAGGAATAAAAGCTGCTTAAGAGAAATAGATCAATCTTTATGAAGCAACTAACCATCATTATTCTCTTGCTATTTTCCAGCATCTTATTCGCGGAAAATACACAAGACTTGAAAAATGAAATTAATAGACTTGATAAAATCGTTGATGAACGAGAGAGCGCAGCTAAACGTGCGAGATCTGAAGTGCGCAAGGTTGAGAAACAGTTGGGTACGATTACCAAAAAAGAACATCAAACAGAAAGAAAAATAGAGAATATCAATAAGCGTTTAGTATCTAATCAAGGTAAGAAAAGTGGACTTGTCACCAAGCTTGATGAACAAAAAAAAGGTTTAGCGCAGCAGTTACAAGTGATGTATACAGCAGGTACACAATCACATATACGGATGTTGTTGAAACAGGATAATCCTTCGGATATTGGGAGAACGCTGAAGTATCTAGAATACTTAAATAAAAGTAGAGTCAAGAAAATCAAGAAAATCAAAGAAATAATGGATGATATTGATATCGCAGAGCAAACAATGCTTACAGACCAACAAGCTTTGAAAGAGTTACAGGGTGCACTTAGAACACAGAAAAAAGAGATTAAAGCCATTCTCGCTAATCGTGACAGGCAGTATCAGAAATTGAATAAGTCTTATAAAAGCAGTAAGAATGCGTTACAAAGAGCCGTGAAAAAAGAGAAGTCGCTGCAAATCAAGATTGATAAATTAATCGATACACAGACAAAAGTAGCAGTGCGGGAACGGGAACCCAAGAAAATAACTCGGCCTGAAAGAAAAAACAGCAAACCAGTTGGGTCGACTCAAAGGTTTAAGCCTAACAAAAAGTTTTCACGTATGCGTGGCAAGATGGCGTGGCCAGTGAAGGGATATATGCTTCATGGTTATGGTTCAAGAAGAAATGAAAAGCAACGGTGGAAAGGTGCTGTTATCAAAGCGTCCGGTGGTACTAAAGTAAGAGCAATCGCTCAAGGAAAGGTGGAGTTTAGTGGCTGGTTTAATGGTTACGGCTATTTGGTGATTATTCGCCATGATAATAATTATCGTAGCTTGTATGGTTATAACCGTGGTGTATTTGTTAAGTCAGGACAGATTGTCAATGGTGGACAAGCGATTGCTGCAGTTGGTAATTCGGGTGGGCAAAAACAGAATGCACTTTATTTTGAAATTCGTAAGGGAACAAAACCTCGAAACCCGGCACATTGGTGTCGTTAGTATTTTTCCAGCATTGCAAAGTTTTGTTCAGTTTGTATTTGGCTCTAGTTATAATCCAGCAGGTCTATAAAGCGCTCCTAGAGAGTAATGAGATAACGCATCAGCAAAAGATCTGGTGTAGTATGAGGGAAACCACAATCTCAAATAATTGAGGTAATAATAATGAAGTACAAAAAACAAACTTTGTCAGCAGTAATATTAGGCATATTTCTAGGAGTTGCTGTCTCGATGAGTGTCACTGTATCCGCGTTTAAGCAGGATAAGACCTTATTACCTCTGCAAGAAATAAGAAAGTTTAATGAAGTCATGGCTTTAATAAAAAGTGACTATGTTGAAGAAGTCAATGAAAAGCAGCTGATTACCGATGCTATTCGAGGTATGTTGTCTGGGCTTGATCCACATTCCGCCTATCTGGATTCAGAGGAATTTGCTGAGCTACAGGTAGACACAAGTGGAAAATTTGGTGGCTTAGGTATCGAAGTGGGCATGGAAAATGGTTTTGTAAAAGTCATATCTCCAATTGACGATACACCTGCTGCAAAAGCAGGTATTAAAGCTGGCGATCTCATTATTCGCTTGGATGAGATTCAGGTTAAGGGTAAAACACTAAACGAAGCCGTTAATATTATGCGTGGCAATGCAGGTGAGCCAATTGTACTGACAGTGGTTCGCGAAGGTGAAGTGGCACCGATAGAAATCAAAATAATTCGTGATATTATTACCGTTAAGAGTGTGAAGCAGAGATTGCTTGAAGCGAATTACGGTTATTTAAGAATTAGTTCATTCCAGGCTGATACCTCTTCGGCAGCAAAACAAGGTTTACAGACACTGGAAAAAACCAATAATGGCAAGTTGAAAGGGTTAGTTTTAGATTTGCGCAATAACCCAGGTGGTGTACTTGGTGCAGCAGTTGGCGTTTCTGATTTGTTCTTAAAGCAAGGGCGGATAGTAAATACCGAAGGCAGAGTCGCTGACTCAGAAATGAATTACGATGCAACAGATTTTGACCTGATGGAAGGGAAGCCAATTATTGTATTGGTGAATCAAGGTTCTGCATCAGCTTCGGAAATTGTTTCAGGAGCCTTGCAAGACCATGATCGCGCCTTGATATTAGGAGAAAAGACCTTTGGCAAGGGCTCAGTACAGACAGTTTTGCCTATTGATACAACAACTGCCGTTAAACTCACAACAGCACGTTATTTCACGCCTGCAGGGCGTTCTATTCAAGCGAAAGGAATTATTCCAGATATTGAAGTTGAACAACGTGAATTTGCAGATAAGAAGCAAGAGAACTCGGCCTTCGATGCAATTTCTGAAGCTGATTTGAACGGTCATTTGAGTAACCCAGAAAAAGATAAGAAAGAAAAAGATAAGAAAGAAAAAGATAAAAAAACAGATGAGAAGAAGGATACGGTTGCAAAGGTAGACAAATCTACAGAGGATGACTATCAACTATTTGAGGCGCTAAACATTTTAAAAGGTATGAGTCTTTACCAAAGCAACCTTAGCAAATGAAGCGTGTTCTGATTCCATTAGCCGAAGGTTGTGAAGAGCTTGAGGCAGCTACTCTGATTAACTTACTCAGGGCGTGCTGAGCTGAATGTTATGACAGCAGCGCTTAGTGATTAAGTGGCAGATTGTTTATTAGATGAGGTAATGGAGGAAGAGTTTGATTTGTTGGTATTGCTATGGCCTTAACCTTAATAGAAAAATTGCTGGGCGTTGAAGCTCGTAGTAAAGTAGAACAGCCTCTTCAGCGTTGCTGATCAAATATAAACCCAGTTTTTATCCAGTCTTACAGTGAAATTACTCTGCTATCCACAAACATCATGTTAAAAAATGAAATGATCATTGTTGGTGGTGGAATCATCGGTCTCACCGCTGCGTATTATCTACAAAAGGCGGGTCATCGGGTTCGTATTTTTGATCAATCAGAAATAGGATCGGAAGCGTCTTGGGCTGGTGGTGGTATTTTATCACCCCTTGCACCGTGGGATTATCCACCTGTAATTAATAACTTGGTTCACGAAAGTCTTAAAGATTACCCTGTATTTATCGAGGAAATCAGCGCTGCGACTGGGATGGATGTTGAGTACCTAGATTCGGGGATGTTGGTTATAGCAGACTCATCTGATACGCCAAAAGCAAAGCAATGGTCCGATAGTTATCAACAGAAAGTGGATCGTCTTGATAGCGCTCAAGCACTCCACCAAGTTGAGCAAAATATATCAGAACGTTTTGATCATGCTTTCTATCTGCCAGATGTAAAGCAAATCCGCAACCCACGACTTCTAGCTACGGTTAAAACCTACTTGCAAGATAATGATGTTATCTTTCATAACAATGAAGCAGTTACAGAAATACTCCATAGCAAAAATAGCGTAAGGGGTGTAAAAACAGAGCAAGGAAAATATGAGGGTGACGCCGTAGTAGTTTGTGCGGGAGCTTGGACACGTAAGTTTTTTGAATTAAAACAGACGAAAATAGAACCTGTATTGGGTCAAATGCTTCTTTATAAAACGAAACCAGGTACGCAAAAGACTATTATCCTGCATGATAAAAAATACCTGATACCACGAAAAGATGGTCATATTCTTTCAGGTTCGACACTGGAATTTAAAGGCTTCGATAAACAACCAGATAGCAACTTTCCTCATCAGCAAAAAGCTTTCTCTGAGCAGGTTTTACCCATATTAAAAAATGCTGAGATAGTGAAAAAATGGTGTGGATTCCGCCCAGGCTTGCCAAGTGGAATTCCTTACATTGATGAACATCAGGAAATACTGGGGCTATATGTTAATGCCGGGCATTACAGATACGGATTAACGATGGCTCATGCATCAGCAAAGATCTTGCTCGAAAGGATGCAGATAGAGGTTGAAAATTCAAATTCACTTAACCATGAGGCATATGCAATGAATGCCGAACGACCAAGCAGTGAGGAGTTTGAGAACTACCAGACGGTTGATGATAAATAAACTTTTATCATCAACTATCACAGAGAGGTATAAAACAAGTAATCTAATATGGGCGCTTACCGATATAATTACCGGGTGGGTTGTAGTTACATACCCAAACCTGAGAGAAATCCTGACAGATAGCAACCGCGCATCCTACCTGGGTGGTGTCTTTCCAAACCATTTGCGTATAGTGTCCGCACTGCTGACCTTGTTGGCAGCTATTGCGTTGATAATTATAAAACTTGTCCTCATTTCCCCAGCCATTTACAACATCAGCAGAAGAGAGTTGTTGAATACTTCTTTTGCCATCAGACCAAGACACAGGACTAGCCCAAGAAAGGTTTTCGCCATAAGGATTATTTGGACGATGACGCATTCGGCAAGCATTATTGTTTTTCAGCGTGTTTGCCCATTCTTGAGAGTAACTGGCTAATTCATTAGACCAGCTTAACCTCTTTAATCCGTACTTTGCGCGGAATTTGTTATGCGTGCTGATAATTTGCCGTTGATTGACCTTGATAGGTGATAAATGCCCACGTGTTTTATAAATGATGGTTGGATCATTTGTATTAACACCGTGATCATGGGTACTACAACCACTAAGTCCACTTAGTAATATTCCAGCAATAGGCAGTATTGCTGCTAGTACAAATTTAGTACGGAGATTCCGAATCGGTAATATATTCATGCTTAGGTATTTCCTCCAATAAGATGGACTCGCCCGTCATGGCTGCAGGCTGATGTAAGCCCATAAGTTGTAACACTGTTGGAGCAATAGAGGATAAACCTCCGCATGTGTCCAAACGCCAGAATGACTTATCTATGATTAAACAAGGGACGGGATAAATAGTGTGTTGGGTATGGGGTTCACCAGTTAACGGGTCAATATATTCGTCACAATTTCCATGATCAGCTGTTAAAATAACAGAATAATTATTTTCAACGGCTGAGTCCAACACTCTCCCTACTTCTTTATCGAGCACCTCAACTGCTTTCACAACGGCTTCAGGTACTGCTGAATGTCCGACCATATCACCGTTAGCAAAGTTCACAACAATGAATGAATTTTCACCACTTTTTACTGCGTCTATCACAGTGTTTGCAACTTCCTGAGCACTCATTTCCGGCTGTAAGTCATAAGTATCAACGTTTGGTGAATCAATCATGGTGCGACTTTCGCCAGCATACGGTGTTTCACGCCCCCCATTAAAAAAGAACGTCACATGTGCATATTTTTCTGTTTCGGCGACATGTAATTGCTTATGTCCTGCGAGGCTAATGATATGAGAAAGGTTCGTGGCGGGTTCTTCAGGTGCAAACACAACAGGTGCAAGTAAATTTTTATCATATTCAGTTAGACAAGTAACCGTAATGGTTTTGTAGTGACCACGGTCAAACTCTACAAAATCATCACTTCCTAGTGCATCAGCCATTTGGCGAGGACGATCATTACGAAAGTTAAAGAAAATAAGCTGATCATCTTCGAGTATCTTCTCTGCGCCTGTTATAGAACGTGGTTTTATAAATTCATCATTCTCACCGTTAGCATAAGCATCATCAACAGCAGAAAGCATAGAGTCAGCAGGGATTCCCTTAGCATTAACAATGGCATCCCAAGCAATTTGTGTTCTATCCCAACGGCTATCACGATCCATCGCATAGTATCGTCCAGATACCGTCGCAACTTCACCACCACATTCGTCAAGTGTATGCTGCAAGGGACTTAAGAAAGTCTTAGCTGAAGTTGGGGCAGTATCACGTCCATCAGTAATCACATGAACAACGGGTTTTACACCAAGTTCCTTTGCCATTTCTAGCAGGGCAAGTAGGTGTGAAGTATGGCTATGTACGCCACCATCAGATACTAAGCCAATCAAATGAATGGGACGGTCTAACTCTTTAGCACGATTGAATGCATTCAGCAGAACATCTTTCTTCTTAAAGCTACCATCACGGATGGATTCACTAATGCGTACTAAATTTTGCATGTAAATAGCACCACAACCTAAGGTATAATGTCCAACCTCTGAGTTCCCCATTTGTCCACGAGGTAGGCCAACAGCACGTCCAGAAGCATTGATGGTTACATGTGGGTGGCTACCAAAGTAGCGATCTAAATTAGGCGTATCAGCTTCGTAAATAGCGTTATTTTTTTTGCTGGGATTGACGCCGAATCCATCGAGAATTACGAGCAACGTGGGACAGCGAGGTACGGTTAAAGCGCTCATGTCATGCCTGATTGTGTATAAAGATAAGGCTAATAATTTTAACCTGAAAGGACGTTTTTCTCTACCAGATTAATAAAGTATTTACAAGCTATGACGCTATTTGATACCCATTGCCATCTTGATTTTAAGGTATTTGAATCCGATCGATCAAAAGTTATAGAGCGGGCCAAAAAACAAGGTGTTCAAGATATTCTAGTGCCTAGCGTGAGTTATAAAAACTGGCAGGCAGTGTTAGATTTACAAGAAGAATTTGCTGGTATACATGTGGCTTTAGGCATGCATCCGATGTTTCTAGAGCAACATCGGGCAGAAGATATTAAGGCCCTGGACTTTATGCTGGAACACAATGTGTGTAAGGCAGTTGGTGAATGTGGCATTGATTTATTTGTTAAGGGCTTAGCTCAGCATAAGCAGCGTCAAGTCGATATTTTCATTGAACATTTACGACTGGCAAAAAAATACGATCTTCCGGTAATTATTCATGCTCGAAAATCTCTCGATATTGTACTGAAATATATTCGTCAATTTACGGGGCTAAGAGGTATCATGCATTCCTTTTCTGGTAGTCGACAACAAGCAGAAATATGTATTGAGCAGGGATTCCTATTGGGGTTTGGTGGCCCGGTTACTTATCCGAGAGCTCGTAAACTCAGAGAGTTGGTGCGTACGCTACCGCTAGAATCTCTACTACTAGAAACGGATGCTCCGGATCAGGTAGATGAAAGCCGTTACGGTGAACGTAATGAGCCTGCATTTCTTCCTGCAATTATGAATACATTTGCAGAATTACGGGAGATCTCCCCTACTGAAGTTGCAGATGTAACTACACAAAATGCCAAAGCATTATTGAGGTTAAATTCATGAAAAACTTTTTTCCCATTCTCATTGGTATTGTTGTATTTGCAGGTGTGGTACTCACTTTTAGTCCATTTGTGATGAATTTCATTTTTCCTGTTGACGAATCAAAGCCGCAAATAGCGATATCTGATCGTGCACGTGTTGCATTAGCTGATTGGTTTTCGGTCGATCCGAATAAAATGGATACTGTACAAGCCTACCGTGAAACCGATCAGACTTCTGGCAAGCAAAGTATGTATTTTTCATACAGCACTGACCCTGACACAGTAAGAGGCTTTATTAAGAAAAAAGGTTTGGAACAACAGGCGTTAACGGATGAGGTTATGCAGGAGATATTTGTTAAGTCGAGTGTCAGTTGGTGGCAGCCAGCAGCACTGAATCGAGAAACATGGTTCAGCGGTAACGATGGAGCTGCAGAGCTAAATTTGATCTACAACGCTGAAAACAAGCGTGGTGTATTGGTCATTATTAAATAAATAAGAGACAAGGTATGACTGAAAAACACTACATTGCAGGAAAAGATGCAGCTCTGGAAGATTCTATTGCGAAGATGCAAAAGCAACTTCAGAATTTGGGTTTTGATATACAAGAACACGCATGGTTAAACCCTGTTCCACATGTGTGGTCAGTTCATATCAATGATAGTTCCTGCCCTTTACTGTTTACGAATGGTAAAGGTGGTTCTAAACAAGCCGCTTTAGCAAGTGCACTTGGTGAATACTTCGAGCGTTTAGCCACAAATTATTTTTGGGCGGATTTCTATTTAGGGGATAATCTGTTAACACAAAACTTTGCCCATTACCCTAATGAACAATGGTTTCCCGCGCAAGAATCAAGTGATTGGCCAGAAGCTTTACTCTCCAAAGAGCTCTTAGATTTTTACAATCCATCGGGACAGTTACAACTTGCACAGTTAGTAGACCTCAATACCGCTAATTATGAAAAAGGTATTTGTACCCTTCCCTTCAAGCGTCAAAGGGATGGCAAAGAATGTTTATTCCCTGTAAATATTATCGGTAATTTATATGTAAGTAATGGTATGTCAGCGGGAAACTCTCAGGCAGAAGCTCGTGTACAGGCCTTATCTGAAATACTGGAACGTTTCATAAAGTTTAAAATAATCGAAGAAGGTATTTGCTTACCAGATGTTCCTCAGCAAGTATTAGAGAAGTATCCTGATATCCTGGAAGGTATTCGCAAGCTGGAAGAAAAAGGCTTCTCTGTCTTAGTCAAAGATGCGTCACTGGGAGGACAATTCCCCGTGATGAATGTCACTCTGCTTAGTCCGGAAAATCAAGGTTGTTTTGCAAGTTTTGGTGCGCATCCCAAGTTTTTCGTAGCACTTGAACGTTCTTTGACGGAGCTATTACAAGGACGTGAATTGGCTGCTTTAAATGAGTTTCCTGCGCCGATTCATAACCTGGATGAAGTGGCTAGCCCTGAAAATATAGAAACGCATTTCATCGATTCTAGTGGCTTAATGGGATGGTCATTTTTCTCTGATACATCTGATTACGATTATTCGCCGTGCGACTTTGAAGGAACAACAAATGAAGAGTTTATATGGCTTTGTGAGTTAATAGAGCAGACAGGTCGTGATATTTACATTGCTGATTATGAGCATTTAGGTGTTCCCTGCTGTCGTATTCTTGTGCCCTCCATGTCAGAAATTTATGCCAGTGAAGATTTAGAATGGGCGAATAATAACGTGGGTATTGGCTTACGCAATCAGATTTTACAGCTAGATGCCTTGAGTGCTGAAGATGCACAGACCTTAGCAGATGAGATAGATGAGATGGCGCTCGATGATATGCAACCCGTTGGGGCGTTGATTGGATTGCCACTACAGCCCAATACACTGTGGAAAGATTTTCGTGTAGCTGAGCTTAAAGTGTTGTTAGTTGCGATAAGTCAGAATAAAGATGCTTTACTTGAAGGATGTGAATGGCTCATTGATTTCTCTCAGATAGAAGAGAAACGCTATAAACTTTATCATTGTGTTGTGAATCGCCTAGAATGTGATGACGATCCTCAATATCACTCTACAATGGAGAAGTTGTACTCGAAAGAGATTATGCGCGAAGCAGATCAATTACTCAGTGGTTCATTGCCTTCGTGGTGGAGTACAGAAAATACTTGGCAAGATGCTTTGATCGAAGCATACCAAAAAGTACAAAAAGCGAAATATCAAAGCTAGTAAAATTTTGGTTTTATAACACTGCAAAGAAATGTAGTAAGAATAAAATCAGTAGAACGAAGCCTGTGATGAGATACTTGATGAAGGAAAAAGTATCGAAATGAATCAGCAAATAATTAATAATAGTCGCAACGATTGCGGCAATTGCAAATCGCATATTGGATGTTGCGATGAATAACAAAGGCAGGGCTGCCCATAGGTAAAGCGTGAAGGTAGGGGGAGCTAGATAGGTTTCAAAAGGTTTTGAAGATTCCCCTTTCAGGTGTTCTTTCTTATTCTCTTGAGATAGCCGGAAAGACTTTTTATCTTGTTGTTTTTCAAAGAAAAGGTTAAGCTTTTTTGATAAGTTTTCGAAAATAGTCACCGTAAATAATCCCCCTGCTCTTACAACTTATTTAAGAATAAACAAGCTATTCGAGCTAAACTAATATGTATTCTGTTGATGGTGTGTGGATCTTGTGTACTTTGATTCTCTAAGCCTATTAAGTCAAGCTATTGTGAGAGAATTAAGTAGGATACTTATGTTGACAGAGGTATTTTAATGCATTAACGAGCGTTCATATAGGCTCGTCTTATCTATTACTCTCTTGGTTTGCACGTTGATTGACAGTCTGTGCGGGCTGCCTGTGCATCACTTTGGTTACTTGGGATTAGGTAGTGCTGCATTTTAATGGCAGCTAGCAACATAGACTAAACAAAGAAGCTTGTTCTAATTTTAAGCAGGCTAAGCAAAAGCAATATTAGGTTAGATCAGACTCAAAGTTTTCGAGTTCGTATTTTTTTATACGGTAACGTAATTGTCGTAGGCTCATTCCGAGTTTGTCTGCGGCTTTGGTACGGTTCCAATGCATTGCATCAAGCGCACTTTCTATGATTTTTTTTTCTTCATCAGCACTTACATTTTTGTTCCAGGTCGGAATATCTATTGGAATAGGAGAGACAATGGGGATTTCAATCAGTGTATCAACAGCAAGTTCATGTGTTGGCAATTGAAGATCTTCAACTTCAATCATTACTTCATCACATAATGTAACCGCACGTTCTAGAATATTGACTAATTCACGAACATTGCCGGGAAAAGTATAGCTTTTGATAGCAGCCTTTGCTGTTGCAGAAAGAGGGATAGGTTTGAGCTTCCAGCGTGTGGTGATTGATTGCAGAAAGTTTTCAGCAAGCAGGATAATATCATCGCCACGCTGACGCAGCGGTGGAACTTCGATTTTGATGACATTGAGACGATAGTATAAATCTTGGCGAAAATGCCCTGCTGCAACTTCTTTTTCGAGATTTTTGTGCGTAGCACTGAGAATCCGCACATCGACAGAGATTTCTTCATTACTACCAACAGGCTTAATAGATTTTTCCTGGATAGCACGCAGCAATTTAACTTGCATATCCAAGGGTAGATCTGCAACTTCATCCAAGAACAACGTGCCACCTGATGCTGCTTCAAAAAGACCTTGTTTATCATTGACTGCGCCAGTAAATGAGCCTTTCTTATGACCAAAGAACTCACTTTCCATTAAAGCCTCAGGGATTGCGCCACAGTTGACCGGAGTAAAAGGAAATTTTGCGCGTGCTCCTGATTGATGAATACTTTTTGCGACCAGTTCTTTACCGCTTCCTGATTCGCCGAAAATATACACAGGGGCGTGACCACGGGATATTTTCTGGATGGTTTTCTTCAACGTGAGAATCGGTGTTGATTGACCAATAATAGCAGAATCGCCTGGCGTTTCTTCCAAGGAGTCTTTGGTTTCAGAGTGATCAGTGGAAGCTAATGCAGACTCAATCAATTCTCGAAGTTTTTTTAGCTCAACAGGTTTGGAAATGAAATCGATTGCGCCTGCTTTCAGTGCTGAAACAGCTGTTTCCATTGAGCCAAAAGCAGTAATGACCGCAATAGGTGTTTCTGGACAATGTGTTTGCACGAAGTTAACAATATCTAGCCCCGTGCCATCAGGCAACTTCATATCGGTAAGACAAAGATCAGGAGGTGATGTCTCAAGCAATGCTAAGGCTTCTTGCACATTAGCGGCTGTGAGAGTCGATAGCCCCATACGGATCAACGTGATTTCCAGTAATTCGCGGATATCAGGTTCATCATCAACAATTAAAATTCGCTGTTTAGTCATTATTATTTTCTTTAGCGGTTAGCAAAGCCAAGACGGAAACAACTTCCATCACTAGCCAGTTTTTCATATTCAAGCGATGCACCATTGGCTTGGGCAAGTTCTCGAGACATAAAGAGCCCCAAACCGATACCCTTTTTACCACTTGTGCTGAACGGCTCAAAAAGGCGTTGTTGCATTGGTTTACTGATTCCTTTGCCATTATCAATATGGCTTAAAATCACATCACTGGTATGTGCAGGAATGCTTACCTGTATTTGTAACATCAGGTCTTTAGGGTCTTCTTTAGCATATTTGACGGCATTTCGACCCAAATTCCAAAGAATTTGATGTAAGTGGTCAGGGTCAAAAGTGACTTCAATATTTTCAGGGTCCATAAATAAACTGACTTGATCCTCAGAAAGCTTATTTTGCGCGATGAAATCCTTATAAAATGCATCAAGCCAAAGTTTTAAACGCAAATTAATCCGCTTTGGATTTTTTCGTTTTGAAAGGTTTAACACATTATCAATAATCACATCAGTACGTTTGGCATTCGACAGAATGATTTGATTCATATGCGCATCTTCCTCGTTTAAATTACCGGCCTCTTCCATTAACTGCGCGGCATAGCTAATTGAACCCAGAGGATTACGTATCTCATGTGCAATACTTGCCGTCAATTGGCCTAGAGAAGCAAGTTTCATATCCTGTAATTGTTCTTTTTCCTCATGCGTATTTTGCAAATAAATCAGTGAAGTCGCATTACTTCTTGTTCCTAATTGGGAAATCCGTGCTTTCAAAGAAGTCGTGCCTTGATGGTTAATGTCATAGCTCATCACCTTCGGGCGATGATTGTCGCTCCAAAAGCGGAACCATGCATCGAGTTCAGGGGCAAAATCTATTAACGGTTGATTTCTCCAATCCTTGGGCTGACCTAAGATTGACATAGCGGATTGATTCATATGTTTAATGGTTCGTGAATCTTCCAGTACAATCACTCCTGTTTGAATATGGTCTAAAATGGATTGATTAAGTTGTGACATACTGGCTAAATCAAGCCCACGTTTTCTTGCTAAAGTAGCTGTTTTATATGCTTGCGCAGACCAGGAGTTGGCTAACCATGATGACAGCATCATAAATAAAGCAAGAAAGCCTGTTCGAGATAACTCCTGAAAATTCTCGCCTTTATTTTGCAAGCTCATTTCTATGCTAATCAATAAGATGACAGTAATGGCCGTTAACAATAAAGAAAATTGACTGGGTTGAAATAAGTTCGGTGTAATCACTGGCAAAATTAACAAGATGCCTAAGCCATAACTGACGCCACCGCTGGCATACATAATCGCCAGCAAAGTTACAATATCAGTGGTCGAATTCACATAAAGTTGAATGGTAAAGCGTGGCCACTGCATATACGCAAAAATGTTTTCTATAATCACAATGACAGTAAATACTGCCATAACCTGATTGAAAAGCCCTGGGTGGATAATAAAGCGATCAGGTAAAAGATGCTCGGTTAGACCGACAAGCAGTAAGGCTCCAGCAAGAACAAGGCGATAAAGATTATAGAGTTGCAGCTGTGACCAAGGGTTACTTTCTACTTTGAAAAACGATGCTGGTACTGCATCAACTGTTATTCCAGTTGTTGCCTGGCGTGCTCTAGACTGCAAAATACCTTATCCCCTTTTCTTATAGCCTGCTCTTCTAGAATAAACAGGCCGCAATGCTGACATTTCAACATGGCATTATTTTTTATTGTTGGTGAATTGTCTCTTTTTGGTAACTGATTCAATTTTGATCGTATTGATCTTACAACGAGGAAGCTGACTACCAGCAGAACAAGGACGAATAGAATGCGCATAGGGAACGTGTATCTTTTTAATGATGGTGCGATAATACCTCATTAATCAAATCATCGTCGAATTGCAATGAATTTACATGAGTATCAAGCCAAGCCATTGTTTGTCGATTATCAGATGACATTTTAACAAGCAGGGCATAACGAATGCATAATTTGCTTGTCTAGGAAAACTATTGATGAAAAAAATAAAAATAGCTATTGCACAGATTAACCCATGGGTGGGGGATTTTTCCAAGAATTTAGAGATGATTCTGGAAAACATTGAAACAGCACGGGTACAAAAAGCGGATGCTGTTGTATTCCCTGAAATGGCAGTAACAGGCTATCCTCCTGAGGACTTATTATTCCGCCCTGCTTTTCTAAAGCAGGTGAAGAGTATGCTGAAGCAGATTCGTAACGTTTCAATAGGTATCACTGTGATAGTGGGCGCACCTGTTGAGCGCAGCAACCATTTGTACAATATGGCTATGGTTTACCGAGATGGAAAAACCCTGGCCAAATATGCCAAGCAATATTTGCCGAATTATCGTGTTTTCGATGAAAAACGTTATTTTGCAAGGGGTAAAAAATCTGCAGTTATTGAAATTGCAGGAGTGCCGACGGGTATCTTGATCTGTGAAGATATTTGGCGGAAAGACCCCATCAAAAAGACAAAGAGTGCTGGTGCTGAGTTATGTATTGTTTTAAACGCGTCACCATTTCGAGAAAATAAGGCTGAAGAACGATTAGAGCTCTTGAGCAAACGTGCCAAGAAATATCAGATGCCGATTGTTTACTGCAACTTGGTAGGTGGGCAGGATGAATTGGTATTTGATGGTCATTCACTGGTTGTGGATAAAAAAGGACAACTCATTGAGCAGCTACCAGCTTTCGAAAGTGTTTGTCAGATTTGCCAGGTGGGGGCATCAAGGGAAGTCAAGACATTACAACTGGCAGTACCAGATGCGCAGATTTATCAGGCACTGGTTATCGGAGTACAAGATTATGTTAAAAAGAATGGTTTCTCGGGTGTGCTTTTAGGACTGTCAGGGGGAATTGATTCTGCTTTAACATTGGCCGTTGCGGTAGATGCACTAGGTGCAGATAAAGTCGAAGCCATCATGATGCCGTTTCGCTATACCGCTGAAATCAGCAAAACCGATGCTCGACAACAAGCTGAAACCCAAGGTGTGAAGTATCGAGAGATTCCCATAGAAGATATTTTTAATAGTTTCATGGGAGCCTTGGCGAATGAGTTTGCAGGCTTGGGTAGAGATGTAACGGAGGAAAATATCCAATCGCGTAGTCGTGGTGTGCTATTGATGGCCATGTCTAATAAGCTTGGAAAAATGCTTTTGGCAACAGGGAATAAGAGCGAAATGTCGATGGGTTATGCAACCTTGTATGGGGACATGGCAGGAGGTTTTGCGCCACTGAAAGACGTTTATAAACTAAGAGTTTTTTCACTGGCGCGTTACCGAAATAGTATGGGTGATGGCGAGATTATTCCGAACCGAGTAATCACGCGTCCACCTTCTGCAGAACTTGCACCAGATCAAAAAGATGAAGATTCTTTACCGCCTTACGATATTCTTGATCCGATCTTGCAGATGTTTATTGAAGAATTCATGAGTGTTGAAGATATCGTTGCCTTGGGATACGAGCAGGCAACAGTACATCGCGTAGCGAATCTATTGTTACTCAATGAATATAAGCGTCGTCAAGCAGCACCAGGTGTACGTATAAGCAAACGCGCGTTCGGCAAAGATCGCCGCTATCCGATCACCTCAGCCTATCGGCATCATCTCCTGCCAAAATCCTGATGTTTGATGATCGTGGTTTGGCCCATCGTCGTTTGCTGGTGATATCAGGCGATGAAGCTTGGGCAAAAGACACAGTGGACCATGTACTCAGTCAGCAAGCAGAAGCGCAAATCCTACGCTATGCGGCACGTGATGGCCGGCACAAAGTAGGAGACATTAATAGCATATTAGGCAAGGAATACCGTTGTGTCGTGTTTGATATGTTTGCAGGCTTCGATCCCGATGCCTTAGCAGCCTGTACGGGTACGATTGTGGCAGGAGGATGTTTAATATTGTTAAGCCCTGAGTTTGCCGCGTGGAAGAACTATGCAGACCCCTTTTCAGTTCGTTATCTAAATTGGCCGCATAAAGAAGAAGATATTCAACAACGATTCTTACAGCGTTTTATTCGCTTCTTACAGAGCAGCAGTTTTCCAGAGATCCTTACGCAGCAATCATCTGACCTGCCTCAAATAGAAGCTATTCGCCCCCCTATTCTGGCATCGACTCATGATCAAGAGCAACTTATTCAAAGCTTGCTCGACATTCAGGAAAATGATGTTGCATGGCCTGTCGTCATTCAAGCAGATCGTGGCAGAGGAAAGTCTTCGGCACTCGCCTTATTTGTTAATCAGATCATCGATAATCAAGGTCTAAAAATTGGCGTATATGCACCCAGTAAATTATCTCTAAATAGTTTTTATCAACAGGGGGAGGATTTAGAAGAGCAGGTTGCCTTCAAAACGGTAGAAGAATTATTGGAGAAGGCAGAAGCTATAGATCTTCTCTTTATTGATGAAGCAGCGACGCTATCAATCCATGCTTTAAAGCAAATTCTGGAGCATTACCCAAGAGTTGTTTTATCGACGACCTTACAGGGATACGAAGGATCAGGACATGGTTTTAGTATTCGTTTGCGACAGTATTTACATAAAAAGTATCCTGATTGGACAGAATTATCCATGCAGAAGCCCATTCGCTATGCTGAAGATGATCCCCTCGAGCGGTTTATTCATAGTAGTTTGCTCTTGGATGTTGTCTTGCCCCCCCTTTCTTCAAGTAACCATTTCGGTTCCAAAGCTTGTCAATTTATGGAAGTCTCGCGTACGCAGTTAATGCAAGATGAAGCATTGCTCAAAGAGATGGTCAGTTTATTAGTGATTGCTCATTACCAGACACGACCTTCAGACCTACGCCATTTGTTAGATGGCATGGGCGTTAAGGTCTATATTGCAAAGTATCAGAATAACGTTATAGCGGTAGCGTTAACAGTACAAGAAGGCGGTTTTAATGAGGAGTTGGCGCAGCAAATTCATTATGGAAAACGCCGACCACGGGGACATTTAATTCCTCAGTCTTTGATCAATCATCTGGGAATGCCCGAAATAGCAGTGCTCACCACAGAGCGTATTATGCGTATTGTGGTACATCCACAGCTTCAAGAACGTGGGGTTGGTCGTGCTTTGCTGGCTTATATGCAGCAAACGGGTAAGTCATGTGACTATTGGAGTACCTCGTATGCTCTGACGGGTACGAGGATTGCACAATTTTGGCGAAACACGGGTTATCAGGTTGTGCGTGTTGGTATGCGCCGAGATAAGAGCAGTGGGCATCGTTCCGTCATGATGGTGTCTGCAACATTGCCACACGTGATGGAGCTTATAGAGCCTTGTTTCATGAGATTTAACAAACAGTTTAGTGCGTTGCGAGATAGTGAATATGCAGATATCCTGGGTAAAACGTTAGATGTTTTAGGCGTAGAGCTTTCATCGATAAACGATGAGTTTGATAGCTACGATAAGCGAGACGTTGATTCTTACTGTGATGGTAATCGCTCTTTAGAATCCTGCCTCTATGCCATTCAAAAATGGTTCGCATGTTACGCCAACGCAGATTCTAAGTTAGAAAGCCCGCTTGATGAACGTGATAATGCCTTAGTGAATGCAAAAGTTATTGAAAATCAATCATGGCGTGACGTATGCTCAACGCTAGAGTTTCAAGGGAAGCGTCAGACGAAGGAGCGTTTGCGACAGGTAATATATTTCCTGAGAGCCTGTCAGCAAGGGGAATTGCCAATACAATCATGAATACACAAGCTAAAACCAGATGGCAGGGAAATAATACCCAGCTAAAAAGTCTTTCATTTGCAGCCTATTTTTTAGCGGCTGTACTCTTTCTTTTGTCCTTATTTTTGCCTGCCTTCATCACGCAGTCCCAAGATATATTGGGCTATTGGGTGTTAGCAATGGGTTGGTTAGGCTTTATTACCTTTCAGTTTGCCTGGTATGCCCTGCCCTTGGCAATTATCGCCATCCGCGTCTCTAGTCGAAAGCCGCAGTTTGCCCTGTTACTTGCTGTGTTTGCTATTCTTGTTGCATCTGAAGCCTTTTTATTTAAAAAAGTGCCTTTCGATAGTTCAGAGGAGGTGATTGATGTTGGGCTTGGTTTTTATCTTTGGTATATGAGTTTTATTCTTGTCGCAGGGGGGACTTTATTTCGTTTAGCGGCATGGGGAAGTCATGTTGAAGAGGTGGTTAAAGAAGAAATAAAAGCATTGCCTTCAGAGCGAGTTATTCTGCGAAAAGAAAGAAAAGTAAAGCGTGTCATTATACCTATAGCAGCCACTCAAAAAGTGGATATTGCGTCTACCCCTCCTCCCTTGCCACATCAGTCAACATCTGTGAAGGATGAGCCACCTCTTGTACCCCTGTCAGGAAAGAAACCTCCGCCTCTACCTGGCTGAGCTCCAAGCACTCCACTCAGTTTGGATGACTACGATTAAAGCAATTTGGAAATAAAGGCTGATGATGTGAAGTGTAGCGACGGTACCAGTATCTGGCAAACTGATTCGGAGATACTATGTGATCTATAATCTCGAGGTATTTCATAGGCGGCAGTATATTCATCGATATGTTGGTATCTATGCCATTGTTGAGTTTATGAGGTCTCAGGTAAAGGTGTTGATCACATCATAGAAAATTACGTAAGATAGCTTACGTATGTGTTACATGGGGCATGAATGCCCATGACAAGGCCAACTGCGAAATTACAGTTGGCCTTTTTCAAAAACAGCTAGGGTGTTTATGTCGTTGGAATATTTTTCATCAAACCAAAGCTTTTAACAAAAGGCCCTGCCATTTTCGGGTTCTTCATCATTGCGCCAAAGTCGCCTTTGAAGAACTTAAGCTTGCCGCTGGCATAAGCCATGCCAAGACCTCCCATACCAATGCCTTTGGAAACCCATTTCATCCAGTTCTTTTTATCTGCGCGCATATCCCAATCAAGCTCTTCGCCATTGTATGCGCCAGCGCTCGTACAAACGCCCTGCTCCACTACAAAGACACCAACTGTCTCGCCGTCTTTAAAACCACAGCCAATAACCGAATTAAAACCGATTGCTGCTAATGCGTCTGATACCTCTGGGTCGTTATTCCATTCGTCTTTAAGTGCCTTCATCCAGTCTTCAGAAAATAATTCTGACATGTTTCCTCCTAAGTGAGTTGTTGTAATTAGCGTGATTAATATCAGTTTTTTTGCGATATTACCAGATTTTTAACGCGCTTTTTTTTTGACGGGGTGTATGCTGAAATACAATTTTGGTTATATGAGAAAGAGCGTAGTAATGCGGAAAAACACAGATTATTATCTGCTAACAATTGCTAGAATTTTTATACAGTAAATTCAATATGCTACGAAAACCATCACTATTACTATATCTTGATCTTCAGCATATAGGTTACTGTTTGCCTAGAGATTCATCTCGTTATGCAGCGCTTAACTTGGGTAATGGCAATCAACATTTTGAACAATTGAGTCAAACATGGTCGCAACTCCCTCAAGATGTCTATCTCAGAGATGCGGGAACCTATCGTTATCGACGTTATGTTGTATTAGAGGTAAGCACTAATAAAACGCATGTACTGCCTTATGAACCCCATTACCAAAACAGTTCATACAATCGTTTGAATGGCGGTTTCTCAAGAAACTTTGCTACATTTTCTCCATCGGTATTGAATAATCCTGTTTTTCAACAAGTGTTGAATTGGAGTATTGCGATGATCAGTCGGCCTGATGCACAAAACTGGAAAGTGCAATGCCATCAGTTCAGGATAACGGGGGATGAAAAGCAGGAAGGAAAGCCAACACCTGAGGGGATTCATCAAGATGGTGCAGAATATGTATTCATCATGCTAATCAAGCGACACAACATCGAAGGTGGTGTGACACGCTTATATAAAAATAGAGATACTATCTTTGAAGGTATGTTAGCGCAACCGGGTGATGCTGTGTTGCTAAATGATAAGAAGCTGTTTCACAGCGTTAGCTCAATTCATCCTTTACGCAAAGGGGAATTAGCTTATCGTGATGTCTTAGTGCTGACCTTTCATCAAAGGTAGCACCTAGAGCTTATTTACCTGTAAATGGTGTGAATAATAGGCTTGTTGAAGCTCTCTCCAGAGTGAAGTGGGGAGTTTATATACCGTAAATTCTCTTCCTTGAGCATCATTAAAGAGCATTGAAAATGAAGTTTGCATGGATGGAGGTAAAGACGCAAAAGGCAGATTTTGTTTCTGTGGCCTCTTGAGAATTTCGAAAGCTTCAAGTGCTTCTATCAAATCAAATATCCCCCGTTCAGATACGGGTAGCGTGAGTGGATTACTGGGTATGATGATGGTTAAACTCCATCGATCTCGATAAATAAAATTACGCAGATGTTCAATAAATAAGATTTCATTGGCAATGTCACCAAATCTCGGAATATCATCCGATTGAATGTAGCGTCCTTTGAATTGTCGTTGTGCCCAGCGGTATTGACGGTTTTCCAACCCATCAGCCAGTCCTACAATAAAGATAAAGAGATCGATGAGTCCTCCCAGAATGAGAGGTGAGTAATCCAGATTGGTAATCTTGGTCGCTTCAGCTTGGTCACTATTTTTTTCGGGGATAAACTGTTCCCAGAAAGTATCGGGCAAAAGTGCTTTGGGTATTTGCATAAAGACGGTCAATGCACGCCCTAATACCTGGTGATCGCTATCTGGGTCAAACAGTTCGACATCAGATACTTGAGGCAAAATCTCGATTTGTTTGAGAATACTGGTGCCCTTGATATCGATATTATCATCCGGGCATGTTATTGGTATTCCATCTGCATGATTACCATCAGTTTTACGCTTCTCATACATGTGGTCGCGCAAGGTGGCGCTGAGGTTGAGTAACTTGCCATTTTCCTGATAGCCATTCACTCTCTGAACAATCTTATTCATCGAGTTTTGAATATTCTCGGTAGCCTGATCGTCTCTTTGGTATTTTTTAACCAGTGCTTCTAATTGTAGAATATCGGCTGAAACTTTTTTATTGAGATCGGTAATGTCATCAGATAACGCCGTAAAAACGCGCTTTTCTTTATCCCGGTAGCGGCTACGTGGGCCAGCCTTTGGCGCTGATTGATAGCCACAAGTTCCACCAAACTGCCGTTCTTCTTCTGCACGTTTACGTGAGTAGTCGGCTAACTTAACCGTATCGGCATTAATTTGTGAAAAGGCATCTTGATAATCCTGTGCTGAATCTTTGACGCGATTGAGTTGTGAAGAGAAGTTATCAAAAGCGTAACTTTCTGCACGAAATAGATTGTAGTAAAAACTGTAACTAAAAAAGACACTCACTCCCATAGTAACGATATATACAATTAGCCAAATAGCTTTTAAATAGATACGACTACGTAAAAGTTCGAAGAGGGAAAAGAGCAGCATCCCCTGTAGAACCGTCACGAATAAAAATAGCACAACAACAAATACGATCGGTGTTTTATCGAAACTGCCATAAGAGAAACGAATCAGTCCATCATAGGTGGTATAGAAGGAGATACAGGATAAGACCAGAAGGAAAAGCAAGATAAATAGATGAGGTTTGTTTTGCAACGCTGTTCTAAAAAAAGAGTTAGCTATGTTTTTCATTTATATGGTTTTTTCTGGATTCTATGGTAAAAGTGATTATTTTAGGCTTACTAAGTTTAGCGTAAAAGTGATTCTGAGGGGTAAAGAATATCTGGGAAGATAGACAGACTTGCTGTTATTAAGTTTCACACTAATAGTGTGATGCTTTTGAATAGTGAGGGGGTCACTTGATGGTATTCAGATATCAAAATCAGGCAGCATTAAAGCAAGCTGCCTGATATATAACAGATAGTAATTTATAGTACCGAAAGATCGGCTACTTTAAGGAAGGTATTACGAAGCTGGTTGAGTAAAGCGAGACGGTTCTCACGAAGCGCCATATTCTCATCTATAACCATTACACCATCGAAAAATGTATCGACAGGGTCACGTAAATCAGCAAGTGATTTGAGTGCGTCTGTGTAATTACCTTCTTCGAACAGTGGTGAAACAATATCTTGCTGCTTGAGTAAAGCAGCATGGAGTTCTCCTTCAGCGGCTTCTTTAAACAAGTCTGTATCCACCGTTTCGCTAACTGCCTGATCTTGTTTCTTTAGGATGTTACCGATTCGTTTGTTTGCCGCAGCTAATGATTCAGCTTCTGCCATATCTTTAAAGCTTGCAACAGCTGTTACACGTTGGTCGAAGTCTAAAGGACGTGTAGGTAGCAATTTTGCAACGGCATCGACAACAGTAGAGCTTATACCTTGGTCTTTGTAATAGGCATTGAGACGTTCGATGATGTAATCGAAGGTTTCATCAACTTTCTCATTCGCCTTTACAGAGTCAGAAAAATTACCTGCTGAAACGTGCAGAAGCTCTTTCAAATCAAGATCTAGTCCACCTTCAATAATAATGCGCAATACCCCGAGTGCTGCTCGACGCAAAGCAAAAGGGTCTTTAGTACCGCTTGGGCGTTGTCCAATAGCAAAAATACCCATTAGTGTATCAAGCTTGTCAGACAGTGACAGGATCAAACCAGCTTCATGTTGTGGCAGATCATCACCAGCATAACGTGGGTTATATTGCTCTTCTAGTGCCCAAGCAACATTTTCTGTTTCGCCATCTTGTAGCGCATAGTAGCGTCCCATAATGCCCTGTAGCTTAGGGAACTCACCAACCATGTCGGTCATTAGGTCGCATTTCGAAAGTTGAGCAGCGCGAGCTGCATCTTCGGCATTTGCACCAGTTTGTTCAGCAACAAAGGTCGCAAGCTTCTCTACACGTTGGGTTTTTTCGAAGAGAGTACCAAGCTGCTTTTGGAAGAGAATTTTTTCTGTCGCTTTGATGCGTGATGATAATGGGTTTAGTTGATCTTGCTGCCAGAAGAATTCTGCATCACTGAAACGAGGGCGAATAACACGCTCATTTCCTTCTTGAACAGCGCGCACGTTTTTACTTTCAATATTACTGGTTGTGATGAAATGCGGCAGTAACATGCCATTATTATCGACTACCGCGAAATATTTTTGATGTGACTCCATCGTTGTGATTAAGCACTCTTGAGGGACGGCAAGGTATTGCTCTTCAAACCCCCCTGCTACGGCAACAGGCCATTCAACTAAGGCTGTAACTTCATCTAATAACTCTTCATCAATGATGACTTGTCCGCCAAGGCTTTCGGCTGCTGTATGAGCTGACTCGCTAACGGTATCACGACGTTTTTCGAAATCAGCGATAACGTAAGCATCAAGCAGTTGTGATTCGTAGCTTTCAACAGAATCTATGCTGATAGGTTCAGGATGGTGGAAGCGATGACCTCGTGATATACGGTCAGAGCTGATACCCATGATCTCCATATCGATGACGGTATCGTCCATCATAACAATGACCCAATGCATAGGGCGGACAAATTCCACATCATTATCCCCCCAACGCATGCGCTTAGGTGTCGGGAGTTTATTTAATGAATGAGTAATGATATCTGCCAATAAGCTTTCCGTTTGCTGGCCTGCTTTGGTTTGGTTGAAAACAAACCATTCCCCTTTATCAGTGGTTTGCTTGCCAAGTTGATCGATGGTCACACCACATGATTTTGCAAAACCAAGAATGGCTTTGGTTGGATTGCCATCAGCATCAAAAGCCGCTTTAGTGGCGGGCCCTTTACGTTCAGTCACTTGATCATCTTGCTCGGTAGCAAGATCAGCAATGGTAATAGCTAGACGACGTGGTGAGGCGAAAGAGCGGACGTCACCATGCGAAAGTTTCTGATCTTTTAAACCTGCAACAACACCTTGGGTAAACGCAGTAGAAAGTTTTTTAAGTACTTTTGGGGGTAGTTCTTCTGTGCCAATCTCAATGAGTAAATCTTTATGCATTGTTTGCTTCCTCCTGTTGGCTGAGTAACGGGAAGTTGAGTGCCTCTCGTGCGTCATAGTAAGCCTGAGCAATTTCTCGAGATAAGGCCCTGACACGTAGAATGTAACGTTGTCTTTCGGTCACTGAAATAGCGTGCCGCGCATCTAATAGGTTAAATGTATGTGATGCGGTTAGCATTTGTTCGTATGCTGGCAAAGGTAAATGCTCTTCAATTAAGCGTTGACTTTCAGCTTCGCATTGATCGAATTGTAGGAACAAGGCTTCGGTATCTGCTTGCTCAAAGTTGTAGGTTGATTGCTCAACTTCATTTTGATGGAAGACATCGCCATAGGTAACAATCCCTTGGGGGCCTTCTGTCCAGACCAGGTCGTAGATACTTTTAACGCCTTGTAAATACATAGCAAGACGTTCGAGGCCATAGGTGATTTCTCCGGAAACGGGTTTGCATTCCAGACCTCCTACCTGTTGGAAGTAGGTAAACTGGGTTACTTCCATACCATTAAGCCAGACTTCCCAGCCTAATCCCCATGCCCCAAGAGTTGGTGATTCCCAGTTATCTTCAACAAAGCGAATGTCGTGTACCAGTGGGTCAAAACCAAGTTGCTTTAGAGAGTCTAAATACAGCTCCTGAATATTGTCAGGTGATGGCTTCAAGATAACTTGGAACTGATAATAGTGTTGTAAACGGTTCGGGTTTTCCCCATAGCGTCCATCTGTAGGGCGACGGCAGGGTTGAACGTATGCAGCATTCCATGGTTCAGGGCCTATTGAACGTAGAAAAGTCGCTGGGTGAAAGGTGCCCGCCCCCATTTCCATGTCATAGGGTTGGAGAATAACGCATCCCTGCTCTGCCCAATAATTTTGCAGCGCGAGAATGAGTCCCTGAAATGTTGATACATCGTATTTCATTAGATTTGCAAACCGTTCTTTTTTTGGTTGGGCAAGTATACGTCATCCTCAGTCTTAACCAAACATTTGAAGATGAAAGCTCCGTGTAAACTTGACCAAGTATCGAATTTCACTGATATACTACGTTGTTCGTTTATGACAACGATTTCCAATCGTACACAATTATGAAAAAACAACGCAAAGCAGTCTCACTCATCTCGGGTGGGTTGGATTCCATGTTAGCCACTAAGGCAATACAAGAACAAGGCATTCAT
The DNA here is from genome assembly GCA_902727985.1 of uncultured Thiotrichaceae bacterium. Taxonomy (GTDB): domain Bacteria; phylum Pseudomonadota; class Gammaproteobacteria; order Thiotrichales; family Thiotrichaceae; genus HyVt-477. The sequence goes on along the minus strand of CACVAY010000110.1, from coordinate 19,637 downwards.
GTGGAAGGTATCAATTTTTTCACCGGTTTTTGTGTGGAAGGACATACCCACTCAATTCGTAAAGATAAACGAGAGAAGCCAGTTAGAAATAACTCGCTATGGGTTGCTGATCAGTTGGGTATCAAGCTGCATATCATCGATATTGTGGAAGAATACAAAGACGTTGTTATTAATCCTCAGCATGGATACGGCGCTAATCTAAACCCTTGCCTTGATTGTAAAATCTTCATGGTAGATAAAGCCAAACAATGGATGGAAGAGAATAATTTCGATTTTATTATTACAGGTGAAGTCATTGGACAGCGCCCTAAATCTCAACGTAAAGAAACCATGCCGATAATTTCCAAAGAGTCTGGCGCAGATGATCGGTTAGTACGTCCGCTATGTGGTAAGAATTTACCTGCTACGTTGCCCGAGAAAGAAGGATGGATTGTTCGTGAACAGTTGTTTGATTTTTCAGGGCGAAGTCGTAAGCCTCAAATGGCTCTGGCTAATAAATGGGGAATTGAAGAATACGCACAACCCGCTGGGGGTTGCTGTTTTTTAACGGATCCAAATTACTCGGATAAATTGAAAGATTTATGGGCGAACCGAGGTGAAAAATACTACGAGCTTGATGATATCATGCTGTTAAAAACAGGGCGTCATCTTCGTCCTAAAGATAATTTTAAAATGATCATTGCGCGTGAAGAAGGTGAAACACGTTATATGGAAGGTTATCGCAAGCAGTTCATGTGGATAAAGACGGTAAGCCATGCTGGGCCTATGACTTTACTTGATGGCGAGAATCTCTCAGAAGCTGATATTGAACTAGCGGCAAGAATTACTGGGCGGTTTAGTCGGGGAAGAAATGAGGAAAAAATTATTGTTGCGGTAGGTAACAAATCAAAAGAATTTACAGAAATGGAGATTAAGCCAATGCAAATCGAAGATATTCAACCTACATGGTATTTGTAGGATATAACGATATCAAATAGCAAAAACAGAGGGCAATAATATAATTTGCACTCTGTTTTGGGCTCTACAGATGCAACACTACATCTGAGTTTCTACCAGACTGTATGTTGAATGTCTTTTTTTGTTTTTTCCCACGTGTCTTGACGACTACCGAATACTTTCCTGGGAAAAGTGTGACACGGAAGTTGTTCTTCGATGACGCTGAGACACTTTTGCCACGAGCATCATATATCGTCCAAGCTGCTTTCTCCATCAATGGCTGCTTTGTACCATTACCTTTAAACGCTCGGAATTTAACACTACCCGTCGGCATGTGAATTGTTGTTTTGCCAACACGACCGTTAGCAACCGTCACATTACGTCCCTTTTTATTACCTTTGTAGGTAGCTGCAACTTTGTAACTACCTGCTTGTACGATTCGTTTTAAATCTTTACCAGAAGTACGAGAGACAACTGTTCCTTTGCTGTTTGTAATCGTCCATTTAACATCGGAACTTGCCACATTCGCAAAGTTTGAAGATGCTTTTACGATACCAATTTTCGCTGAAACAGGAATAGTTTGAACGGAATTACGACTACGTTTTACTGTAACGTTTTGGGTTTTCTTGAAGTCACCAATGCGTAGGGAAACAACATATTTTCCTGGTTTGAGGCGCATTGTTGCTTCACGCCCCCTTTTAAGTTGCGTACCTTTGCCACTTACAGGGCGAACAGACCACTTAACATCAGAGTTTGCAATTCCAAGTCCACGTTTAAACTTGACTTTGAAACGGACGCGGGTTCTGTCCTTTAGCACAGACATTTTTTTTGAATTGCGCTTTACTCGATTACTTGAGTAAGGAGCGCTATCCACGCGTTGCTTGTTCATCGCCTGAACTTGCTCAGCCTGCGTAGCTACTGTTGAAGTCGCTTTAGATTGTAGGGCGAGTGAGGCATTGCTAATTAGCAATGCGATACCACCCAAGACACTCACGATTGTTGTTGATATTCCGTTATTCATATACATTCCCTTATGTGTTCCTTATAACGTCAATTAATCCTTTGTTACTTATTTGAGCGTTATTACATAAATTTCTAAGAACGACACATCGACAAATTGGGGAGATGTTTTATGTACCGTTCAAAAAACAAGAAGTAGTGCAGCAAATGATTAAAAAAGTAACAATGCTAAACCTAACGGCTCTGATCCTGAGGCGTTTACAACTAAATTCCTGTTTAACTAATTGTATAACCAATTGTAAGAAAAGGTCTTATAACCTTTTTATAACCCCAATTAGTTAAACGTATGGTCTGTAGATGTGATATTTATCATTGTTATAGTTTTCACTTATGAGCGTCTGCTATTTTTATTGGCTAGAAAGATAAGCTAAGCTTATTATGAAGTGGTTATTTATTCTCCAATAAGCCATTTCTTTCAAGTGTTTTGATGAAATTTTTTGCCTGTTTTTTATACGTATTGGCATAGAATGGGTTTATGCTAGTGCTTTTATTTTTCTTCTTATACTCATTGATATACATTGCTTGCAATGCTTCTCCAGACGTGCCATGTAATAATTGTGAAAAAAATATTTTTGAAGTTTTACCCAAATCAATAGCTTTATGACAGGGGGAGGGCATAAACCCTTGTTGAATTGCATAGTAGTAGTTGAGTGTTGAAATTTGTAACGGCTTGCTAGAGTCGAGTTTTGCATATTGTCGACTTCGAGTATCAAGGGCTACCCAATCATCGACCACTAGTAGGTACAATTCACTATAGAAGTGCTCAATACTTTCTAAATACTTTAGATCACCTTCGTCAGCAACCTTTTGGCAGGATTTCTGTAATAGGTCATTAAAAGATAATGAGCCTGGGTAATGAGATTTAAGAATGGAAATAGCTGCATGGGTGATCGGATGTGAAACGGATATCTGTAATTTTGTATTACTCAAGTCGTGATATTTTACTTCTTGAATTTTATTATATGACGCGATCTGTTTACTTTGCAGATAAGTGCGAAATGCTACTTCTGGTAAATGTTCGGATGTGAATTTTTCACGTACCTTATTACCGCTATGCGTTAAGATTGAGCGTCGAAAACGCTGATGAATCATGAAGTCCATCGCTTGTAAACGATCTATTTTCTTAGGTATATTTTTTAAAAAACTATGACGTTTTTCCCCGAGTAATGAAGGCTCGTCAATTGGTAAGTAGGCATCACTTATATATTGGAGTGAATGCTGTTGAGCCCGCGAGATAAAGTCTTTGAAGTAGATAGGGTGATTATTTTCTTCTAAAAATTCGTGCAGAAGGTAGCTATCAGAATGTTTACCAAGCTCATGAAGGCGTCGCTGATGATAGTTTGAAAACTCATTATCCGCAGCAGAAAAGAATGCCTGTAAGTTTTTAAGTCGTTCTTTGATTGGCTTTTGAGGGTATAGGGATGCATCGAGCTTTAAAGCATCACGAAATACCATTTGGGAATGCCAGCCAGGGTATGTGTTATAGCTAATATAAACAAGGCCATTATCGGCGAGTAACGATTGGCATTGCCGGAAGATACTTTCTTGTGTTTCTGCAGAAACCCAAGAGAAAACACCATGTAATAAAATGTAGTGAAATTTGTCATCTGTTTGATGTTTAAAAGATGAAATATCTGCTTGGAGAAGTTGAATGTTGGGTAATTCAAGTTTTTCGATTATATTTTGACCCATTTTAATCTGACGCTGTGATAGGTCAATGCCAACGAAGGTGGTACTAGGAAAGTACCAGGCTTGAGGAATAATATTCCCGCCTTCTGCGCATCCTAATTCTAGAACTCTGCATTGGTCTGGGTCTTCTGTATCGATGCCATGCAATCTTCCTGTTGCGGCAAGGGAAGGTAAGTAGGTGTAGAGAATGGGGATGGATTTGTAGGGGGTTTTATCGTAACTATTCATGTAAGGGAGAGGTTTGGAGATAGTCTATGTCGCAATGATTATACATAGCATTCTCCTAAATTATCTGATTAAACATAAGTATGTATTGGAACATGGTTTTTCTTTTGGCTTTTGGGTTATATACTAAAGTAATGGCAAATTATGCGGTTGGTGATTTACAGGGGTGCTATGACTCCTTACAGCGTTTGCTGGAGGAATTACAGTTTGATGCTTCGAGCGATACTCTCTGGCTTGCGGGAGACTTGGTTAATAGAGGGAGTAAATCTCTCGAAACATTACGTTTCCTAAAAAGCCTCGGGAGCAGTGCGCGTTGTGTGTTGGGTAATCATGATATTTCGATGATTGCTGCGCACTATGGGGTTGTTAGAAGCCACCCTAGTACTGATACCTTAATGAAAGCCCCAGATCGGTTTGAATTGATCGACTGGTTACGAACCTTACCATTAATTCAAGTCGCAAAGGATAAGAAGATTTGTATGGTTCATGCGGGAATCCCACCGTTTTGGTCAGTAAAAAAAGCGAAAAAATTATCAAAAAGCATTCAAGAAAAGCTTCAGGATGACGATGTAGGGCCGTGGCTACGTCAGGTCTATGGGAATAAACCCAATAAATGGTCAAAGGAACTTATCGGTAATGATCGGGATCGATATATCTTAAATGCTTTTACGAGAATGCGTTTTTTGAGAAAGAATGGCGCTTTAAATTTGGTTGATAAGGCATCGCCCATTAGCCATAAAAGGAGCATTCCCTGGTTTGAGTTCAAAAAACGTAAGAATAAAGATTACACGATTTTTTTTGGGCATTGGGCAAGTCTCGGTTATTATCATGGACATAACGTAGTTGGCTTGGACTCAGGTTGTGTCTGGGGTAATACGCTGACTGCTGTGAATATCGATGTGCCTTACGAGGCATATCAGCCTATATCTGTTAAGTGTCCATAGGGTTGTTTGATGTCAGGTGAGGAGAAACCAGTGTCATTGATTGGTACCATCAAAGTTCCGATAACGCTTCAAGGGAGCGAAAAAGATTTTACTGTGCATGTGAGTCCTCCCGGGCCCATGGAGAACCTTGAAAACTTGGAAAAAGCGTTGGAGCAAAATAGGGCGTTATTGAACGAGTGTCAGAAAGACATGTATGAAAATATGAAAAAAGACTTTTTTGAGTATCAGCCACCTTGGATGATTAATTATGAAGGTCCGATTCAAACAGCAGTTATGGCACGTCATAATATCAACGTATTAATTCCTTTGGTGAATGTCAAAGGAGGTCGTGCAACGTACTCAAAAATTGAGACAATGCCGGTAAAGACTCATGTTGAAAAGTTGATGTTCAAGGCAGAAAAAGCAGCTTTAGAATGGCAGGTGGAAAAGTCTTCGCCCATTATGTACGCGGTTGCTGTTGCTATGGTGGTTGCTGTTGTTGTGATAGCCTTTGTCTTAATTTGATAAATGTCTTCAGTTTAACGGTGGCGCATAGCTTGGTCGCGTGCATCTTTTGCTAGAGAAAATTCTTCGTATATCGCTTCAGCATTACTGTCTGCAATATCTTTGCGTAGCACTTGTAAATTATCTGTAAATTCATCAAGCATTGTGAGAATCGCATCGCGGTTTTCCAGGCAAATATCTCGCCACATCACGGGGTCACTTGATGCAATCCTCGTGAAATCTTGAAATCCTCCTGCGGTATAACGAAAAATATCTTCGCTCACATCTGACTGAGCTAGTGTCGAGATTAGTTCATAAGCCAAAACGTGTGGAAGGTGGCTAGTAGCCGCTAAGGTTAAGTCATGCTCTTCAACATTTAAGGTTTCTACAATAGCCCCTGTGGTTTGCCACATTTTGGTGACTGTGGTTAGTGCCTCTGTGTTCGTATCGGTAACAGGCGTTAAAATGACTTTACGGTCTTGATAAAGGTTTACAATCGCAGCCCCAACGCCACTTTTTTCGCGCCCAGCGATAGGGTGTCCGAGTACAAAATTGCGAGGTAGTTTTCCATCAAAGGCTTGCTCTGCTGCCTGCTTGACGCTCATTTTAGCACTTCCGCCATCGGTTATAATAGCGTGCTTAGGGATGTAATCTTTGATTTGAGTAAGAATTGAAGCCATGGCTCCAAGTGGTACGGAGAGAAAGATTAAATCGGCATTTTCGACGGCTAAGCGAGGATCTGTTGTAAATTGATCGATCACACCTAACTCGACGGCTTGTTGTAAGTGTTCACGGTTGCGACTGCAGCCAACAATTTTTTCACAGAAGCCAGCCTTATTGAGCGCCATTGCGAGTGAGCCGCCAATCAAGCCGACACCGAAAATTGTGATTTGTTTAATCATTTAGTATTTGCTCTAGAGCTTCAATGCAGCGTTGGTTTTGTTCTTTTTTGCCGATGGTAATTCGCAAATGATGAGGTAACTCATAGTTGGCTACTGGGCGGACAATAATACCTTTATGTAATAAGGCATCATAAACATCCATAGCGTCGGGACCGACGTTTACACAGATGAAATTTCCAATAGAAGGAATATAGTTCCAGTCATGGTCTGCACATGCTTTTTCCCATTGAGCCAGCCCATCACGATTAATCTCTGAACTCATCACTACTTGTTCTCTGTCATCAAGCGCAGCAGTTGCTGCGGCTAAAGCCAGTGAGTTGACATTGAAAGGCTGGCGGACACGGTTTAATAAATCAGCGATCTCGGCGTGTGATACACAATAACCCACTCTCAAGGCGGCCAGTCCGTAGATCTTTGAGAAAGTACGTGTAACGATCAGGTTATGAAAGCGTTCTAGCCATTTGGTGGTATCTGGGTATTTCTCTTCAGATACATATTCGAAGTAGGCTTCATCTATTACCACAATCGTTTCTGGTGGAACCCGTTGTAAAAAGCTTTCGAGTTCTGCTGCCTTTAACCATGTGCCCGTTGGGTTGTTTGGGTTTGCAATAAAGATGATGCGAGTTTGTGCATCTATTAGGTTAAGCATTGCTTCCAAGTCGTGTCCATAGGCAGAAGGATGATCAGCAGAATATGCTGTTGCTACTCTCGATTCAGCACCAGTCGCTTGTGTCACAATATGATAAACCGCAAAGGCGTGTTGCGAGAAAATGGCATTGCTTGTGTTATCGAGAAAGCATCGAGCGATTAAGTCTAAGACATCATTTGAACCATTGCCCAGCGTTATTTGTTCAGGTTCAAGAGTGAGTGTAGTTGCAAGTTTGTTTTTGAGTGCAAAGCCGCTACCGTCTGGGTAAAGATGCAGTGTTTGTAATGGATCTTGCAAGGCTATGAGTGCTTGACTACTTGCGCCAAGGGGGTTTTCATTTGAGGCTAATTTTAGCGTATCGGAGACTCCGAGTTCCCGCTCTAGTTCTTCAATGGGTTTGCCGGGTTGGTAGGGGTGAAGGCCTAGTACGCCGTTTACAGCGAGCGTCTGAAAATCTATTGATGCAGTCATATTGTGAATCCATTTAATCAGTGGAGAGTATCGCAAGTAGCTGTAGTAGAAGTCTATAGCTTTATCAGCAAACATCTGGCTCTGATGGGTTTATAGAGCTTGTGGTCAGTATCTTTATAGTTGCTAACTATTTGGACAGTCTAAGGAGGTAGCATCTTCATTTGCCGTTAAATTTCGCATTATAGCGGATAACAAATATCCTGAGAGTCGGTATGTCGCACTCTAGCGGGCGAGATAACTCCACATCCTGAGTAACTTAATTAATGACTTTTAGAGTTAAGTATATTATATTATTTGAGAATACTAATATAATATTGGACAAACAAATATGCCAAATATGGAATTTTCAAGCATTGCGGAGGCTTGTTCAATTAATTCGCAATTACTGGCAAGAGATGAAGATGTAGAGCGCGCATCGCGTTCACTTAAAGCGATTTCTCACCCTCTTCGATTAAAGATACTTTGTGTATTGGGCGATCAAGAAGTAAGCGTTCAGGAAATTGTCGACATCGTTGGAACTTCTCAGAGTAATATTTCTCAGCATTTAGCTATTTTACGTGATAAAGGTGTTCTATCCTCTCGTAAAGACGCAAATCGTGTTTACTACCGCGTTGGTGATCCGCGAATTTTGCGTTTAGTTGGAATGATGCAAGAAGTCTTTTGTCCAGCACACTAGTTATCCAGGTGCTTGAAAGTATTAGAGAGATTAATGGTTGGGCTGTTTACTAAGAATGTGTTTTTTCAAAACATCTTCGCACATAAAGAAACGTAGTTTGCTGTTCTTTTTCTGATGTATTATCTTATGCGTTTTTTGTGACGGAATTTCCTCTGATGGATCAATATCTAACTTTTGCTCAAGAACATCCTCTTTTGGTATATGGGTTTGTTGGCCTACTCGGCTTAATTCTTTGGGTCGAATTTGGGCGATTGACTAAGAAATATAAACAGGTGGGGGTAAATGAGGCGGTGCGGCTTATCAATGGTGACGGAACATTGTGCCTCGATGTCAGGGAAGACAAGGAGCTGGGAGATGGAATTATCTCAGGTTCCAGACATATTCCGGTTGGACAACTGAAGGATCGAATTTCAGAATTATCCGCTTATAAAAATAAAACGGTACTAGTTTACTGCCGTAGCGGCAATCGCTCGGGATTTGCCTGTAATACATTAACCAAGCAAGGTTTCGAAGATGTATATAATATGTCAGGCGGCGTCATGGCTTGGGAAAGTGCAAATTATCCATTGAGTAAACGCTAATGTCGGAAGTTGTCATGTATGCAACACTATTCTGCCCGTATTGTATGCGCGCTAGAAGATTACTGAAAAGTAAGGGTGTAAGCATTAAAGAATTGCGGGTGGATGGTGATAATAAACTGTGGAAGGTGATGGAGAAGCGTTCAGGGCGTAATACCGTTCCGCAGATTTTTATTGATGATAGGCATATCGGAGGATATGACGATTTGGCCCGAATTAATCAAAATGGTGAGTTAGATAAGCTCCTTTACGACTAATACCATTGTATTATGAGTCAGGTTTTTCTGATTCATCACAAAAAAGCATATTCATATCAACGGCGGCAAGCAATTCAACGGGGCTTGACTCGCGTAATATCTAAAAAGAAGAAATAATAGGAAAGTATTCCAATGACTGAAGAAACCATCGCAAAAGAACAAGAAGAACAGCAGTTTGTCATTCAACGTATTTATTTAAAAGATATGTCTTTTGAATCCCCTAATACTCCAACTATCTATGGCGAAGAGTGGGATCCAGATATTAGTTTACAGATGAATACACAGGCGCGAGCGGTGGGAGCTCCGTTTTTTGAAGTAGAGCTTGATCTTACTGTTACGGTAAAAAGCAAGGAACAAACAGCGTTTCTGGTAGAAATAAAGCAGGCAGGCGTTTTCCACATTTCAGGTTACGATGCCGATGAAATGAATCATTTGTTGGCTAGCTACTGTCCAACGATATTATTTCCTTATGCACGCGAAGCAATTTCGAGCCTTGTTTCCAAAGGTAGTTTTCCTGAATTGCATTTATCCCCCATTAACTTTGAAGCGTTATATGCGCAACGCCTTGAAGAGCTAAAACAGGAAGAATCTGCAGTGACGACTGAGGAGAGCTAATTTTGTCTAGTTGTCTTTCCCGAATTTCAGTTTATGGTGCTGGTTCATGGGGCACGGCACTAGCGTTGCAATTGGCTCGTAATGGTGTTGATGTTTTATTGTGGGATTATTCCACTGAGCATATCGATACTTTGGCTGTTGAAAGAGTCAATAGGCATTATCTTCCAGATATCCCCTTCCCTGATAAATTGCAATGTACGCCAAAGGTGGAGGAGCTCGTTGAGCACTCTATTTGTCAGTTGGTCGTTGTACCTTCTCATGGTTTTCGGGATCTTCTGAAAAAAATTAAGCCGCTTTTAACGGATGAACATCGAATCGTGTGGGCGACTAAAGGTTTGGAAGTCGGATCAGGTAAACTATTGCATGAAGTTTTGTGTGAAGAGCTGGGGTCTGAGAGTCAGTATGGCGTGGTGTCGGGGCCAACATTTGCATTAGAGGTAGCAAAGGGTTTGCCAACCGCAATGACGGCTGCGAGTAACGAGGAGAGTCTTGCAAGTTTGGTTGCTAGGGCATTCCAGGGAGATAACTTTCGAGTTTATACCAGCGATGATGTGTTGGGTGTGGAGCTAGGTGGTGCGGTGAAAAATGTATTGGCTATTGCGGCGGGAATTTCTGATGGCTTGGGATATGGTGCGAATGCACGAGCAGCCTTGATTACACGAGGTTTAGCCGAAATTTCTCGTCTTGGAAAAGCCATGGGCGCAAATCACAATACCATCATGGGCTTGGCAGGTGTTGGAGACCTTGTGCTGACATGTACAGATAATCAATCACGTAACCGACGTTTGGGTTTAGCGTTGGGACAGGGTAAAGAGATGGATGCGGCCATAGAGGAAATTGGTCAAGCTGTAGAAGGTTATAAGTCTTCCCACTCAATCAATGCTCTGGCAGAAAAGGCGGGAGTCGAGATGCCGATTTGTCAGCAGGTGCACGGTATTCTTTACAAAGGGATGTCTCCCCATATTGCTGTTCGTGAATTATTATCGCGTGAGCAAAAATCAGAATACTGAGCTTTTCATTATCCAGAGTCCCATAAACCGCCATACCAAAACTTATCGTTATATTATGCTTACAGTATCAATGTTGAGTTTATGTAGGTAGGTTTATGATGTCCCCAGAAGAACAATTACAAGAATTAATTATAGAGCAAAAATCTCTGCAAATAGCGTCCTTAACATCAGAAGGTTTACCATATGCAAGTTATGCCCCTTATATCTATCATAATGGTTGTTTTTATATTTATATTAGCGAGCTGGCAAAACATACTCAAAACCTTATTGACGATAAAAGGATTTCCATTTTAATTATTGAAGATGAGGAAAAGTCCAGACAAGTTTTTGCACGCAGGCGGCTCTCAGGTGAGGGGTATGTATCTGAAATAGAGCGTGTAGAAGAGGACTATACTAAGATCATTGCTGAGTTTGCAGGTAAGTTTGGTAACATCATGAATATTTTGAGTAATCTTAGTGATTTTAGATTATTTCGAGTGGAAATAAATGCAGGAAGTTTTGTCATAGGGTTTGGTAAAGCTTACACATATTCAGGGGGAAATGTTACAAACTTAGTGCAACAAAAAGTTAAATAAGGTTGTTAAATATTTATTAAGAAAAGAGTTGTTCAGTTATTGGTCATCTTAGGTGGGTATAATATTTAGTAATGGGGCTAAATAATGACAATCATAACTGGTATGAATGAGCAACTTTCTACATTCGAGATCACAAGTGCTGATGATCAGCATTGTCAAAAGACTTTCAATTCGTTGGAAAGGTTGAACTCTGATCGTTATGTTGATCTACAGAAAGCAAGTCCAAGTCCCGATGAGTTTGTTGGAATGGCGCTTGAAGGTCTAGTGGTATTCTTATCTTGTAAACGTAAAGGTCTTCATTTAGAGGGTAGCTTTGTTCATCATGATGAAGAAGCTGACCAGCAAGAATTCAAAAAATTTATTTCGGGTCTAGATCCGGAGGCAGATATCAAGCTAGATACCCAAATGTCTACCGCTACGAAGCATCCTCTGCGTTTCTCATAAAATCAGCGACCTTAAATAGCGACTGTTTTAGGGTGCTTAATAGCAGTTGATCCTCTATCTGCTCTTCTAAGGCTTGGTTCATACATGACATCCATTGATCTCTTTCTTCATTAGTGATTTTGAAGGGTAAGTGGCGTGCGCGTAACCGGGGGTGGCCATATTTTTCGACATACAGTTGAGGTCCGCCTAGCCACCCTGAAAGAAACATGTAGAGTTTGTCGCGTGATATGCGTAGGGACTTTGCGTGCAAATCACGTAATACTTTGACGTCCTCGCGTTCATCCATCAGGTCATAAAACCGATCAACCAATTTTCTGACGCCTTGGTCTCCGCTGATTAGATCATATTGTGATGTTGAAAATTCCAAAATACTACCTATGTGGTCTTGTCAAGGGGTTGTAATATAAACGTGTACTAATATTGTGCCTGAGAGTATAATCGCGCATCTTAAAAAATTCGAGCGAAAAGTTGTGATCGAAAATCTACGAAATATAGCCATTATTGCCCATGTTGACCATGGTAAAACTACCTTGGTAGACGAGCTTCTAAAGCAGTCTGGAACATTTGATGATCGTGCAGACCACGGTGAACGAATGATGGATTCTAATGCGCTAGAAAAAGAACGTGGAATTACGATTCTTGCAAAAAACACCGCGCTTCGTTGGAATGATTATCGAATTAATATCGTAGACACCCCAGGACATGCGGATTTCGGTGGCGAAGTTGAGCGTGTACTTTCGATGGTGGACAGTGTACTTCTACTTGTCGACGCAGTTGATGGCCCAATGCCACAAACACGTTTTGTGACGCAAAAAGCCTTTGATATGGGCTTCAAGCCCATCGTTGTTATTAACAAGATTGACCGCCCTGGCTCACGTCCTGATTGGGTACTAGATCAAACGTTTGAATTGTTTGATCGTTTGGGAGCAACGGATGAGCAGTTAGATTTCCCAGTAGTCTACGCATCAGCACTAAATGGTTATGCGGGACTAGAAGATTCAGTTCGTGATGGCGATATGACACCATTATTTGAGCAAATCGTAGAGCAAGTATCTCACCCTGATGTTGATCCAGATGCGCCTTTCCAGATGCAGGTAAGCTCACTAGATTATAACTCTTATGTGGGTTTGATCGGCATCGGTCGAATTAAGAAAGGTAAGATTGCTAAAAACAGTTCAATCAAAGTCATTGACCGAGAAGGCAAGATTCGTAATGGGCGTATGCTACAAATTTTGGGTTTTCATGGCTTAGAGCGTATTGAAGTGCCTGAAGCGCAAGCTGGTGACATTATCGCTTTCACAGGGATGGAGGAGCTTTATATCTCGGACACCTTGTGTGATCCAGATAACGTTGAAGCTTTAACGCCATTAACGGTTGATGAGCCAACAGTAACGATGACGTTTCAGGTTAATAGCTCACCTTTCGCGGGTAAAGAAGGTAAGTACGTTACGTCAAGAAATATCCAAGAACGTCTTGATGAAGAATTGCTACATAACGTGGCGCTTCGAGTAGAGCAAATGGATGATGCGGATAAATTCCGTGTTTCCGGTCGTGGTGAATTGCATCTTAGTGTCTTGATCGAAAATATGCGTCGAGAAGGTTTTGAACTAGCGGTTTCTCGTCCTGAAGTCATTATTCGTGAAGACGAGAATGGTAATAAAGAAGAGCCATATGAAAGTATGTCTGTTGATATCGAAGTTGATCATCAAGGCTCAGTTATGGAGAAGCTGGGTTTACGCCGTGGTGAAATAAAGAATATGGAACCCGATGGTAAAGGTCGTATTCGTCTTGAATATATTATTCCATCACGTGGTTTAATTGGTTTCCAGACTGAATTTCTAACAACGACTTCTGGTACCGGTTTATTATTCCACACATTTGATCATTATGGTGAATACAAGCCAGGTAAAATTGGCCAGCGCCAGAACGGTGTGTTGATTTCTAATACACAAGGTAAAGCGTTATCTTATGGGTTATTCAATCTTCAGGAGCGCGGTAAATTATTCCTTGGTCATGCTGAAGAGGTTTATGAAGGCATGCTTGTGGGTATTCACAGCCGTGATAATGACTTAGTTGTTAACCCAACTAAAGCAAAGCAGCTGACGAATGTACGTGCTTCGGGCACAGATGAAAGTTTAACCTTGGTTAAGCCTATTCGTATGACGCTAGAGCAAGCGCTAGAATTTATCGATGAAGATGAGTTGGTAGAAGTAACGCCAGATAGTATTCGTCTTCGTAAGAAAATGTTGACTGAAAACGAGCGCAAGCGCGCGTCTCGTGCATAATTGATCGCTTATACGGATATAACTGCCGTAAAGCGCAATTAGTTGAAGCGACAATAACGACTGATATGATCAGATATTTCACGGAAGAATGACTGTGAGACAGAATCTGCTAAAAGCTGAAAGTGATTTGCTGCGCTACCCAATTCGGGAAGTCGTAGAGATTGGTAAGCAGCTCGAAAAAATGGGTCACTTCTCAATGATTTGGGAAAATATAGGTGATCCAGTAACTGCTGGCGAAGATGTGCCAGAATGGATGAAGGATATACTTCGTGAAGAAGTATCCCATTCCATTAGTTTTGCGTACACGGATTCCCGTGGTGATATCAATGCTCGCCAATATGTTTTGGATAATTTCTCTAGTGAGAAAGTGTGTACCGTTGATGATATTCTTTTCTTTAACGGGCTTGGCGAAGCCATCAATAAGATTTTAAATAACCTGCCGCGTGAAGCGCGTGTTCTCGTCCCATCACCGACTTATCCATCCCATGCAACGGCTGAAGCGATGCATGCGGGTTGTGATTATGTTTCCTATCAGCTAGACCCTGAGAATGACTGGGAACCAGATCTTGATGAGATCGAAAATAAGGTTCGGTATAACGAGCAGATTGTTGCAATCTTGGTTATTAATCCCAATAACCCAACAGGTAGTGTGTACCGTCGCGAAACATTAGAAAAAATTGTAGCGATAGCAAAAAAATACGACTGTTTTCTTATCTTTGATGAAATCTATCACCATATGACTTTTGATGGTGTTGAGAACACATATCTTTATGAAATCATCGAGGATGTCCCAGGTATCAGTATGAAAGGAATCAGTAAAGATATTCCTTGGCCTGGTTCCCGTTGTGGTTGGATAGAAATTTATAACGCTGAGACGGATAAAAATTTCAGTGACTATATTCGCATGTTGCTATTGGCAAAGATGCTGGAGGTTTGTTCAACGACGATGCCGCAACAAGTATTGCCAGCTTTGTATTCAAATGAACACTTCGATGCCTTGTTAGCCAGTCGAATTGCCAAATACCAAAGAAGAGCAGATGAGGCGGATGAGTTTTTTAAGAATGTCCCTCAAGTTAGATTAAACAAGCCAAGGGGGGTGTTTTATCTAGTGGTTGAGTTATTAGACTTACCAGTCGCCTTGTTAGATTCAAAAAATAAGAAAATCCGCCTGTATCTCAATAGGTTAGAAAAGATGCCAATGGATAGAGATTTCCAGTTTGCCTACGAGCTGATGGGAGCAGAAGGGGTTTGTGTGGTTCCGTTGACAGGCTTTGGTTCTAATTTGACGGGTTTCCGCATGACGCTGCTGCAAGAAGATGATGCCGTGTTTACTGAGACATTAAAAAGAATCGGCCGGGCGATTAAAGCCTATTACTCATAGAAGCTTTGCTTTCTTGTCAACCTAATAATTCTAAAAAATTGACGCTTTGAGGCTAAAAAGTTATACTCGCCCGCTTTTTCCATGCTGGGCGATGCGCGCTATGCATGTCTTTCTGAGCTGTAAAATCCACTAATAATTATTAAGGTTGAGCAAATGTCAGATGCAATCATGGCAACATATTCGAGACTTCCTGTTACTTTTACAAAAGGTGCTGACGCGCGTTTATGGGATACAGAAGATCGTGAGTATGTAGATGCGCTCTCAGGCATTGCTGTGTGTAGTTTAGGGCATGCCCATCCTGAAATAGCAAAAGCGATTAGTGATCAGGCACATACGTTGATTCATACCTCGAATCTATATGGTATTGAGCCACAGGAAAAGCTAGCTAGCAAGCTAGCTCAACTGTCAGGCATGGAACAGGTGTTCTTTAGTAATTCAGGTACCGAAGCCAATGAAGCTGCGATAAAATTAGCACGTCGGTATGGTTCAGGGAAAGGGGTTTCTTTACCAAAAATTATTGTTGTAGAAGGAAGTTTTCATGGCAGAACCATGGCTGCACTTTCAGCGACTGGAAATAAAAAAATTCAAGAGGGTTTCGCCCCCCTCTTAGAAGGTTTTGTGCACGTTCCTTATAATGATTTGTCTGCAATAGAAGTGGCCATGGATGATCAGGTCGTTGCTATTATGGTTGAGCCTATTCAAGGCGAGGGCGGCATCAATATTCCAGATGAAGGCTATCTAAAGTCTATTAGACAGCTATGTAATAAGCATGGATGTCTGATGATTCTTGATGAGATTCAGGCCGGAATGTGCCGAACAGGTACATGGTTTGGCTATCAGCATGAAGATGTCACACCGGATGTTGTTACTTTGGCGAAAGCGCTCGGCAATGGTGTACCCATCGGTGCAATGTTAGCGAGAGGAGAAGCTGTTGGTGTGCTCGTGGCAGGTACACATGGTTCAACATTTGGTGGCAACTTCTTGGCATGTCGCACGGCATTAACGGTTGTTGAAGTCATGGAGCGGGATGCTATGGCAGCTCGTGCAAAAGAATTGGGTGAATACTTTCTCAAGGGTTTTGCTTCTCTTGCTGAATTATCAGGTGTAAAGGATGTTCGTGGTAAAGGCTTGATGCTGGGTATCGAACTGGAAAAAGACTGTCCTGAGCTTGTATTACAAGCGCTAGAGGCTGGTTTGCTGATCAATGTCACTGCTGGAAGTGTTATTCGCTTATTACCGCCTATTGTTATGACAAATGAACAGGCAGACTCGGTAATCGAGACTGTTTCACGGTTAGTTAAAGAATTTATTGCATAGTAGGCCATGTTTGTCTGCTGTATCAGAAAATAAGATTATGAATAAAATAAAAAATTTCCTAACTCTCATGGACTTCACGCCAGATGAGTTAACAGCGCTTATCAATAATGCTATTCATTTGAAGGCAAAATGGAAGCAGGGGGTTTCATACACGCCGTTGCAAAATCGTACATTGGCCATGATTTTTGATAAGGCTTCAACACGTACGCGTGTCTCGTTTGAAGCTGGAATGACACAGCTCGGTGGCCATGCTCTATTTTTGTCACCTACCGATACACAGTTAGGCCGTGGTGAGCCAGTTCCAGATGCGGCCCGTGTTATCTCAAGCATGACGGATGTAGTAATGATTCGTACTTTTGCTCATGACGTTGTGGAGACTTTTGCAGAGTACTCAAGTGTGCCTGTAATCAATGCTTTGACAGATATGTATCACCCATGCCAACTATTGGCCGATATGATGACTTATCAAGAGTCCCGTGGTGACATCAAGGGAGCGACGGTTACCTATGTCGGAGATGGTAATAATATGTGCCATTCTTGGATGAATGCAGCGATTCAATTCGACTTTCATCTCAATATTGCCTGCCCACAAGGCTATGAGCCAGATGCAGCTCTTACTCAGCAGCTAGGTGAGAGAGTGACAGTTACGCAAGATATTGAACGAGCAGCTAAAGACTCAAACCTACTCGTGACAGATGTTTGGGCGAGTATGGGGCAGGAGGAAGAGCAGGCATTACGTGAGACTGCCTTTGCAGGTTATCAAATCAATGAAAGTCTTATGTCTGTAGCTGATCAGGATGCGATTTTTATGCATTGTCTCCCGGCGCATCGTGGTGAAGAAGTCAGTGAAGGGGTTTTAGAAGGAAAGCAGAGTGTGGTATGGCAGGAAGCAGAAAATCGCTTACATGCGCAAAAAGCTTTGTTGGTAGCACTAGTATCTGAAGGTCTGCTGTAAGAACGCCAAATTAGTATTCGTAGAACAGAGTATTCCCGTCTGGTAAAAGTAAATTACCAGACGGGATGATCAAACATGAAGTTATTCTTCTACTGAGTCTTCAGCAGATTCATCTTCATCTTCATCTTCCAAGCTTGATACTTCATCACCTGTTTCAACAGTGACTTTGATCGTTGCATCAACGTCAGAGTGTAAGTGAACCAGTACTTCGTACTCACCTGTAGAGCGAATAGGGCCTTCAGGCATACGAATCTCACTACGCTCAACAGTCTTACCAGCTTCAATAACAGCATTAGCAATCTCGGCTACCGTAACAGAGCCGAATAGCTTGCCTTCAGGTCCAGCATTTGCCGTGATCGTAATCGCAGTGCCTTCGATCTCGGCTTTACGAGCCTCAGCAGCTGTTTGAATTTCAGCAGCAGCAGCTTCAAGTCCAGCGCGAATCTTTTCAAATTCCTCTAAGTTAGCTTTAGTCGCCATTTTTGCTTTCTTCTGAGGTACAAGAAAGTTGCGTGCGTAACCTGAACGTACGTTTACAATTTGACCTAGTGAGCCCAGGTTTTCAATTTTTTCAAGAAGTATAACTTCCATCGTGTTCACCTATAAAATTTTAAGGTTTATCTATATCCAGTTTGCTACGAAAATCAGCAAAGCTGTCAATAATTGCTAATGTAGCCAGCATCACAAGTATCATGACTGGCAATATAAACATAAGAAAATACATCAAAAACAAAAGGCCTTTATGTATTTTTCCAGCATGGACAAGGCTATGTGCAAGGCCCAAGCCGTGGAATAAAAAAACAATCATGCCAGCCATAAGCATTGCTTGTATTAACACGTGATCGCTTAATAACGCCGCTGTGGTTAAAGCAATCACTACAAATGCTGCTGGCTTTCCGACAGTAATGGCGCGAAACTCTTCGCCAAAGCCACCTGGGTTATATAATTTGGCTTGCCAGTATCGACCAATTAATAGCGAAACAACGCTAATAACGGTGAAGCTCGCGGCACTAAGCCATGTCATATGCGGGGCAAGTGTTTCAATTTGCTGTTTGATATCGATAGCGGAAAACTCTTCTTTCCCCTTCAATGGTTCAAACAAGCTTGTTAGCGTACTTGTCCAGTAGGTAGCAATGTCCGGAATGAGGATCTGAAAGATAACGAGTCCGAAAATTATAGTGCCCATGATCGCCTGTAAGGTAATCGACCATGAAACGGTTCGGAAGAGTATCCAAGCAAATCCAACAATTGGCAGCCATTGAAGGAGACCAATCGCGAGGCCTTGACCGAGCGAGTTTTGTGCAGAGAAAAGCAAACCTAATGTGATACTTGCAACGATGGCGAGTACTACACCTTTCTGCCAACCTGATCGCAATGTAACCAGAGCGATTGCAGCATTACCTAAAACAGCCAGTGGCGGAGCCAGAGCCGTGACGAAGGTCATAAAAATGACAAAGATCCCGGCTTGCAGCGGGCCTGCCATAATAAAGCGGGCCATGATTATTTCCTATGTTCTACTTATGTGAATCAGTGTAAGGAAGCAATGCAAGGTAACGTGCACGCTTAATAGCAGTAGCAAGTTGACGTTGATATTTTGCTTTCGTACCTGTGATACGGCTAGGAACAATTTTACCCGTTTCGGTAACGTATGCTTTAAGCGTATCAAGATCTTTATAATCTATGTGAGTAATGCCCTCAGCAGTGAAACGGCAGTACTTTTGTCTTCTAAAAAAACGTGACATGGTTAGCTCCTTATTATGACTTAGCGTCTTCGTTTTCTTTGCTTAGCAAAGAAGGTGAGGTTTCAGCTTTATCACACTTGATAATCATGTTGCGAAGGATCGCATCATTGAAACGGAAAAGGTCTTCAAGTTTAGCAAGCGACTCGCCAGAACATTCGATGTTCATCAAAACATAGTGTGCTTTGTGAAGCTTGACGATAGGGTAAGCTAACTGGCGTCTGCCCCAGTCTTCCATGCGGTGGATTACACCTTTATCTTCTTCAATCATGGTGCGGTAGCGTTCGATCATTGCAGGAACCTGCTCGCTCTGATCAGGATGTACCAGAAATACAACTTCGTAGTGTCTCATTGTGACTCCTTGTGGAAAGAAATTGCCCCCCGAATCGGTATGATAAGGTAGAGCAAGGAGATGGGCACACTGCCCAAAGTGCGCGACAGTATCTATGAAGAGTGGTGTGAAGTCAAGGTATGAAGCAAGTGCTT
>CACVAY010000109.1 GCA_902727985.1 uncultured Thiotrichaceae bacterium | reverse complement strand
TGTCGAATTCGATCCCTGTAAACATGCCGCTATTGTAGTGGTCTCGAAAGGCTTGTTCGTGAAACCAGTCGGGATGATGTTCGTGGCAATATTCACTGGCAGCGACGAGAAACCCCGCCGAACCACAGGAGGGATCGCAGATGGTATCTTCCTGTGTGGGCTCCATAATCTCGACCATCATTTTAATAATATGGCGCGGTGTACGGAATTGCCCGTTAGTGCCTGCGATAGCGATTTTCGAGAGCAGGTATTCGTAAAGGTCGCCTTTGGTATCGCGGTCGTCCATTTGGATTTTGTCGATCATCTGCACGACTTGATCAAGCAGCCTCGGCGTGGGAATCATGAAGGTTGCGCCCTTCATGTATTGGGCAAAGACCCCTGCTTCGCTGCCGAGTTGCTTCATAAATTCAAAAGCGGTGAGATTGTCGATATCGCTTTGCGGCTGAGTGAATAGCGCATACAGATTTTCGGGGTCTTCATTTTTGAAGCTGTGCCAACGGAGTTTTTTGTGGCTGGGGCTGTAGATGGGGTTTTGCATCTCAATACCCATCATATTGGCTTTTTTCTCTTCGAGTTGCTGGTTTTCATCGAGCCGACGCAGGAATAGCAAAAAGGTAAATTGTTCGATGACAGTCAGTGGGTTAGAGATGCCCCCTGTCCAGAATGCTTCCCAAATCTTGTCGACTTGGCTTTTGAGTTCACCTGTGATCATTATTTACCTTTAGCCCGTGCGTTTGTTGGGAATATTGGGTTGCAGAGTATATCTTACTAAGTACTCGTTGAGCACGACAAAACGAAACGCTTCAGACTTGATGGAAACAAGCTAAGGTATGCAGAGAAAACCTTTAATCATTTAAAAAAGCATCTCATTTTCCATCTTGCTCTTGTTACTGGCTCAGCTTCCTGATGGTTAATCGTTGCATGACCGACTCCTGTTGACTAACACCATCATAAGCCAGCAATACATCATAGGATGACGCATTTTCATGCAGCACAGCCAAACCCTCCGCTTTTCCACCTTTATGGAAAGGAATCTCAGCTAATAGTTTGACGCGACCCAGATCACTTTTAGAACGGTCTTTCCCAGGCACCATATCTTTTCCATCCCAGAAGTAGAGTTGATGAGGTATGACAGCATCCCCAACAGGACCCGCTATGATCAGAAAGCCATTGGAAACCGCTGTTATAGAGCGAATACCCGCTCCATTCAGTTGAACATACAAGAGTCGATTCGATGCTTCTGGCTGATCGAATTTGAGCTTCATAATGGGGACATAATTCTTACGGAAGACTGGCCCCCGAAATCCCAGATACAACCATCCATCTTTGCTCGCCAGACCTTCTATATCAATCCCGTTTTCCTTGCTTGGTATGTTACTAAATGGTTCAAGTACCTTATTTTTTTTAATAATCTTGCGTAATGATATTTTGCTGTTAGCAATCTCCCTACCCTTATCGTCTATTTGTACGCGGTAAAGCCAGTCGCGATTTTCTTCATTTTCAATTTCCCTGGCATAAAAGCGCTCCTGATTATTCTTGTATTTTTTGTTGCTTTTGACTTTTCGGCGTTTGGAAGAATGCGAGCCTACGACGTATATCAAATCACCATCGGCAGTCAGCCCCTCAATATCCAACTCTTTACCCTTATTACTAGACAATGCGATATTCTGCTGAAGCTCATAGCCGCTATCTTTGCTTGGTTTAAACAGCTGAATGATGTTCTGCCCATTACCCACAGCTTCATCGGAACCGATGACAAGAAACGAGGCTGTTTTTTCTACTGCGCTAATGTCACTGACACCCAAGACTTCTCCTTGAAGGAGCACCTTCGTATCTGCATGTAGCTGAGTATGGGTCAATAACAGCAAGAGAGGCAAAACGTAATTAACAGTATTTTTCATATCAAGTTATTTGGTCTTTTCATTGGCAGGGAAAGATAATATCCGATAGGGTTTATTACAACAGATTGTTATATCTGACTCAATATCGTGCTATCGGTGATCTTATCGTCAGCCGCCAAGAGGAATGCTTTGCTGAGAATAATCGATAGTCCACGGTCACCTTCAAACGGTAGAAAGACACTGTTTAGATTTTTATCCTTAGCCGCTGTCGGAACGATACACAGGTATTTGTTATCTGGGCTGATCAGGATATTAGTGCTACCTATATGAATTTTGTAGGTATGACGTGTGCCTTGGACAATGAGGAAATTCCCTTCCAATTTAGCCACCTTACTAATCTTGAGTCGCGGAACCAGACGCTCCAGGACTTGCTGGCGTGTTTTTGCGATCTCTGATAAATCACCGAACGAATACGCCTGCCAGTAATCCCTTTGCTGCGGATGACCGTCATTATCTTGCCATTGCGGATCGTTACCAACACTTGCTACACCAACAAACAGGTCTGCATCACGCATGATTTCGGAGAGAACGAGCTTGTCTACATCAATCAGTTCTATCGGCTCATCATTCAAACCACTAAAGCGAATTTGGTCGGTCGCGACATAGTCCCAGATTCCAGCATCATTCCAGTCCTGACTATCAGTCAACTCATAGATCCAGAATTGCGCCATCATGTCATAAGCAGGTAATCGTTTTTCTGTGACTTCACTCTCCCTACCATCATCGTAAGCGCCCATCAGCGAATATTTCCAGCCACGTAACGCTGCCAGTGTATTAAACTGATGTTGTTTTAGCAGATGCGAAGCCATACGGTTACTATACAGGCGGGTATTTAGTTCCGCATCGGTGAGCAAATAGATTTCCCGGTAAGCTTGTTTCATGGGTTGCTGAAGTTGCCATGCATATAAATGGTCGCGCCATGCGAGTACTTCTTCTGTGGATGAATCTATGGGGTGCCAAAGCCTGATTCGGGTATCTGCATTGCGTTTTATCGTATTACTGTGCACATCCTGCCAGCGTTCTTCATGCCAGAATACAGGGGTCCAATCTTCACCTGTTTCAAAGAGCCAGATCAACTTACGGGTAATGGTGCTGACCAAGCCGTGATTAAAGTAGAACTTGTCAAACTCTTCCCAGCTCCAGATTCGCTTTTCGGTGTATAGGCGATCTATACGATCACGCTGGGCTGTTGATACCTGTTTTACCTGCTTGGCAATATTGCGAATTTTTTTCAGGTGCTCGGCATGTTTGGCTGATTTTTTAACAAAAACAGGCACACTTTTTTGTGTTTTACCGTCAGGCTTAAACCACTGTAATTCAGTTTTACCAATGCCAGTCACCTGTAAACACAAGGTATAGTCATCAAATGATTCCGTGCGCTCACCCAGGATTAAACCAAAATCAGAAACTGCCAACTCTTCGACCTGAGAAGCGACTAGCCCCTGCTTGGCAGCCTGTTCTTCAATATAAGTATTGATCAGTTTACGCGTATTATTTTGTCGAATGCGAAGTTTAAGGCGCGATAGATGGCTGATGCCTTCCATGCCTTTGGACTGAGCCAGCACATAGATGCAGGCATTGCCCAAACCCGCTGCTCCAGGACCAATACCAGGAATGCGTTGAAAGCAGTTTTCGGTAAGCTTTGAGATAAGTTGCAGAGTTTTGTTATCATGAAATCGTACTAATGCCCAAACCAGACCTTTTAAAACCTCTTTGTTCTTATCAGCCATAAATACATGATACGTATATCCATAAGTCTCGGAATGAGAGGTTCCCGTTGCCTTAATTTCCTTGACCTGAAGTTTAGATGCTAACTCAATCAA
>CACVAY010000108.1 GCA_902727985.1 uncultured Thiotrichaceae bacterium | reverse complement strand
AAAGATAATACTTAAAGGCTTTTGAGTGGCTTGAAAAGATATTCCAGACCATTGATTTTGATTTCATGCGTGATCGCCAGCATTCGCCCAAGTTCACCATTCGGGAAACCTTTCCCTGCAAACCAAACCACATAAGGCTCAGGCAAATCGACTAATAACCTCCCTTCATATTTGCCGAACGGCATGCGATATTTTGCTAATTTCAGGAGTAATTTGGGATCAGATTGTAGCTCTTCAAACACGTCTTCCATGGTTTTTTATATACAGCGCGTCAATTGAAAGTCATAGAAGCTTATACCGAATACCCGGGGAAAATCACTGTCAGTAATAATAACTCAATCAGTTGATGCAATTACCGTATGCTGCTGTTTACCCAAGCCAGTAATACCACACTCTACACGATCTCCAAGCTGTAAGAATTCAGGTGGATTTCGCGCCATCCCCACACCATCAGGAGTGCCTGTGAAAATTAAATCTCCCGGATGCAAACTCATAAATTGGCTGATATAGCTAATTAATGCAGGCACATCATGCATCATCTGCAACGTGCTCGCCTCTTGCTTACGTGTGCCATTCACATCCAACCAGAGGGATAAACCATCATCCAAATTAACCTGAGATGTCGACACAAGATACGGCCCGACCGGCCCAAAGGTATCGGCACTTTTGCCTTTCATCCATTGCCCAGAATGATTCTTTTGGAAATCACGCTCTGAAACATCAACGCCCAAACAGAACCCGCCAATGGCAGATAAAGCTTGTTCCTTGGTGAGATAGCGAGACTCTCGCCCAATGACGATAACCAACTCAACTTCCCAATCAACACGCTCGGCACCTTTGGGAATCATGATTGGATCATTCGCCCCACATATCGCATGTGGAGACTTATTAAATAGCAGAGGTTCGTCAGGCGTTTTTGAAGACGTTTCCTGAATATGCTCGCGATAATTCAAACCGACAGCAATCACATTACCAGGCGCAGCAATAGGAGGAGCAATGCGCACATCAGCATCAATAAGCGGCAGTGCCGCTATGTCGATACCACTTAGAATACTATCCAGCTGATCTAAGACGGTTGCATCAATATCATCAAGATATTGATGCACAGAACGGATATTTCCATCCTGATCAAGCACCGCAGGGCGCTCTTCACCTTTTTCGCCATAGCGCAAAAAACGTAATGTATTCATATTCACGCCCTCAATAAGCTATTTGCTTAAGCTTAACCACGTATCAACGACTGTATCAGGATTCAGTGAAATACTGCTGATACCACGATCCAATAACCACTTCGCAAGGTCAGGATGATCTGACGGGCCTTGTCCACAAATACCGACATATTTATCCTCCGCCTGACAGGCTTTGATTGCCATATCGAGCATCGCTAGAACCGCAGGATTACGCTCATCAAAGGCATCTGCCACAAGCGCTGAGTCACGATCTAGGCCCAGTGTTAGCTGAGTCATGTCATTTGAACCGATTGAGAAACCATCAAAGTACTCTAAGAACTCATGAGCAATCACCGCATTTGACGGTAATTCACACATCATGATCAGCTTAAGATCATTCTTACCGCGCTCTAGACCATTCTCTTTAAGAATGTTAACCACCTGTTCTGCTTCTGCCGGCGTACGCACAAAAGGAATCATCAATTGCACATTGGTAAAGCCCATTTCTTCACGCACACGACGCATGGCTTTACATTCCAACTCAAAACAAGGACGGAAGTCTTCAGAGATGTAACGCGAAGCTCCTCTGAAACCAATCATTGGGTTTTCTTCTTCCGGCTCGTACTGTGCTCCACCAATCAAGTTCGCATATTCATTTGACTTAAAGTCAGACATACGCACGATGACAGGCTTACCATTGTACGCCGCAGCAATCGTCGCGACCCCTTCCACAATACGACTGATGTAGAACTCCACAGGGTCACCATAAGCGGCTGTGCGCTGATGAATAATCTGCTGCAATTCTTCAGATTCATTCTCAGCATTCATCAAGGCTTTCGGGTGAATACCGATCATATTATTGATAATGAATTCCAAACGCGCCAGCCCCACACCGTCATTCGGTAATTGACCAAAATCGAAAGCACGGTCAGGATTACCGACATTGGTCATGATTTTGACTGGAATTTCAGGCATCTCTTCAAGCGATTGTGCTTCGTATGAGAACTCTAATAAGCCGTTATAAATGAAGCCAGTATCACCTTCAGCACACGAAACCGTTACTTCACTACCATCAGCGATCATATCCGTTGCGTCACCACAACCCACCACTGCTGGCACACCCAGTTCACGGGCAATAATGGCAGCATGACAAGTACGACCACCACGATTAGTGACAATCGCTGAGGCTTTTTTCATGATCGGCTCCCAGTCAGGGTCGGTCATATCAGTCAGTAGCACATCACCTTCCTGGAAGTCATGCATACCATCAAGACTATTAAATAAACGAACCTTTCCCTTACCAATACGATTACCGATAGAACGGCCCCGTGAAAGTATGGTGCCTTCTTCTTTCAAAGCATACTTTTCAATTATGTTTTTAACTTGACTCTGAACCGTTTCAGGACGTGCCTGAACAATGTAGAGTTTGCCGTCATTACCATCTTTTGCCCACTCAATATCCATCGGACGTTGATAGTGTTTTTCAATGGTCATTGCCATTCTAGCAAGTTCTTCAACGTCTTCATCAGTAATACAGAAGACAAGCTGTTTGGCTTCGTCAACGGGGCTGATTGTCACCAACTCATCTTCTTTGTCAGAGTAAGTCATTTCCTCTGCCTTACTACCAACATTACGGCGTACGATGGCAGGACGACCCGCTTCTAAAGTCCCTTTATGCACATAAAATTCATCAGGATTCACAGCCCCCTGAACAACCATCTCTCCAAGACCATAACTCCCTGTTACGAAGACCACATCACGGAAACCACTTTCCGTATCCAAGGTAAACATGACACCACTGGATGCGATATCAGAACGCACCATTTTCTGGATACCTGCTGATAAAGCGACATTTTCATGGCTATACCCCTGGTGCTCACGGTAAGCAATCGCACGGTCATTAAAGAGCGATGCAAATACTTCACGAATCGCGAATTTTATCTTATCTAACCCACTGACATTCAAATAGGTTTCCTGCTGTCCCGCAAATGAGGCATCAGGTAAATCTTCAGCGGTTGCCGAAGAACGTACTGCCCATGACACCGACTCACCATACTCTTCTATTAGTTTTTGATAAGCGATATCAATAGCCTGCTCCATCGCTTCTGGATAGGGCACCTGCATAATCCAGTTGCGAATATCGCGACCTGCAGCTTGTAACTGGCTAATATTATCCACATCCGTTTCAGCAAGACGTGCAGCAATGCGGTCAGCTAATTGTTCATGTGCTAAAAATTCACGATAAGCATCTGCTGTGGTTGCGAAACCACTGGGGACTTGAACACCCAAACCTCCAAGATTTTGTAACATTTCACCCAGGGAGGCATTTTTACCACCGACAACGGGAACATCATCCATACATAAAGCGTCTAGCGGTAAAGTGTAAGTGGTCATATTATTCTCCTTTACGATTCCTTTTTTGGAAGAGCAGTTTAAATATTTCTAAAATTTTCGAAGCTAAGATTATTCCTATTCCTTAATAGAGACACAAACAAAAAAAGCTTTTTAAACGCGATTTAATCCCAAGACTTTCATTACATTCCCCGACAGCTCTTCAATTGAGGTAGTGGTAGAATCGAAGACAGGGATTTTCGAATTAGCAAACATACGTTCGACGGCTTTCACCTCGCGATTACAAGTCGCCAGTGAGCTATATTCCTGGCTTGAGCGACGATTCAAACGAATATCACTCAGCCTGCGTGGCTGAATCGTTAAACCAATCAGTCGCTTAGTAAAGGGGGAAAGGCAATCGGGTAAATAATCACTTTTGAGTTCATGATCGGTAATAGGGTAATTGGCAACTTTTACGGCAAAAGTCATTGCCAGAAAAAGGCTAACAGGCGTCTTGCCACTGCGAGACACTCCAGTCAGAATAACATCAGCTTGGTCATAACGATCGGGCCGAATACCATCATCATGCAGCATGGTGTAGTCAATGGCATCCAGACGCTTTTGATAATCAAAACTTCTGAATATTTGCCGCGATGAACCCAATGTGTGTGCTGATTTTTCACCGAATAAAGTTTCAAGTGGCTCGATAAAGGTATTAAACAGCCCTATTACGCAAGCATCACAGGTATCAACAATCGATCGCGTTTCATCATCCACAAGCGTACTAAAAACAATAGGAATAATGCCGGTTCGATCCATTTCCTGATGAATCAAGTCACAGGCAAGCTGCGCTTGTTCAGCGGTATCAATAAATGAAAGACGTTGGAATTGGTATTCTTGATTGGGAAATTGCGCTAACAAGCTTTGACCATAACTTTCTGCGGTAAGGCCTGTTCGATCAGATATAAAAAAGACTACTCTCTTTTGTCCTTCTTTGAGCGTTATCATTATTAATGCCCCACAAAACTTAGATTTATCATGAAATAAGAGTGCTCTGAAGACACAAAAGGAGCTCATCCAACAACACTGTGATGCCCACATCATAGTATGATTTTAATTCGAGCCAACCCCCTTATGATGGAAAACCCGTCAATCCCATAGAAATTTTCAATTCCTCATAATGAGTATTGTAGTTTTAGATGTAAAGCGTTTTTCCTTCTAGTTTAGTTCTTACCTTGCACTGGTTCATCACCCAAGGCCATTGGTAAAAACATCTTATCAAGTATTCAGTTTATTTTTCACTCGCTTTGCTATTTTTATTCATTTTTAAAAACAGCATTCTCACATGAAGATACTACATTTATTTCACATCCTATTCCTCTCTTTCGCTACCACTATTAACTCGGCATCTTTTGCCGCAGACATGGAAAAACCAGAGCTATTATTAGCCAAACCTTACAATCAACACAATACAAATATCAAAGACTATTGGGTGAGTGAAAAATATGATGGAGCCCGTGCCTATTGGGATGGCAAACAATTTATTTCACGCCAAGGTAATATTTATCACGCTCCCACTTGGTTTACTGCGAACTTCCCTCTTCAAAAACTAGATGGCGAGCTTTGGATTGGACGTAATCAATTCGAAGCCACGATGAGCACCATTCAAAAACAACAACCCATTGATAGCGAATGGAAAAGAGTACGCTATATGGTTTTTGAATTACCTAATGCAGAGGGAACATTTAGCGAACGCCTCACAAAGATAAAAACCTTGATTGATGAATCCATATCCCCCTATCTGCGACAAGTTCCACAGTTCAAACTCAACACCACGCAAGCATTGCAAGAGAAATTAAAGGAAATCATCAAACAAGGCGGCGAAGGCTTAATGATGCATCGTGCAGATACACTTTATGTTACAGGCCGAAGTGATGCCCTACTCAAAGTCAAATCCTACCAAGATGCAGAAGCCACTGTCATCGCGCACTTAGAGGGCAAAGGGAAATACCGAGGCATGTTGGGTTCACTACTGGTAAAAACAACACAAGGTATTCAATTCAAAATTGGCAGTGGTTTTAGCGATGCACAACGAAAAAACCCACCTGCTATTGGTCATCGCATCACTTACAAATACTATGGCCTGACGAAAAATGGCATACCAAAATTTGCCAGCTTTCTGCGTACCCGTTAATACTTTTAAGAACCTGCAACATTTATAGCATTAGTTTACATTTAGTATAAAAATTAAACAGATCTTTCCAAGAACCTCTTTATTTCTTGATTATTGAGCAATAAAGAGGAAAAAAACAACTATAGCTGCTTGTAATGCAATCAACTCGATAGTAGCATCCCGCGTTTTTTAACTCATTAGATATACGCATCCCATTAATGCGTAGCCACAAATGCTAATGACAAGGAGTGTCAACCCCATGAAAAGGTCTATCCCTCTTCTATTCCTTATATTATTCTTTTCGGCTATTTCCACAACAACCTACGCCAAGGGGCGCGTTTTTACCTGCGATAAATACAGCGGAAAAACATTAGAACGCAAAGCCAAAAGATTTAACAAGACCATAAACCGAGCAGCCAGAAAGCATGGCGTAAGCAGTGACTTTATAAAAGCAGTTATTACCGTTGAAACCTGTTTCAGACCTCGTGCTCGTGGCACTTCGGGTGAAAAAGGCTTGATGCAATTAATGCCTGCTACAGCCAGAATGTATGGTGTAAGAGATAGCTTTAATGTCACACAAAATATCGATGGCGGTACTCGCTATCTCAAATATCTGCTCAAGCGCTATAGCGGCAATAAAGGATACGCAGCAGCTGCCTACAACGGTGGTCCTGGAGCTGTCAGCCGAAAAAGCGGCCCACGGTTTAATCAAGTACGACGTTACTCCAGAGATGTGATGCGTGCCTATAATAAATTACGGGTTACACCTTCCGCATCGGGTAAATATAAGTCTCGAAAAAAATCATCGAAAAAGCGCAAGAAGTCCAAAAAGAACCGTAAATATATTAAGAAATCAAGAAAAAGATACTCGAAAAAACGTTCAAAGAAGCGTGCAAAGAAATCACGTAAAACCTATAGAGTCAAAAGTAACGATACACTTTACAGTATTTCGAGAAAGACGGGCGTATCTGTGAAACGTCTCAAAAGAATCAATCGCTTAAAATCTAATCTCATTCGAAAAGGGCAAAGGCTGAGAGTGAGATAATCTTTATTATTCACAAGAATCGATGCATAGTTTTCTACTATGCATCGTACTGAATGCATTAATTCCTAAACAAATTAGCAGTTTCTTAGCACATCAAAATTCGTGAACCCTGAGTTTTCAGCGTAAACTGGCGACATGATTCTTGATGACTTTCACCCCGCTGTTCGTCGATGGTTTAAGCAACACTTCTCTTCCCCCACAGAAGTGCAGTTACAAGCATGGCAAAGCATTATGGCGGGACAACATGCTTTGTTAGCGGCACCGACTGGTTCGGGTAAAACGCTGGCAGCCTTTTTGGCAACGATTGATCGTTTGCTCAAAGAAGGTTTAGCGAAAGGACTTCCAGCGCAAACACGTGTTCTCTACATCTCTCCGCTAAAAGCGTTATCCAACGATATTCAGATCAACCTGCAAGAGCCGATTCAAGGTATTCGTGATGCCTTGCTTGAACAAGGTACAGATGATTTAGAGATTCGAGCCTGGGTTCGAACGGGTGACACTCCTCAATCAGAGCGCCAAAAGGCCATCAAAACGCCACCGCATATTTTGGTGACTACGCCAGAATCTGTTTATATTCTCCTCACTTCAGAATCGGGCAGAAAAATACTTTCCACGATAGAAACCGTGATTGTGGATGAAATTCATGCATTGGCCGGTAACAAACGTGGCGCGCATCTAACCTTATCGTTGGAGCGCTTGCAGGCTTTAGTCAAACAGCACCACCCCAAACGTGAACTGCAACGCATCGGTATTTCTGCCACACAAAAACCGATTGAGGATATGGCGTATTTCCTGATTGGACAACGAGATGCAAAGTGCAAAATTATCGACACAGGTCATGCACGTGAACGTGATTTAGACATCCTCCTTCCACAATCGCCGCTTGATGCTGTGATGGCGAATGAGGTTTGGACTGAAATCTACAATGCGTTGGCGCATCTTGTGCAAGCACATTCCACGACCTTGATCTTTGTAAATACGAGACGCTTAGCAGAACGAGCTACACGACATTTAGCTGAGCGTATGGGTGAAGAACATGTCATGGCACACCATGGCAGCATGTCCAAAGAACGTCGTCACAAAGCCGAAAAACGCCTGAAAAGTGGTGATTTGCAATGCTTGGTCGCAACAGCATCTTTAGAACTCGGTATTGATATTGGGGATATTGATCTGGTTTGTCAGCTTGGTTCACCCCGTTCAATAGCTGCGTTCTTACAGCGCGTTGGACGTTCTGGACATGCGGTTGGAGCCACCCCAAAAGGACGCTTGTTTCCACTAAGTCGTGATGAGTTAGTCGAAACCACAGCGCTCATGCATGCCGCACAACAAGGGGAACTTGATCGCATTATCATCCCCCAACAACCGTTGGATGTACTCGCCCAACAAATTGTCGCCGAGGTCAGCGGGCAGGATTGGGATGTTGATGCCTTATATAAAGCATTTCATCGCGCATGGCCCTATCGTGATTTGAGCCTGGATACATTCGATCAAGTGGTAACAATGCTTGCTGAGGGTTATTCCACACGACGTGGCAGACGCGGTGCTTATTTACATCTGGATGCGATTAATCGAAAAGTCCGTGCTCGCCGCAATGCACGCTTGGTAGCGATTACCAATGGCGGAGCAATTCCTGATCAGTTCGATTGCGATGTTATTTTACAGCCCGAAGGCTTCCGTATCGGCACGATTGGCGAAGACTTTGCCTTCGAAAGCATTCCCGGGGATATTTTCCAGCTAGGAAATCGTTCTTATCGAATGTTGAAAAGCGAAACTGGGCGTGTATTTGTTGAAGATGCACAGGGCCAGCCCCCCAATATTCCGTTCTGGTTTGGTGAAGCACCAGGACGTACTGATGAGCTTTCGCAAGCCGTTTCACGATTACGCGAACAGCTATCAACACAACTCCCCAAGGGCCTGGAAGCTAGCAAACAATGGGCAATGCAACACTACGGCATTCGTGAAAATGCAGCGATTCAGCTCGTTGATTATCTTGCCACTGCCCATGCGGCAATGGGCTGCTTACCCACTCAAGAGAATATCGTTTTAGAGCGTTTCTTTGATGAAGTTGGGGATATGCATTTGGTGGTGCATTCACCCTATGGCTCTCGCCTCAATCGCGCTTGGGGCTTATCTCTGCGTAAACGTTTCTGTCGCAAATTCAATTTCGAACTGCAAGCGGCAGCCTTAGAAGATACGATTGTGTTATCGCTGTCCTCAACGCACAGCTTTCCGCTTGAAGAAGTAGCGAAATATCTCAACTCAAAATCTGTGCGTGAAGTGCTCGTGCAAGCCTTACTAGATGCCCCAATGTTCCCAACACGCTGGCGCTGGAATGCAACAACTGCACTCGCTGTACAACGCTTTCGTGCTGGAAAAAAGAACTCACCCTACTTCCAGCGCAGTGATGCAGAAGATCTAGTTGCCGTGCTATTCCCCGACCAAATCGCCTGTGGTGAAAATATCGCGGGTGATCGTGAAGTACCAGACCACCCTTTGGTTCAACAAAGCATTCACGACTGCCTCTATGAAACCATGGATATCGAGGGATTAGAGCAATTATTACAACGCTTAGAACAACGTAAAATTAAGATAACAAGCTGTGACTTAACCGCCCCTTCTCCCTTAGCAGCCGAAGTCCTCAATGCTCGCCCTTATGCATTTCTTGACGATGGCGATGCTGAAGAACGCCGTACTCTCGCCGTCAAAACACAGGGACATATCACGTTAGCTGATGCGGCAAACTTGTCACAACTTGACCCTGAAGCGATTGCGAAGGTCAAACAAGAAGCATGGCCTCGCGTAAGAGATGCTGATGAACTACACGATGCATTAATGATACTTGGCTTTATTTCTGAGAAAGAAGCGCAGCGAGGCAATCAGCTCGACCTCCTGGATATAGGTTGGAATGGGCTCTTTCAACCACTCCTCAACAATGGTCGAGCAATACAAATTCGTTCCAAACATTCTGCAACACTCTGGGTTGCGATGGAGCGCATCCATGATTTTCAAGTCTTATTCGGACAATTTGAAACCCTTACAAGAACGCATTTACCTAAAACACAAATAAAGCAATCCAAATCTGTTGATGATGCGTTACTGGATATCATTCGCAGTCGTCTGGAAGGTGTCGGCCCTATCACTGTTCAACAATTAGCAGAACCACTTGGCCTTTCCACACAGAAAATTGATATTGCTCTGCTTGCACTTGAACAAGAAGGGTTTATCATTCGTGGTAAGTTCACAAACCCTCAGTCCACAGAAACGGAATGGTGCGAGCGGCGCTTGTTAGCACGTATTCATCGCTACACCCTCAACCGTCTTCGCAGCGAAATCAATCCCGTTAATATTGGTGATTATCTACGCTTTCTATTTGATTGGCAGGGCTTGACTGAGAAGCGTGAAGGCGTGGAAGCATTAGCTGTAGTGCTAGAGCAGCTAGAAGGTTATCCAATTGCAGCAGCAACATGGGAACAGGACATTCTCAAATCTCGTATCACGTTCTATACATCGGACATGCTGGATACACTCTCACTGACTGGCAGAATCAGTTGGCTACGCTTAGCGATTCAAAAGTCGGATAAACAAAAACGTTCTCCTGTATCGCAATCACCGATTACGCTGATCAATCGGCAGCACTTGGATATCTGGCGAGCTCTCAATCCTCTGACCGAAAGCATTACCCTCAGCGCAAATGCTAAACGGGCAAAAGACACACTATCCGCATCAGGTGCCATGTTCTTTGACGATATTGTGAAACAATCTGGTTTGTTACGTACTCAAGTTGAAGAAGCCTTAGGCGAACTGGTCAACTGGGGACTGGTTACCTCTGACAGCTTTGCTGGTTTACGTGCTTTGGTTAAACCCCTGGCAAAACGTTCCCGCTTAGCACCTCGACGAGGACGCCGAGGAATAACCGTCTCACCTTTTGATAATGCTGGACGCTGGAGCTTGTTGGAAAATGTGGGTGAGACAAATGATCATAAAGAAACTGACCTTGAATTTCTCGCATTTACGCTTCTGAATCGCTACGGTGTGGTCTTTCGCAAAGTGCTAGACCGAGAAGTTGGTTTACCCCCTTGGCGCGATTTATTACGTGTTTATTGGAGGCTCGAAGCACGCGGTGAAATCCGTGGTGGACGTTTTGTGGAAAGTGTTAGCGGTGAACAGTTTGCTCTACCGGATGCCATTGGCTCATTGCGCAGAATCAGCAAACAAGACCGATCCGGCGAATGCATTATCATTTCATCAGCTGACCCGTTAAATTTGCAAGGTCATCTTATGTCTGGTGAGAAAATTCCTATTTCGGCAAAAACTCGAATTGTCTATCAGGATGGTAACGTTGTTGCGACTGTCGGCAAGGATGGCGTCGAATTTTTGACTGAACTCTCCCCTGAGCAAAAACAAACGATTCGTAGCCGGCTATTCCTTTGATAATCGTCTCCCAATCATTCTGATCTAAAGCATCTGCCAACACTCACATAAAAAAGGAGCTTGCCTACACGACAAACTCCTTTCTGTATCTTACTGAGATGCTTGACGATTACCGTAAGCTATCTCCTTTTAACGACCATGTTTATTGTGTTTTGCCACCTGTACGCGTTGTGAGTCACGACTTTCTTTGTTGATGTTACGCTTGGCACGATTCAACATTTTGCTCAATTTTCTTTTCTCTTGACCAGACAAGCCATTACGCTTCATTTTACGGAAACTATTCTTGATACGTCGTTGTTCAGCACGTAACTTTTTAGATTCTCGCTTAGTCAGTTTGCCCGATCGAGCCCCTTTGTTGATAAGACGTTTTTGATGTTGCATGCGTTTGATAATTTTCTGGCCTTGTTGACCACTTTGATGCTTTTGCTGTGATAGCTGAGGTTTGTGCTTATTCGCATTTGCGTGCTGCTCCGGCTTTGCCATCACTTGCCCTGATAGCAAAAATAACGAGCCAATGACACCTGCAATGAGTATTTTCTTAGACATAGATCTTCTCCAATTGATTTTATTTAAATTATATATTGAAGGTTTTTCTTAAGCCCCTTCAATGATTTAAAGTATATGCAAGGTCTGTGTAAAGTTGGGTAGTGGCAAGGTAATTTTGTGTAAACAACCGCCACTACAAACTCCAACACCTCGATCTACCTCCCCTTAAATTTCTCCTTAAATAATCTTGATCACCTTTTTAGCGCAGAACATCTTGTATTACATAGAAAATCAATGGAACAAAGACTTAATACGCTACTCTAAAGAAGCTCTGATTAAGTCTATTTTTTGGACTTGATCAGAGGCTCCCTAAGGAATGACCAGTAATTATGAGGTTTCCCAATGTCTGCTTCTCTTCAACCTAATCGAACCCACTGGCTTTATTATTTTCTTCTGCTGTTTTCACTATTTGCGCTAAGTGCCTGTAGTCCAGTCTATAAAGTGAGTTACGATTACCAGCCACCGAGTTCACCGCAAGGTTTGCAGTGTCTCAAGCAATGTGATATCAGTCGCCAACAATGTGATAACACATGCCGGACGGCCTATAAAAGTTGCTCTATCACCGCTGAAAAAGAAGCTAAATCTCTCATGCCAGAACTAATGGTTTCCTATAACAAGGCATACGACACCTGGTTGTTTGAACGACGTTTATATCTATGGGATTTAGACCGCTACCGTTTTAACCGTTTACATTACACAGATCGATGCGTCCAAGATGGAACCACCAAGTCCTCCTGTTACTCCTCATTTTATGGGCGCTATGGTCATGAACCCTATTTCCATGATTTCGAACCAAGAAAACCAAGCTATGCAAAAACCCTTGCTGATATCAAAGCGAAACGTTGTGACGACGATTGTGGCTGTGAGAAATCCTATCGACTTTGCTATAGCGGATGCGGAGGTACGGTAAAAACACAGAAAACCTGTATAAAAAACTGCGATTAACGACATATCAATTATTCAAGCCTCATATCACAGAAAAAAGACAGGCTGGGCTCGATGTCGGACATGCATTACCTGCTGGCACACCTTGCGTTAGATAATAAGAAAGTATAAAAACCCCAATAGTGACATAGCATCGTCCTTGCTTCAGCAGCCGCGATGCTATATCTCTATGTGCGGAAAAGCTCAATACTTGAGCTCCAAAGCCATCAGACCTGATGACCTAAAAAGGAAATGAGCTGGCCTATAAGCCGGGTTCTGTACTGACAAGTCAGTGGCAATCATTCATCTGGGTAATACGTCGCCGTACACCTCAAGCGATCTACCCGGATACAGTGCGGACCACACCAATGTATCCCTATTTGATCTTGCTCCGGATGGGGTTTACCTTGCCGCTCCTGTTGCCAGTCACGCGGTGCGCTCTTACCGCACCATTTCACCCTTACCTAAACTCGAAAGTTCAGGCGGTTTCTTTTCTGCTGCACTTTCCGTCGGCTCACGCCGCCCAGTCGTTATCTGGCATCCTGTCCTATGGAGCCCGGACTTTCCTCCATTTTGGTCGAAACCAAAACCGCGATTGCCCAGCCAGCTCGGCGCGCACTATAACAAAGTTAACAACAATGAGCTATGGGGCATGACGTGGATGCCGCTTATTTGTATACTCCCCCAAAGGAAGTTTGTGTACGGTACGAACTATCTTCCTGCTTTGGCACTCAATAATCTAATTCTACTCGCTAAAACACGTAATTATTTACATGAAAAAACTTTTTGATGATTGGTTTACCCGCTACTTCTCTGATCCTCAGGTCGTTATCCTTGCAGTATTACTAATAATTGCTTCATTGACGATCTTTTTTGTTGGCGATATCTTGGTTCCGGTTTTTGCCGCCTTGATCATTGCCTATTTATTAGAAGGTAGTATTGACTCCCTGCAGCGTTACAAAATTCCTCGATTTGTAGCACTCATGATCAGCTTTAGCCTATTTCTATTGATGTTACTGCTTACTATTTTTGTACTGGCACCTTTGATGGTACGTCAGGCAACCCAGTTTGTTGTGCAAATCCCTCGCATGATGACAGAAGGCCAAGCCTTGTTAATGCAGCTCCCTGAAAAATACCCCAACATTATGTCAGAAGCACAAATGATGGAGATTATTGGCGGATTGCGTGCACAAGCCGCTGAATTATCACAAAATGTGGTTAGTTTCTCCTTGGCTTCGGTGGCCGATGTTCTAACCTTTATGGTTTACCTGATCATGGTTCCGTTATTAATTTTCTTTTTCCTGATTGATAAAGACAAAATTATTTATTGGGCGCAAGGCTTTTTACCCAAAGATCGGACACTCGTTGCAAGTATCTGGCATGAAGTGAATCAAAAGATTGCCGGTTATATCCGCGGAAAATTCGCCGAAATACTGGTTGTCTGGATAGTCTCTTTAATTACCTTCTTGTCACTAGGACTAGAGTACGCCGTACTACTCTCGTTTATGGTAGGCGTTTCAGTATTGATCCCCTATGTGGGTGCAGCTGTTATTACGGCTCCCATTGCACTGGTTGCCTACTTCCAATGGGGCTTCGACTCCAACTTCGCCTATGTGATGATCGCATACGCCATTATCCAATTCCTGGATGGCAACTTGCTTGTACCGCTACTGTTCTCGGAAATGGTGAACTTACATCCCACAGCAATCATTGTTGCTGTATTGGTCTTTGGCGGGTTATGGGGAATCTGGGGCGTATTTTTCGCTATTCCACTGGCTACACTCATCAATGCTGTCATTAACGCCTGGCCTCATCATCAAGAAGAAAAGCCTACGCAAATAAGCCGGCAAACAGCTAACTAAGCCAAAAAATGGGATTTTGATGCATCCAAAAGTTCTCAACGAACAGCAATTGCCAGTTGCTCAGTATCAATGGGGAAAAGCAACTCATGATCAAAATCGAAACGCGCTTTTAATCGATCAAATTGCGCTGAATACTCTTTCTCATAAAAAACCACTGTACGCACATTATCCATACGTTCAACGACTGACATCATCGACTCAAGACTGCTCGTACGATCACGGAAATCGGATTGAAAGTTAAATTCAGCGACAATCACTGATGGGGTATTTTTCTTCAGAAACTTGAGAACTTTACGCATACTGGACTCGACGACAACGTCATAGCCATGCTGCTGGTAAATGGGAGAGAAGTCGGGGTAGCCGCCGACTTCAATAATAGAGAGTAGTATGGGTTTTTCAGACATACCACAACGGTACGTGAAGCCCCTGTGGCTGTCTACTATCCTTCGGGAATACTAGCTAAACGAAAGGAATGCTCCGATGCCCTTTCCACGGATTACCCTGTCTCCACCAACGCTCAGACAGCGTGGCATACAGAGAACGAAAATCTGTGGTGTGTGCCACATTACCATTGCCATCTAACCGCTTGAGATCTGGGTGCTTACCATAAATACCCTGCTTAACAGCACCCCCCATAACTAGATGGGCAGACGCTGTACCATGATCCGTACCCTGTCCACGATTTTCTTTAGCACGTCGACCAAACTCAGAATAAGTCACCACAACCACATCATTCCATCGACCACTACGCCTCATCACATTCGCGAACGAATGTAAGCCATTCGCTAACTGGAATAAGGAATTACTCTGCGCAGTAATCTGGCCTGCGTGTGTATCGAAGCCATCCTGTCTGACCTTATATACAGGCGCATCCACACCGCTCAAAATCATCTGCGCAACCGCTTCTAAACCATGACCTAGCTCACCACGAAAACGGCCTGGTACGCCTTTCGGACTTGGCCCTACACGTTCAGCTATTTGTTTACCCACTTGGTGCAATTGGTGCTGCACATTACTCACGTGTGCAATCGCAGGGTTACGGCGAGAAATTCCAATATCACTGATACGACCTGCTGCTTTAATAAAAGACTTGGGGTTTTGCATAGTAACAGCATTTAACTGGCTGCCCTTCATGACACTATTACCACCAACAGCACCGCCTATTACCACACCATGTAAGCCTTTTTTATACTTCGGCAACACATTAGCCAACCAACCTTGTGCATGTTGATTGACCGAACCACTTTCCCACACATCTAAAGATTTGAAATGTGACAAAATCGCATTCGGATAACCAAGTCCTTGCACCCAAGCCATTTGGCCACTCTTCCAATATTGCTCAAGAGGCTTTAATTGCGGGTGCATACCAAAACCATCTTTTAACTTGATAACATGACGACCTTTGATGGCGATCTTTGGGCGCAGCGCATAATACGCCTCATCGGCATAAGGCACCAAGGTATTAAAACCATCATTGCCACCATCCAAATGCACCAACACCACAATCTTGCCTGAATAGCGCGCTTCTGCGAGTAAATCCATACCCGGGATCATCGAACCCGCCATAGTCAAACTGGCAAACTGTAAAAAATCACGACGATTCATGAGTCATCCCCTAGTTGTAGCACACATATGTAACAGTTAACGCCTAAAGCGTTGAGAGTAGTATTCATCATATAACTAGAGCAATTGATAAGCTGGATCCAGTACAAAATTTCGAACAAGACGTTGATTACCCTTTTGTGCAGGGCGTTCAGTCAACGCAGGAATGGGCAATAACCAAGCCTCTAATTCATCAGGTGATGACGTGGGTAATAACTTGGCAAAGTGGCTATTTTCAGTACGCATAACGCCACGCGTTAAATTTGATAATAAATTATTGCGTAACAAAAGAGATTGGGTACTCAACCACTCCTGCCCGCCTTCCCAGCCTTTCACAGAAGGCTGATTAAATAAGGCTTGGCCCATGTTATTCAACTGATGGGAAAGATTATTCTTAGGTAATTTATACGGAAGCGTTCTCAAAGTACCAATGGCCAAATCGATGGGGGAACGAATCAATGCACCACGGTTACGTTCATCCCAAAACTCATTACTGGTAAGCACCGTTTCAAGTAATTTAGCGATATTGTAATTGGATGCACGGAACACATGTGCCCAGCGCTTTACCGTACCTCTATTGGGATGAGAAACACTAATAAATTCACGCCAGAAACGTTCTGCTACTCGCTCTGCTGTTCTTGGATGCCTTAACAACATATCCAAGACCTGATCACCATTGAAATTCGCTTTTCTACCCATGATCGTCTTCATATTAGGATCATGCTTTTGTGCATTCATAACGAATTTACCGGAGCGGTCATCAATACTCCAACCCGTAAATGCTCTGGCGGCTTCACGAATATCACGTTCCTGATAAACACCAATGCCTACAGTAAACAACTCCAGAAGCTCACGCGAAAAGTTTTCGTTGGGATCCTCTTTTTGGTTTTTATACCCATCCAGATATAACAACATCGCAGGATCTTTAGACACTGCATGCAACAACTCACGGAAACCGCCAAAGGCATGCTTTCTAATCGTAAGATTCTGCTGATACAGCAAAGAAGGTGCGAGTGTTTTTTCAATTGTTGAAGGAAAAACATTATGCCAAAACAAGGTCATACGCTCGACCAATGGCGCACGCGTTTTCAACATATGATTCGCCCACCATGTCTGTAGCGCTTTCCCCTCCCCTTTACCCACACGCATAATCATACGCTTCTGTCGTTCACCTTTACGAAATGTCAGCAAACGACTCCAAGGCGATAACGAAGGTGGTCTGGGCGGTTGAGAATGACGTTGCCCAATAATCATCTGCACAGCAGTGCGCATGGGCTTACCCTCAATCGATTTTATGCGTTGCCACTCGGGACCAAAACCAGTTCGAGCAACAAGGTGTCGAGCTTCTGAAAAGCTTAACTTATTCAATATACCTCTCTGCACATCCATTGATTGAGATGCACCAGTAAACCATTTCCTTATGAATCAGCCATCATAACAAGAGTTCAAGAAAACGCCATTCAATCTCCTAAACTATCGCATACAAGCCACTTATAATACAAAAAAATCTTTATAATCAAACACTAAAAACCCAATTTGTAGCAAAAAAGAGACGTTATTTCGCAAAGAAGCTACACTTCAAAGGCTGCGCTTATAGCCATCTGAATCAACAAACTTACGCTTGTTTTGCATAATACGAACTGAACTTCATTGATTTATCCGAAAAACAAACAATCCACACTAAAAAACCAGAAAAAACAGGCTATCTCTAGGCATAGTTTACACTGAATGCTATAACCTTCGGCTCAAGATACAAGCAGGGGTTCACGAAGAAATGGCTATTTTTGCGAAGGGGAAAATTGAAGCTTACTGCGGCCCACCGGAATTAGGAGCCGAAGACGATCTCGAAGCCGTCATTTGTGACTTTATCAAACACGCCCGCAAAACGTTGGATATTGCGGTTCAAGAAATTGATAACGAAGTCATCGCTCAAGCAATACTCGACGCCAGTTGCAAAGGCATTCGGGTCAGAGTCTTTATTGAACAGGATTACCTAATCGCTGATAGCCTCCCTAGAAAAAGTAAAAGCCGCAGCAAAGCAGCACTCGCCGCATTCAAAAAGAAACAATGGCAAGACCATAGCCGTAATAAAAAATCTAACCGCGATATTCTTGCCGCCATGCTACGTTGTGGTGTGGATGTTAAAGCCGACCTCAACCCCAAAATCTTCCATCAAAAGTTTATTATTCGTGATTATCAAAGAGGCAGATCACTTAGCTCTAAAAGCGCCGTCCTAACAGGCTCAACCAATTTCACCGTTACAGGTTGCCATAAAAACCTCAACCATACGGTGATATTCAATAGCGCCCGCATCGCCTCAATTTATAGTGATGAATTCAACGAATTAGTTGAAGGCACATTTGGCGCAATTAACCAACGTAAAAGCCCAAATACATCAACAGTCAATCTTTCTGGCGTTCCCGTACGCATACGTTTTTCGCCTGATGACTCGCCAGAACTGGAAGTCGTCAAACAAATGCTCAAAACCAAACGCTGGCTCTACTTCGCCATCTTTACCTTCTCCGGCTCATCCGGTATTGATGACGCCATGATCATGTTGCGCCGCGCAGGTATTCGTATTCGTGGCGTTCTCGATTCTGGACAAGGAAAAAAGGCGTGGGCAGCCACCAAATGGCTACATGACAAAGGGATTGATGTATTTCTCTCCTCGCACAAGAAAATGCCAGGACTTGGGAAACTGCATCACAAACTGATGGTGATCGACAGCAATATCGT
>CACVAY010000107.1 GCA_902727985.1 uncultured Thiotrichaceae bacterium | reverse complement strand
GGCTTTGGTACAATGACTCTGTAGATACTCACGCTTTCTTGCTTCGCGCACTCGCTGAATTGAGACCCAATGATGATCGCCGCAAAGGTATGGTGCAATGGCTGATGCTGGATAAGAAACTCAGCCACTGGAAATCGACACGTGCAACGGCTGAAAGCATCTATGCGCTCACGCATTACCTCAAACAGGAAGACCTACTCGGCAAACCTGAAACATTGCATGTCACTATCGGTAATCAAGCAAGTAAAGCCATTACCTTTACACCTGACGAATACACAGGCAGCAATCAACAAACTGTGATTACTGGTGAAAAAATCAGCCCTGACATGGCAAACATCACTCTCAAAAAAGATACTGAGAACCTGATGTTTGCATCAGCAACTTGGCATTTCTCTACTGAAGAACTACCAAAAGAAGCACAAGGTGATTTCTTCAATGTCACGCGCAAACTATTCAAGCGCGTGCATCAAAATGGACAATGGCTCTTACAACCCTTGCAAGAAGGGGCAATTATTCAAGTGGGTGATTTGCTAGAGGTACAATTATCCTTACGCGCCAAGCATTCCGCTGAGTACATTCATCTACGCGCGCCACGTGGTGCAGGCTTCGAACCAGATGCTCAGACATCAGGCTATCGCTGGCAAACAGGTATTGGGTATTTTGAAGAAATCAGAGATAGCGGCATCAACTACTTCTTTGAACGCTTACCAAAAGGGGAATACAGCTTTAAATATCGCGTTCGTGCTACTACAGCAGGTACGTATCGTATGGCGCCCGCGCAGATTCAAAGTATGTATGCACCAGAATTTACGGCTTACTCAAGTGGTACAAAGATTCAAATACAAGCAAAATCGGAAAACCTATAAGCGCACATCGCTAATACCCAAATTCCATTTGGGTACTCAGTCAGGAAATTCTATTTCCTCTGCATTAGTTAATAAGTGTCAAGCACTTAACTACCCACAAAACAGAGTTTTGTGAATGCATCCCCAAATAGAATTTGGGTACGAGAGGCTGTATTGTGAATAAATTTGACAGCACGAAGACTTGTCTTACACTGTAAGACAATTAATTACATTTTTATATGAGGCTGTAGCCATGCCAAATGTCCCTCTCTCTCTGCGAATAGATGCTGAAATTAAAGAAAGAATTGAGCAGGAAGCGAAAAGCCTTGATCGCTCTTCTTCCTATGTGGTCTTGCAAGCCATTAGTAGCTACTTAAAAGGTAAAGATGAAAAACGCAAAGCGATTGCAGAAGCAATAGCCGAAGCCGATAAAGGCGTGTTTATTTCACAAGAAAGCATGGGGAAATGGGTTGACTCTTGGGGAACAGATAATGAACTTCCTCCGCCAGAAGCGGATATATACCCCAGCAGTAAATAAACATGAAGATTGTTTATCTCTCAAGCACAACAGATGATTTGCTCTGGCTAAGGTATTAATACGAAAAAGTTTATCCTGAAGGCAGAAAAAATGCCCAACAACAATTCCATGCAGTAGAGATCTTACTGCTGGAAAACCCACTCATTGGGCATAAGTCAAATTATGGAAACGCTCTCGAATTCAGCATTCCCAAAACACCTTTCGCCTATATCTACCGAGTTAAAAAGAATGAAATACAGGTGTTAAGAATTTGGGATGAGAGACAAAACCCTGATAGCTGAAATACCAACTTGGATCGTTTAAGCCGAAATTTCTACGTTGTCAATTTTTTCTAGATTTGTAAGCAAAAAGCAAAATCACTGTCCGCTACGTACTAACCGAACATAGAAGTTATTGCCCTTATTATACCAGTGGCCGCCGCCGTAGTTGAAGCCGACGATCCACGCGCCGTTACTACTGCTAGCATACGGCGAGGACGACCAATACCAAGTTTGTGTTCTGGGGAAAACACTCTGATCAATTGTTGGACGATCATATTTTCCCTGATCATCATTTTTACCATCACAGCCTCCA
The DNA here is from genome assembly GCA_902727985.1 of uncultured Thiotrichaceae bacterium. Lineage (GTDB taxonomy): Bacteria > Pseudomonadota > Gammaproteobacteria > Thiotrichales > Thiotrichaceae > HyVt-477. The sequence goes on along the minus strand of CACVAY010000107.1, from coordinate 1,812 downwards.
TCCCAAGCTTCCTCTTGAGAAACACCATTACTGCAATAAACCAGAGAGCGTAACTCCTCCCTTGTCGGCATGCGCCAATCCCTATATCCCGCAAACTCCACATTCTCAAACTGCTTCATTGCATAATCCCAAGTGAATTTCTTCGCCTTACCTTGACCGCAATTGATACCAGATTGACCTTCAGAACATTTCTTCCACATTAGCTTGGTCTTTGTATCTGTCACCGTACCATCACCATGATCAACGTACTGCCCAATGCGAGTGTCTTTGGATTGTGATGTAGCTTCTTCAGCTTTCTTAGCAGCCTTTTGTTTTGCCGCTTCGGCCCTGATAATTCTGGCCTGCTCTTCTGCTTTTTTGTTTTTTTCTTGCTCCGTTTTTAATAGTGCTTTCAACTTTTCCCGCTCTGCATTTGCGGCGTCCAATTCTGTTTGCCTTTTTGCTTCAGCCTCTGCTTGTGCCTTTTTTTCTGCCGCAATTCTTTTCGCTTCTTCCTCTGCTTGCTTTTCCTTTGCCAGCCTTTCATCTTCAGCTTTTTTGGCCGCAGCTATCTTTTTTTCCTCATCTACCTGTTGTTGCTTTAATTGCTGCGCTTCTATTGCTGCTTTGTTCGATGGGTTAATCTCTTGATTCTGTATATCGCCTTGATCGACGTTTGCCATCAATACCGACTGCTTACTTTGCGTATTGCTATTTCCATCATTTGGTAGATAGCTCAACCCAAAGTACCCAGCAACACCTAACAATAGCAAACCGCTAGCAATGCCCAGCCACGGCTTCTTTGTTTTGGTCGTAGAAGATTGATGCAATGGAGGGTCAACCAGATCAACAGGACAATGCACCGCGATGGCACGGAGTAATTGCTGATAACGAGGATCACTGGTTTTCCCTTTCCAACCTTGCAAATCAGCAGTATGAATACGACCAAATGGCATGGGTGGTTTTATAGCTTGATAAAGCACTGGCACGAGAACCCTGCGTTCAAGTGCATAGCTACTTTCTTCTTTGACCCAATGCGAACTAATCGAGCTTTGAGACCATACGGTAATGACACATTTTGCGCCTTCAAGCGACTGTCTGATGACCGTTTCAAAATCCTGCCCTGGTAAAATTTCAGGATCCCACCAAACATCGTAGCCTTCCGCTTCCAGTGAGGAGGCTAGCTTTTCTACCCAAGGTTTATCCTTGCGACTGTAGCTGATGAAAATATCTGACATGGTTGTTTAAGCTTCTACCCCGTTTACCCCTAATAAACACGAATTAATCATTGCGATCATTCGCTTCATTGCTATTCCATGAATATGAATATCATGTATTAGCTGAATGATAACCGATTTTATAAACGATATCTTCAATCATGAGTCATTCATTCACCCACCAAAAATATGAAGCCATTACTTTTTTGGGGCTGTGAGGAAATTTAAGGTTCTTAGTGAACTTAGCAGTTTTATCAAAGTTTTCCATGATCTCAATTGAAAAAGCATAGGCTAAAAACTAGCCTATGCCTGTCCTCTACACTTCTCACGGTAGACCCACTAAAAGTGAATACTGAGAAGCATTATCAAGGTTTGTCTTATCCGAGGTCAAAACGATCAAGATTCATGACTTTGTTCCATGCTGCTACAAAATCAGTTACAAATCGCTCCTGTGCATCCGAACTTGCATAAACTTCAGCAAGGGCTCGCAGTTGAGAGTTTGAACCGAATACTAAATCAATACGCGTACCCGTCCACTTAGCTTCACCGCTTGCACGGTCTGTGCCTTCAAAGACATCAGTATCGCCTGCTACTGGCTTCCACTCCGTGCTCATAT
>CACVAY010000106.1:5949-18881 GCA_902727985.1 uncultured Thiotrichaceae bacterium | reverse complement strand
TTTTCAAATAGATACGATTAGCATTTTTTACATTGGTCAAACTCACAAAAAATAACTTAAAGAACTGTTTTTCCGTTCTTTATTGATGCAAAATTACAGTTCACTGCCGCACAGGCAGCTTAGAAAAATCAAGCCATCAGATAACTCACGCTGGAACTGTTCACTGCCGCACAGGCAGCTTAGAAAATGCTTTACCCGCATACTTGATCGAATGCCGTGTTCACTGCCGCACAGGCAGCTTAGAAAAAACAGGGGTTTGTTGTTTGCTTTCAAACGGCGTTCACTGCCGCACAGGCAGCTTAGAAATGCACTAGCAGATGGTTATTTTGCGTAGATGCGTTCACTGCCGCACAGGCAGCTTAGAAAGTATCGCGATACTCAAGGACACAGCCCTTATGGTTCACTGCCGCACAGGCAGCTTAGAAAATCAAAAACGGGATCGGCATAACTATTTCTTGGTTCACTGCCGCACAGGCAGCTTAGAAATGATCATGGCAAGAGTGCATTTTAGTGCATTTGTTCACTGCCGCACAGGCAGCTTAGAAAAATTCAGATGAGATCATAAGAAATTGCAGGACGTTCACTGCCGCACAGGCAGCTTAGAAAACAACACTGGGGATATTTGCCTTGATGAGCCCGTTCACTGCCGCACAGGCAGCTTAGAAAAATATATGAAGCCCTTACCGAGATCGCAAAGTGTTCACTGCCGCACAGGCAGCTTAGAAAAGGCAGAGTTTAAGGCTGATAAATAGGAAGGCGTTCACTGCCGCACAGGCAGCTTAGAAAATACAGCAACACCGCCGCATGAAAGAGTTTTGGTTCACTGCCGCACAGGCAGCTTAGAAAAGCTTCGTGTCCTGGTTTGTACGCAGCAAGTGGTTCACTGCCGCACAGGCAGCTTAGAAAACAGGTGGCCCCGTATCAGCAGGTAAGTTCTAGTTCACTGCCGCACAGGCAGCTTAGAAATTCTGACTCTCGTCAGTAGTTACAATTTCATTGTTCACTGCCGCACAGGCAGCTTAGAAAATCCTCGGCATTCTCGCCTTCGCGTCGATGGCGTTCACTGCCGCACAGGCAGCTTAGAAACAGCAGCGGCAACGCGCAACCCCAAAGCAAAAGTTCACTGCCGCACAGGCAGCTTAGAAACTCTTAAGAGGAAGATCTCAGCACCAACCGAAAACTGAGCCACTTCATCTTGATATCTTTAGGCGAAATATTCTCTTTACAGCCTTTTGCACATATGGCAAGTACTATCTACTATTCTCTAATAGCGACCCATTTTCTGCCTGATCTAATCATAAATTTTTTTAATTAAGCGACATCAACACCTTTTCTGTTTCAAGCTCATTAAACTCTAACTACAAGGATAAGAAAGCTAATATTTGATGATGACAAATGCGAAAATTCTGGAAATCAATAGGTAGACAGGCGCTTTCATTAACCTTTCTTATAACCATAAATAAGAATTATATTATTAGCAAAGTTTACCCACAGAACCCCGACCTGTTAGATAAAACTTATGTACCTCCTTTAACTTTTCATACTGAACAAAAGTTAAACAAACCTATACTTATAACTAATCAACTAACATAAATAGGCATTATAAATTAGTCACATTTAGGGAAAAACAATAGAAATAAAAAAATCATTATTTAACATATTATTATATAATAATAACCCTATCATACTGAACAAAAAACAACCACTTAAAAGACTATATTTAAAGGCTGTTGTTTTAATAAAGCAACTTAAATCTATTATCCACACTTAGTATTTTATTAACTAGCATTCAAGACTATACCCCTCGATCATCAGCCATCAAACCCACACACTATATGCTAACTGCACCTAGTGATTTGCTTATTTTTCAAGCAATCAATGCTGATTTTTTTCTTTATTACCATTAGCTTACTAAATACCCTATTGTTAACTGTATTAATTTGTGTGGATTATTTAAAAAGTTAGGCTAATCTTTAATAGGGTTGCATTAGTAATTAACACTCCATTGCTAACATCACCAAAAACCAACCAACAATACCCAGTTTTCATCTTGAAAAAAAGTATTGTATTTCACTAACAGTTTTCGTTTATTCAAGGAGAGAATAATGAAACTCGTTCATAGTATGCTTATTGCGTTCTTCGTTTTTATTGTCACGTCCAATGCTCACGCACAAAATTTTGGTCTCATCAAAAATAAGGGCTCGACCCCTGGATACAATTTATTTTCCCCCTTTCGGGGTACCTCTGTTTACTTAATGGATAATGCAGGACATCTTATTAATGAGTGGAGAGAACCTAGCCAATATGCCTCAGGCGCTACCATGTTTTTAACCCCCCAAGGCACGCTTGTCCGTACGGTTCAAAGTGGCCCTAATGCATCCCCCTTTGGAGCAGGTGCAGGGATTGGCGGATTGATTCGTGAATACGATTGGGATGGCAATGTTATCTGGGAGTATCCGATGAAAACGCTTGGCGCTACCTCGCATCACACCATGATTCTTTTGCCCAATGGAAATTTTTTGGTCACGGCCTATTCACGTCAAAATTGTAAAGGTGCGTTCATTTGCCCACAAATTGATGTTCCTGAAGAAGGTATTGAAAAAGATTATTTCCAAAGTGAGAAATTAATTGAGATCAAGCCGAATCGCGAAACGGGTACAACCGAGGTGGTATGGGAATGGAATCTGGCTGACCATCTTTTACCGTTGGATGCTGATGCCGCAGCAAACCCTCATCTTTGGGGTGGGATTGGTACAGGGGGCGGACCAGGCGACCCCAGACTGACGCCTAACATTAATCATATTGATTACAATGCTGAGTTAAATCAGATTCTTCTTAGTTGCAATTCCTGTGATGAACTCTGGGTTATTGAAAAGGCTCCATCAACAGAAGCTGCCGCGAAAAATACCGGTGGTTTTCATGGAAAAGGTGGTGGTTTTATTTATCGTTATGGCAATCGCTACAATTATGGAACAGCAGCAATAACCGATAAAAAAATTGATATGCAACATGGCGCTCGATTTATCAAACCTTCTGATGAGTTTGGCTGGCAACTTCGTGGTAAACGCTCAGATAAACACGCTCGGAAAAACAGGCATAAACGCGCTCATAATATTATTTTCTACAATAATGGTTTTTCTACCGAAGACGAGAGAGCTTACACAGAGATTAAACCCTTACGCGACCGAAAGGGCAGATATATGCTACAGGATGGTGTATTTGAGCCTTCGCACCCCACCAGAGCCTTTGGCAACCTAGGATCACCTTTCATGGGAAGTGTTCAGGCACTGCCGAATGGACACACGATTATTAATGCAGGCGTGGGTGGTACTGGTATACAAGGCATCGCAGGGTTTCCCCCTCCCGGCTTAGAAACTGGCTTCCCGATCGGTGGTGCGACTGCGATCGAACTGGATAAACATGGCCATGAAGTATGGCGCTTTGTTAATCCACTTTACAGCCTTAACCAAGGCAACGTAGCGGGTCTGAACAACCGCACAACGGATGGTATCATCGGCGCAGATTGCCCGGTGGTGGCCAATTGGAATGCGGGCTTTGGACCACCAGCACCCACCAACTGGATGTTTCGTATGATGCGTTACTCAACAGACTTTGAGGGGTTTCAGGGTAAAGATATGTGGCCTAAAGGATTAATCACTGATTCTGGTCAGTGTATCGAAGCACCTGCTGAACCTGCTCCTGCTGAGTCGTAAACTGGTTCACTCTCGCACAGGCAACTGAGGAAATCAGCCCAAAATATTGGGCTGATTAGACTAAAATAGCTGTCATGTTCACATTAGTTTTTTTGGCGGCTGGCTAATCAATCCTTTTCGATTCATCCTCAATTCCCTGCAACTGCTCGGCGATGGTTTCCTCATCTTCCATGATTTTCGGTTCGGCAAGGATCCAGACACCAAATTCAGCACCTTTTCCCTCTTCAGATTCGACGGTAATATTGCCTCCATAGCGACGGATGAGCGAATAGCTCACCGAGAGTCCAAGCCCGGTGCCTTTTCCGGGTGATTTGGTGCTATAAAACGGGTTAAATATTTGTCCCTGTTTGTCTTTGGGGATGCCACTACCATTATCTTTAACACCCAGCATCACGCCTTTGTTATTCCAGTTGCGCGTTCTTATTATGATCTGGCCTTTTTGCGCATTGCCTGACTCCGCTTCTGGCAATGCATGAATGGCATTGACGATAAGATTAACAATCACTTGCTGGCATTCCTGCGCATTGATTTCAACGAACTCAGTCGCCTGTAGATCCAGCGTGATGGTAAAGTTATTATCTTTTTGCAGATGTTTAACCAGCTTCAGCGAGTCTTCGATTAATTCATTGATATTGATGACACCAAGATATCCCGCATATTCATCCGGTCGAGCATATTGCAGTAAGTTATTAATAATATCTTTGATGCGATAGACCTGCTGGATGGCTATGTCTATTTCCTCTTTAACCGGTTCAGCTGCTTTACCCAATTCGCTGGTGATTATATCAAGGCTACCTAAGATAACCGCAATGGGATTGTTAATTTCATGGGCGACGCCAGCGGTGAGTTCTCCTAAAGCGGCCAGTTTTTCTGCAATGACGAGTTGCTGGCGCGTCTCGCGTAATAGTTGAATAGTACGGCGTAGATCATCGTTTTTACGTTGCAACTCGGCGGTACGTTTGATCACTTTGTTTTCTAATTGATCCGCTGAGTTCTGGATTTCTTGTTCTCTGTGTTCCAGCAAATCCAGCATGGCATCGAGTTCTTTCGCCAACACCCCGATTTCATCTTTGGAGGCAACAGCTCCAACGCGTTCGGGTTGCCCTTTTTGGGTCGCTTCAATGACTTCACTCATGGTTTCAATCGGTCTGAAAATGGATTTTGCTCCGATAAATGCAACCCAGGCTGATAGCAGCATCAGACCAAGAAACATTAGGATCAAAACCCATAAGGCTTGCCATAATTTGGTCCGAAATGGGGCTTCCAGAAATCCCGCGTAGAGCATCCCAACCCGTTTACCGTCAACATCACTAATCGCTTCGTAAGAGGAGATATACCAGTCATTAACCACGAATGCCCTATCAATCCAGTCATCACCATTATCAAGGACTTGTGTTCGCACCTCATTCGATGCGCGTGTACCCAAGGCGCGCTCCCCGACGTTTAGCGGTACATTGGTGTTGATTCGCACATCATCCAGAAAGACGGTGACCGTGCCAATACTGCCTTCTGGCAAATTACCTTTCGCGTAGACAAGATCCCGAATTGCATCGACAAAATCAAAATTGCCATTCAACAAAACACCGCCATCTACTAGCGCAATGACTTGATGGGATGCATTTTTAATCGGGTATAAAGTGCGAATCACCATGCCCCGGTCTTCAATGGATTTATCGCTGGGTCTGGCGCGGGGCGTTTCCACCAAAGGTAAATGAACGCGTTTGGCCAATGCTGGAGATTCATGCTGAAGTTCTTGCATAGAATAGATTTCAATACCAGCGCTTGGCTTACCCTGTAAGGCGGACAGCAAGGCCACGGAGTTTCGTTGCGTTTTTAGCACCGGAGTTTCAGAGCCATTAATGGGCAGTACTTTCAGAAAAGAAAACCCCGCATCTTCACGCAGCTGAGTGACTTGTTGATTATACCCCTGTCGATTATCGGCTTCTAATGCAGAGCGAAAAGTATAGGATTCGGCCAGGCTGACCAGCTTATTCAGATAGTCCTGCTGGATACGCTCAAAAATATCATGCGACACTGAGAGGTCGGTTTTTACTTTGATAAAGAGTTGTTCGTAGCCGTAATTCTTGCTCCAGTTCACCGCCGTTATCAGTGCAATCGGCATCACCAATAAAATGGGAAATAGCACCAAAACCAGCAGTTTATAGCGTAGGGTTCCGCGAATAAGGTCGAAAAAACGTAGCAGACGATTATCTTGGCCGGCCCACATCGCCGTCTCAGGTCTCCATATTCCAAAGCTTGGTTTTACGCTCTAATGTTTTTCTGGAAACGCCCAAGCGTCTTGCGGCTGCTGATTTATTACCGTCCTCTTCGTTAAGGATTTTCAGAATATGATGCTTCTCGACATTTTCTAGCGTTTCATCGGCTGGCTGATCATCAACAGGCTCATTAGCAGGAAATGATTGCATGCTGATACATTGTTTAGGGCCTTTTTTTAACAAGAGACAACGTTCGATGACATTCCTTAGTTCACGCACATTTCCCGGCCATTGATACGTGCGTAACTGAAACAGATCTTTACCCGTAATTTCAGGTAAAGGCACGCCTAGATCGGCGGCTATGCTGCTTGAGAAATGCGACACCAGAGCGGGGAGATCATCCATGCGTTCGCGCAATGCTGGCATACGGACACGAACCACATTCAAGCGATAGAAAAGGTCGGCCCGAAAATCACCTTTTTCCACAGCCTCCGCTAAATTACGATTTGTCGCGGCGACGATGCGCACATTGATGGGGATTTCACGATTAGAACCCACGGGACGAATCTTTCGTTCTTCCAAAACCCGCAATAGATGAACCTGTAAGGAAAGCGGCATTTCAGCGATTTCATCAAGGAATAAGGTGCCATCATCAGCGTAAGTAAACAACCCTTCACGCGTTTGCTGCGCTCCCGTAAATGCCCCTTTGGTGTGGCCAAAGAGTTCGCTTTCCATAAGTTCTTCCGAGATAGCGCCACAATTGATAGGGACGAAACTGCCCTCACGTCTACTCCAGCGATGTAGTGCTCGCGCTGCCAGCTCTTTACCTGTTCCTGATTCGCCCTCTATCAGTACCGTGGTTGGCATCGGTGCAACGTTTTTCAGGACTTCGCAGACACGTTGCATCGCCTCACACTTACCAATCATGCCGCTATCATAAAGTTGATCAACCTGACGCTTTAGTACGACATTTTCGCGGCAAATCTGCTGTTGTGCCAAGGCATGTTCAATAGACACCATCATTTGCTGCATACGAAATGGCTTCATAATAAAGTCAGACGCACCAGCCTTTAACGCAGCAATTGCCATTTCCAGATTGGCATGGGCGGTAATGAAAATAACCGAGGTTGTGCCACCTTGCTCACGAATTTCTGTTACCCAGTCGACTCCCGACTTATCAGGCAGGCGAATATCAGAAATGATCAGGTCAAAATGACAACGCTGCCTAAGCCCTTCCGCGCTGGCAGTATCTTCTGCAACTTCAATCAAGCCAAAGTGTTTGTTTAACCCCTTTTGCAGGAAATTAAGGATGCCAGGCTCATCATCAACAATCAGTACGGAACTGCGTTTAAAATTTTTCGTTACTTGATGATCAGCGTCACAATTATCGTCATCCTTAATATCAGCATCATTTGGTTTAAGTCTATTCATATTCCTCTCTTTGTACACTCGCCTTAGCCGTTAGTTGAACTGATCATTTTCCGTAATAGTCGATCCTGCTGACTGAGCCTAGCCGAAGTCCAGTCACTGGGCAAACTCAACGCGGTTGCTGAGCAAAACCTAAGCATCAGCCCTCATAATCACTGGTCTTTTTGTCTCAATGACACAGTGAGAATAAGACAATATGACGCAATCCATACAAGCTGCTTTCGAACTCAGCTGGATTATTATGAGTATCTATTATTATTTTCATTTCTCAATATCGCAAACAACGCACTTTGCACATACAAGCGCGACATACACTTGTGATTAGCTTATATATGGCACGAAGTTTGCTGGATATAATCACCGTCAACACTGATGTAGTATTAACTTTAATTTGAATGAGAAAGGAACTTGCTTATGCGTATGATCACCCTGTTGCTGTCACTATTGTTACCATTAACGCCTATTAGTGTAGTACATGCTGAAGAGATCTTAAGACTTGCGACTACTACCAGTACGGATAACTCTGGACTAATAAAATACCTGTTTCCCGAATTTGAAAAGCAATCCGGTTATAAGGTTCATGTCATTGCTGTGGGTACAGGAAAAGCACTGCGTATGGGACGAGATGGTGATGTTGATGTATTACTGGTGCATGCTCCCAAGGCAGAAAACACTTTTGTCGATGAAGGTTATGGGGTAAAACGCATCCCTGTCATGTATAACGATTTCGTGTTGGTCGGGCCCAAAAATGATCCCGCGAAGATTGCTGGCGCTGCTACTTTGCCAACGGCACTGAAAAAAATAGCCGACAGTAAACAGGCTTTTATTTCACGCGGCGATGACTCTGGCACCCATAAAAAAGAATTGTCTTTATGGACTGCTGCTGATGTAAAACCCGGTGGAAAATGGTATCGAGAAGCTGGTCAAGGCATGGGAAAGGTCTTACAGATTGCGGGAGAAATGGATGCCTATACAATTACAGACCGTGGCACATGGTTGGCCTTTCAGGAAAAGTCACCTTTAACAATTGTTTTCGAAGGGGATAAGCAGCTCTTTAACCCGTACAGCATCATAGCGATAAACCCGGAAAAACATGCTGACTTAAATCACAAGGGATCAGCGGCGCTCATTAACTGGATCACGTCAAAAGAGACCCAAAAACGTATTGGCGCATTCAAACTGCATGGACAGCAATTGTTTACGCCCAATAGTACCGCAACTAAAACATCCACAATGCTGGAAAAGCTGAACTAAGGAAACTTTGCAGGGAGAAAAACGACCTTGATAGAATACCCAGCCGTACCGATAGTCAGTGGGATACCCTAAATGGAGTCAATAAGCGCAACGATCATTCATGCACTTTCGCTGCTATTGACGGGTGATGCGGAGTTATGGACGATCATTGGTATTTCATTCAGCATTTCTACAACAGCGATTCTGATTGCGGCGGGCCCCGCCATCTTGTGCGGATTTTTCCTCGCCTATACCGAATTCCCTGGCCGACGTTTACTAATCTCGCTGTTTAATACCTTGCTCGCGGTGCCTGCTGTGGTGGTAGGCTTAACGTTTTATATTCTGCTCTCACGGCAGGGACCATTGGGCGACTGGAAACTTCTCTTTACCCAAACCGCCATGGTATTAGGTCAAATAGCCTTATGCTTTCCTCTGCTGGTCGCCATGTCACATGCCGCGTTCCAAGCGGTTGATAAACGTGCCTGGGAAACCGCGAGAACCATCGGTGCAAATCCGTTTCAAGCCTTTTTTATGATTTTACGTGAAGTGCGTTTTGGTGTTTTCGGCGCCCTGGTTGCAGGGTATGGGCGCATTATTGCGGAGGTTGGAGCGTCAATGATGTTAGGGGGGAATATTTTGCACTATACCCGTAACATTCCAACCGCCATCGTACTAGAAACCAGTAAAGGAGAGCTGGCTCAGGGAATTGCACTCGGTATGGTTTTGATCGTGTTATCGTTCATCCTCATTACCACCTTGCATTATTTGCAGGGTAAAGGCCGCGTTGAATAATGAAACAACATGATACTTACATCCATTTTCACGAGCTAAGCAAAAGCTGGAATGGCAAGACATTACTTGAACAGATTGATATCGAGTTACACGGTGGCGACTGCTTGCTAATTACCGGAGAAAATGGCAGTGGTAAATCAACCTTGTTACGCATTATGGCGGGATTATTAAAACCTGATCATGCCTTGATAAGTACAAGTCGCGGTACAGATAATCAGCATGTCAACTGGCATAAACGCAAAAAAATGCTGCGCCAACACATCATGTATTTACATCAAACGCCTTATCTCTTTGCCGGCACTGTGAAAAAGAATCTCGCTTACGTTAAAAGCGAATTGGACATCAACGACGCCATGCAATGGGCTGATATTGAAACACTTGCGGATCAACAAACCTATAGTCTTTCGGGGGGAGAAAAGCAACGCGTGGCACTGGCAAGAGCTTGGTTAAAACAACCTGATATCTTACTGCTGGATGAACCTACGGCGAATCTGGATCAGGACTCAAGACAACGTACAATCGAATTACTCTGTAGCCTTAAAACCCAGGGTGTAGCGATTGTTATTGCCAGCCATGACCCACTCCATTTCACACAGGCGGTTAACAAACAAATGAACTTGAATAATGGCAAGCTATGTCGTCCTTTTCCCTTTACTTGCGAGGCTCAATATAAATGAGTGTATTAAACCCACAGCATATTACTGCTGTCATTTTAGCTGGAGGTAAAGGCAGAAGGCTTAAAGGCAACGATAAAGGCTTGGTCGAATTCCAGCAACAACCGATGGTGGAGCATGTGCTTCAGGCCGTTGATTCACGGGTAGCTAACATTATCATCAACGCGAACCGAAATATTGAACGCTATGAAAGCTATGGTCATCCGGTAATTAGTGATGCACTGTCCGACTTTCAAGGGCCGCTAGCCGGGTTTTGTATAGCCATGTCTGAGGCGTCGACGTCTCATATCCTGACGTTACCCTGCGATGGACCTTTTGTGTCTGAGGATTATGTCGCGCGTATGGCGCAAGCCCTCTCACAAGACCCCGCCGCTGAAATGGCGGTCGCGCATGACGGCGAGCGTATGCAGCCCGTTCATGCCCTGATCCCTGTTAGCTTGCTGGATAGTTTGCGGGTGTTTTTAGCATCAGGGGAACGCAAAATTGATCGCTGGTACACGCAACATAAGGTAGCCTTAGTTGATTTCTCGGATAAACCTGAGATATTCCAGAACATCAATACAGAAGCGCAATTAAAGCACTTGGAGGAAACCGATAATGACTGATTTCTCTGACCATCACATCTCTTCTCCACTGTCTTCTTTTCCTGTCCCCCTACTCGGTTTTGCTGCCTGGAGTGGCACGGGGAAAACCACCTTATTAGCCAAACTGATTCCGCTCCTTAATTTTGAAGGTGTAAAAGTTGCGTTAGTTAAACATGCCCATCATGGCTTTGATATTGACCATTCCAATAAGGATAGCTATACGCTCCGGGAAGCAGGTGCTAGCCAGGTAGTCGTCGCCTCTGCACACCTTATTGCAGCAATGTATGCGACACCTAACCGAAAGGACGAACCTGATTTACAAGAGGCTCTGGAAACGGTACAACCCGAACGGCTAGACCTTGTCTTGGTAGAAGGTTTCAAGAAAGCCGAAATCCCGAAAATTGAGCTACACCGTGAGGCTTTAAATAAACCCTACCTATACCCCGATGATACGCATATTATTGCGCTTGCCGATGACAGCCCGATGACTTCTGAGGGAAACGCAGATGCGAGAGAGATTACTCACCTAGACCTCAACCAGCCAGAACAAATCACGACCTTCATCATGGGCTGGTTAGCGACTAAGGCATCATCGTAAAAACCACTGATTAAAAACAACTTACGCTTCAAACGAAAGCATATAACAAGGCAAAAACATGAAAAAGACAGTACAGCACGATCCTAGTTGCGCAGATGATTTTGATCCTGCTTCCATTACTATTGATCAAGCACGCCTTAATATAGAAGATGATATTTCTCCTATTACGGGTAAGGAAAAAATCGCTCTAAGAAGTGCGCTAAACCGTGTCCTGGCTGAAGGTATTCAATCACCCATTAAAGTCCCTGCACATAATAACTCCGCCATGGATGGGTATGCTTTGGCAGGCAGCGATCTACCTGCTGATGAGGTAAAGTCTTACGTCGTCATCGGAACCGCATTTGCTGGAAAGCCATTTCCAAGCACCTGCCAGCCAGGACAGGTCGTACGCATTATGACAGGTGCTGTTATTCCTGAAGGATGCGACACGGTTGTGATGCAGGAGCATGTTCAGTCAAGCGATGAAACAAACATCGAAATCGGTGAAGGGCATCGCACAGGGCAAAACGTACGTATGGCTGGCGAGGATATCGCTCAAGGCACTACCGTCATTGAAGCAGGAAGACGACTCACGCCTTCAGACTTGGGCATACTCGCCTCAGTGGGGGTTGCTGAAGTGAATGTCTTTCGTCGTCCACGCGTGGCCTTTTTCTCAACCGGCGATGAGCTTAAATCGGTGGGAGAAACGCTAAACGCAGGCGATATCTTCGATAGCAATCGTTACTCTCTGTATGGCATGCTGACCCGCATGGATGTCGAAATACTCGACATGGGCGTGGTGCGAGACGATCCACAAGCCTTACGCGATGCGCTACTCATGGCAGCGGATATGGCTGATTTAATTATCACATCAGGCGGGGTATCCGTGGGTGAGGCCGACTACATAAAAACCATCCTGGATGAAATCGGTGATATCCGTTTCTGGAAAATAGGTATGAAACCAGGGCGGCCACTCACCTTTGGTAAAATCAACAATGCCCGATTCTTTGGCCTGCCCGGCAACCCTGTATCCGTCATGGTAACCTTTTATCAATTCGTACAACCTGCCCTGCACTACCTGAGCAGCGGAAAAACCAAAGCCCCTATTACTATTCCGGCAATCTGCACAACATCACTACGCAAACGCCCGGGACGATTTGAGTTTCAACGTGGCATCTATGAGCAAGATGAAAACGGAAAGCTCACGGTGAAAAAAACAGGCCAACAAGGTTCGGGGATTTTAAGCTCAATGAGTCATGCTAATTGTTTTATTCTTTTACCCGTTGAATTAACCAGTGTCGCAGAAGGAGAAATTGTACAAATACAGCCTTTTGAAGGATTTATTTGACGGATTTGCCAGGTTGCAAAAAGAGCAGGAGAGACGTAGTATTTTAACAAATACACACATCAGGACATCTTGCCCCATGCAAAAAAAATTAACATTACGGCTAGAGAATAAGCTTATTGAATCCGAAATTGCTCCTGTTACAAAATCATTAATCGGCATTATAAAAAGTAACCAGGTGGATGAATCAGACTATAAGAAGCATCTTGAGGAAAAATACCTTTAAAGGTTTATTTGATATAACCCTACTCTTCACCCCAAATCAATTCACCGACACCTCCAAAATCATAGCCCGTCAGCTCTTCCGCCATATGTTGTCCGGGCATGGATTTTAGATATTTGATTAAGTCCTGAAACAAATGTCGAAACC
>CACVAY010000106.1:0-5849 GCA_902727985.1 uncultured Thiotrichaceae bacterium | reverse complement strand
CCCTACTCTTCACCCCAAATCAATTCACCGACACCTCCAAAATCATAGCCCGTCAGCTCTTCCGCCATATGTTGTCCGGGCATGGATTTTAGATATTTGATTAAGTCCTGAAACAAATGTCGAAACCAGATATTTCTGGGTATGGCAAAGTCGAATGCTTCCCAACCAAGGCTGATAAAGCCCTGCCCGAATTCATTGGCAACGGATCTTGCGCCGGGCGCTATATCTGCCAGGTCCATAGCGATTGCCGCCGCCGCTTCACGTTCGGATAAGGCTTCTGTTTCACAGTTGAGCATGTCGGTTTTCATGCCATAGCTATACAACACTTCTTCTAAGAAGCGTTGTGCGCCCGCTCCCTTTTGCCTTTTTACCCAACGGAACTGTTGATCGAAAAAAGCTTCTGGTTTCGTAGAGTATTTCAATAAAGGGGGGCTTACAATCAGCCCCTGTTCGCGCTTAAAAGCTCTGATCAATACCCAGTTTTTATGTTGTGAATAATGTTGTAATAAAGCGGGGTGACGCATCCGGCTCTCATTATCCGGCCCCCAATGCACACCGCAAACATCCACGCGGTGGGATTGTAATAAGTCCAGACCTAAACGGGTTCCGGTTGGCGAATAACTAACGAGAACTTTGGAACCAACATCTGCTGCGAAACTACTGACGATTCGATATAACAGAGGGTCGTCGCTTCCAGCAATAATGAGTCGGTCAGATAATAAGCCACTGTGTGATGAATCCAGCATCCAGCGATTGATCAATTCACGCGGGAACATCCATTTACCCGTGACTTTGGTCGCGGGGATCGTGCCATTATTTGCCAGTTCGTAGATCTTTTTTTCGTTAAGTTGCAGATAGCTTGCGACCTGCTTGACGCTCAGAAACGGGATAGATTCCAGTGGCTGGCTATCCAGTGATTTCATGCAGCATTCCCATGGGATGAGGTTCTTTTGCTCGATGAGGTCTCACTGCGATCGTGCATCTTACTAACAGGGATTGCGTCATAGTTGATTTTATCAGCCCCTGTATAGACTAAAAAGTGGCGACCTTTTGCACGTGAAATCAGCGTGACACCAACACGACGCGCCAGTATTAAACCCATATGAGTGGCACCTGAGCGTGACAATAATACCGGGATTCCCATCTGCGCTACTTTGATTACCATTTCAGAGGTAAGCCGCCCTGTGGTGTAGAAGATTTTGTCCTCACCAGTGATTTGCTTGAGTTGCATATAGCCTGCAATCGCGTCAACGGCGTTGTGGCGTCCAACATCTTCCACAAAACGCAAAATGTGTGTTCCCTTACACAAGGCACAACCATGCACTGCCCCAGCTTGGCGGTATATGTCATTATGTTCATTCAAGCTCTTCAGAACAGCATAGATGAGTGATTGATCTAATCTGGGTGCTTGCATATTTATTTTGTGAATGCCTGCCATCATGTCGCCATACATGGCCCCTTGACCACAGCCTGTGGTGACCGTTTTTTTGCCCAGTTTTTCTTCTAATCCTTCAATCGCGCCGTGTGTAGTCACTGCTACCGATTCGGTTTCCCAATTCACCCGGATGGATTTTATAGCACTGATATCGGGGACTAAACGCTGGTTGATTAACCAACCCAAGGTTAATAGTTCGGGTTGTGTTCCCAAGGTCATTACGGTGACGATTTCACGTCGGTCTAAATAGATTGTCAAGGCACGTTCAGCCGCAATATACACGGGCTTTTGTTCACCGTATTCATTGGTGGCAACCGTCGCGACAGCAGCATCCAGCCCCTCATCTGAGAGTCTGATCGATGGAGGTAGAGTCGATATTGTCGCTTTTGGATTCATAATGGTCTCCTAGCCTCCTGTGGCATTCATATGTCGCATAATCACGGCGGGTCTACTCAGGTCAAAGTCATGACCTTTAGGTTTGATTTGCATGGAATCTATAATGGCCTGTTTAACCGCCTCATCATCCAGCGGGTTTGCCCGCACAGCGCGTCGCAAGTCGATAGAATGCTCCTGTCCCAGACACAGTAATAAGCTCCCTTCAGCCGTCACACGCACCCGATTACAGCTTTCGCAAAAGTTATGACTATGCGGGGAAATGAAGCCGACTTTGGATTGGCTATCCGGCATACGGTAATAACTGGCAGGCCCACCTGTGGTCTCATCAGTGGCAGATAAATCATAATGTTTACTGAGATCTGCGCGGATCTGATCACTGGAATAATACGCCTCGGCTCTATCGTGATCACCGATGACACCCAAGGGCATTTCTTCAATAAAGCTGATATCCATATTCCGTTGCCTGACAAATTCAACCAGTTTGTGCGTTTCATCATGATTGCGGTTTTTCAGCACCACGGTATTCAGCTTTACGTTTTTGAAGCCCATCTCAAGTGCTGCATCAATGCCATCTAGTGTTTTCTGTAACTTGCCGTTACGCGTGATACTGGTGAAGCGGTCACTATCCAAACTATCAAGGCTGACATTAATCCGTGTCACTCCCGCATCTTTCAGATCCTGAGCATAACGAGTGAGCAAGGTGCCATTGGTGGTTATCGTCAAATCATGCAGCCCGTCTAATTCACCCAGAGATTGAAACACTTGCAGAATATTTCTCCGTGTCAGAGGTTCCCCCCCTGAAATACGGATTTTATTGACCCCTAACTCAACGAATAAACGGCCTATACGACTGATTTCTTCCAAGGTCAATAACTGCTCTCTGGGCACAAAAGTCATGTCATCAGACATGCAATAGACACAACGCAAATCACAGCGATCTGTGACCGATAAACGCACATAAGTAACTTGGCGACCAAATCGGTCAATTAGCATGGGTTGAATAGACTGTGATGATTTGCTCATAGATTTTCCTGAGTTAACTCTTGGGTGATTCGGCGTAAGCATTAACGCCATACATGGAAGTAAGCAAGTTCTGTACCAGACTCCTGCTTGATAGAGTCAGTTAGACGGCACCAGCCATTACAACTGCTTACCGTCCGAGTAAGATAATGTTAAAACCCGCATTTGCGTGGGACGATATGTCCCTCTCATTAATTATATCGGGACAGATTGCACCGCACTGTGCAGCGTGTCTAAAGATCACCGCCATGCTTGTCTTTTTGTCCAATCTCAGTCTTGGATGGTGGTATAGAACCCCATTTCACTCGGTTTCATACGGGTGAGCTTTACCTCTATTTGATAAATATTCAGCGCAACACGCACATAATATCCGCGATGGCATGTAAATTGCTTTTTCACGTTAATGAACGACGTTACTAATCACTCAATAAGTACATCCACCGACAATCTGATCATCCCAGATCACTTCCCGGTATCGATCATTATGGAATCCAGCCCCTCAAGCAGCCCTTGGCTTGATGTAAGCTGGAACGCGGTGGGTATTTGTGTCATCGAAAGTGATGCGCATAGTCCTTCTGACACCCAGATAGTCCATCAGGGTAATAACAAACAACATATCTACAATCACCTGACGCTTAAACTATTTCTGGATGAGTGCGAAAGCTATTACCACAATCTCATGTCACCTGAACCGGGTTGTTTTATTGTCGCCAGAGAAGACAATAGTGGTGGGAGTCAGCGCCCTATTCCATTTTTAGTCACTCTAAGTTTTGATGAGGCGCATTCATATCTGGAAGGTGATGATCTGGTTTACTCCGTCCCTATTCCGGCTGAATTATATCGTTGGGCTGAGGCTTATGTGATCGACAATTACTTGCCGGAAAAACGGAAAAAACGTAAACGCAAAAACTGGAAAAAACAATCATGAGCACCCATGAAGACGAGTCTGTATTACAACGCTGGTCAAGGCGCAAACACCAGATACATCAAGCTGACCCTGTTGAAGTGGAAGCAATTGAAAGTGAAGATGATACCGAGAAACCGGCTCTGGAAACCTTAGAAACGGAGGCACTAGAGAGCGATTCTGAAAACAATATTCACGTACTAACCGACGACGATATGCCCGATCTGGAATCACTCGGTGAAGACTCGGATTACTCGGGCTTTTTGTCTGAAAACGTAAGTGAGGGCTTACGCAAACTGGCCTTACAAAAGTTGTTTGGAGGCGCAACGTATAAAATCAGGGATGGTCTTGATGATTATGACGGTGACTACACCACTTTTGAAAAACTGGACCCTTCGATTATTACCGCCGATATGAAGCATCGTCTTGAAATGGAAGCGATGCGTCATTTAGAGGAAGAAGACGAGCTGGTTGAAAGCGAGATGACTGACGAGCCGCAAGAAGAAGAAATTGCGAAGAACGAAGAAAAAGAAGAAGAAACGATGGTAGTAGCTGATGACAATAATGATGATGAGGCTGTTAAAGCAATTGCAGATCTTAGCTCAGATAACACAGATCTTGAGATGACCTCTCGTTCTATTAAAAGCACAAGCAAGGAAAACACATGAGCGAGTCGCACACGCCAGTAACGACGATTGATGAAGCCATCAAACTAGCCTATACAGCAGCGGATCAAGTAAAAATCGAAGCTACTGATGTGGTGGAATATCAATCCAGAGGGCGTGTGCTCGTCATTGGCTCAGCAATAGACATTGCGCGTTTTGGTGAACTATCCGAGCCACTCACCATGAACTCTCTGATTGTCAACAGAAGCGAAGAAGCCGAATTAGAGGGCGCTTTAGGAAGCTTTAGCCTCAATATGCAAAGCAGCATCTCGAAAAACTTACCCGCTTTTCAAACCGACTTAGTTGTCGATTTATGTGACACTCCCTTACTCAGTATGGCTGTACCACCACCGGGTTATTACTACCTAGGGTCTAATGCCACTAATCCCGTCATTATTGACGAGACTAAAAAAGAGCTCATCGAACTTGTCGGCACTTTCGAAAAACCGCGTTATTTTAATTATGACGCCAATAAATGTGCGCATGGCAGGTCGGGACAAAAGGGCTGCACCCGATGTCTGGATGCTTGCCCGACCGAGGCCATTACCTCACTGATTGACAAAATCACCGTTGATCCTTATCGCTGCCAAGGGGGTGGAATCTGTGCCACGGTTTGTCCTTCTGGCGCTATCCAGTATAGCTACCCTACCCCGTTGAATCTGTTGCAACGCGTGCGGCTCATGATAAAAAGTTTTCGCGAGTCGTCAGGCAAATCCCCTTCACTGGTTTTTTGTAGTCATGAGGCAATGCCAATGGCGGAACAACAATTTCCAAAAAGCCTACTGCTAGTCGTGGAAGAAAGCGCAAGCGTGGGACTGGAAGTGTGGTTCTCTGCCTTAGCCTGGGGCGCTAAGCATATCGTCATCTTCGAGCCCAATGAGCAGCCTGAGAGTAGCCAGTCAGCTTTACAGCTACAGCTTGAAACCGCACAAAGCTTATTAACCGCTATCGGCTATACAAAAAACACCATTGAATTGCTTCAAGATACTTCACCAAGCGAACCACCAGCAGCGACACTAAGCACCCCCGCTAAACATGCCGCAGTGAGTGACAAGCGCCAAGCTTTTTACATGGCTATTGATTATTTGCTTGAGCAAATACCACCCACTACAGAAATAGTCGACTTACCAGAGAGTGCCATTTTCGGCAGTATTGATGTCGACAAAGAAGCCTGCACCCTGTGTATGTCCTGCGTTAGTGCTTGCCCGGCAAACGCGCTTCAGGATGGACGTGAATTACCGCAACTTGGATTTATTGAATCTAAATGCCTGCAATGTTCTGTCTGTGTGAATACTTGCCCTGAAAATGCCCTATCCATAACACCCCGTTTTGTACTCAATAAAAGCGACAGAACCCGCGTACAGATACTCAACGAAGAATCCCCTTTCTGCTGCATCACCTGCGGTAAGCCTTTTGCTACCCAATCAGG
>CACVAY010000105.1:13373-19285 GCA_902727985.1 uncultured Thiotrichaceae bacterium | reverse complement strand
TGGTACCGATGGCCGGAGTCGAACCGGCACGGCTTGCGCCACTACCCCCTCAAGGTAGCGTGTCTACCAATTCCACCACATCGGCTGAAAAATCATTGAGGCACATCTACCGGACCAGAAGGCTGCTCAGACGCCTCTTCTGTGTCTGAAGCTGCTGCCGGAACATCGACTGCTTCAGCAACTGGAGCTGTTTTTGCTTCTGGCGCACCAGGCACGTCAGTCAAAACGTCTTCAACTGGCAAAGTATCAACAATACTGGTTCCAGAATCACTTCCCGCGTTGCTAACTAGCCAAGCTAACGCGAGTGAATTAATAAAGAACACCAAAGCAAGAATAGCCGTTGTTCTACTTAAAAAATTTGCCGCGCCACGAGATCCAAAAACGGTTCCCGAGGCAGAGGCGCCGCCACCAAATGCAGCACCTGCATCAGCACCTTTACCATGCTGAACAAGCACCAAACCGATAACACCTAGTGCCACGATTATTTGGACGATCAATAAAACATTATAAATCATTATCTTCTCATGTGTTTATGCAAACACGAAATAGTAATTATTCTTATTAAATTTAAGCAGTACAGATTGCCAAGAATGCTTCTGATGTTAATGAAGCACCACCAATCAAACCACCATCAATATCTTCCATAGCAAATAGTTCCGCGGCGTTTCCACCGTTAACACTTCCACCGTATAGAATTTGTACTTTTTCAGCCACAACCGTGTCTAGCTGAGCAACTTTATTACGAATAAATGCATGCACATCTTGTGCTTGTTCAGGTGATGCTGTTTTGCCCGTTCCAATTGCCCAAACAGGTTCATACGCAATAACACCAGCTGCCAAACCTTCAACACCCACTGCATCAATAACCGCATCTAGCTGACGTGCAACAACATTCTCAGTATCACCGCTTTCACGCTCTTCAAGTAATTCACCCACACAGAGAATTGGCGTTAAACCTGAATCCATTGCTGCTTTGTACTTGTTAGCTGTATCTGTATCTAACTCGCCATAGATGCTACGACGTTCAGAGTGACCAACGATTGCATACTGACAACCGATTTCTTTCAACATTTCAGGCGACACTTCACCTGTGAATGCACCCGAACTTTGCTCAGAAACATCTTGCGCACCCAAACCAACTTCACTTCCTTTAAGGAGCTCGCTTACCATTGGGATATAAACGTACGGAGGACAAACAGCAACCGCCTTGCCATTGGCACCTGACATACCATCAAGAATACCTTTTACTAGCGTCTGAATATCGTCGATAGATCCATTCAACTTCCAGTTTCCAGCAACCAAAGTCTGTCGCATGTGCTTTCCCCGTCTCTAAATAGTGGCAAATATAAAGCGCGCAAGGGTACATTCTAAGAATTAGAAATGCAATAATTTTCGCATTTACTTACCACTAAAACTACTCGTAATTTAAGCGATTAATGCCCAAGCAACAGCCGGTATATTTAAGATAGATTTCAAGCACAAGCAATATGTCATTATTGACTCTTCTGGGTTTTTCGTTAATTAGTCTTAGTTCATATGTTGCCAGAAGGTTTCATGCTAAAGTCACACCTCGTTCCACAAACACTCCAAAGCATGACTCGACCTCGTCTCTGGGCATATTCTCTACTTACGCTACTACTATTTTTATTTATAGTCATCATTGCTAGCATCAGCCTGCAAACCAAAACCGGAACCGTTGTAATCATCGACACAGACGTACCCGATGACTTTTCCGATGAATTTAAAAGCTATCCTGTCTCAGGCTTATCGTATACTTCTGGCATTCGTTTTGGTGCCACTAATGACGGCGGAAACTTTAAATATAGAGAACGAAAAGAAATAATTTTTAAGCTCGGTGATACAAAACTTCCCTCCATTCTGCCCGATGACGAAATATCACAACTTAATTTCCCGGATGAGTACCAAGAAAACCTCAAGCTTTTACTCTTCTCGCTGGATGAAGATGGAAACCGGGAAAATGGCATTCAGATTACCCCCGATAGCCTCCCAACAGAAGCATTTAGTATTGACCTTTCACTTCCACACGAACAATTCTCCTCTCAACTTCTAGACAAATTAAGCACACAAGGTAGGTTTGTTTATATCAGTACCTCTGGTCGCTCATATCCTATTGAAGGCTTGGAGTATATTTCAGGTGCATACCGTAATAAAACAGATGCTGATGGTATTTTTGATTACCAACTTAACAAAAAAATTAACTTCAAAGCTGGCAACCATTTCATTCAAGCCATTAGAGGGAAGGCAGAGATATCTCCTAGAGACTTTCCAAACCCTATCTACTCGAACCTCAAACAGTATTTACTCTCGGTAGATGATGACAGTCAATTGAATAATGGCATCCGTATTACGACCTTTGAAAAACCATTAACATTATCATTCGATCTTGACCAAGAAGCCTTCGAGAATTCACTCGCTAAACAGTTAAGTCCATATGCCCGTTACCCCCGCTTAGGCTTCAAGCCCTCGTTAGGTATTAATCTCGAAGCCCCTCAAGCAGAAGCAGACAGCGTTGGACAACCTATGCCTTTTGTGGATATTTTCCGTACAGCAAGACCCTTCGCAGAACTCTCTGATGAAGCCGTTATTATTGACGAAAACGGCTGGCCCACAATCATTCCTCAAGGGAAAAAAGCCTATACACTGATTCTGCAAAGCTTACCGAAAAATGCCATTCCCTATGGACACTACACCGTTCTTTATGATGGCGTTGGTAGCATCGCCTATGATGGCGTAGCAAAACGCGTCGATTTTTCCGCTAATTATGACATTATCGACATCAACCCTGATAATGGCAATGTTAACCAGCTCATATTACGAATAACCGAAAGCAGCCCCACCGACCCAATACGCAATATCCGCATTATTATGCCAGGTGGGATTTGCGATAACGCCCCCTTCTATCGAGTAGATAATCCTGACGAATGTGCCTTTGGAAAATTCCAAGCCTTCACAAACATGCTTGAAGATCGTAATAGAATTGTTTTCAATCCTGATTACTTACGTGTCCTGCGAAACTTTAAAGTATTGCGTATGATGAACTTCATGGAAGCCAGTCAACGCATCGCAAATTCTTGTTCCCCATTTAAGAATGACGAATTTGATGATTGCGTAACTCAACCGCTACGTTGGGATTCACGCAGTAAAATGGAGCATGCAAGCTGGGGAGGCTCATTCCGCACCGATGGCACTCTTCGCCGCGGTGTTCCTGTTGAAGTTCTTGTTGCTTTGGCCAACATTCTGAAAGTCGACCCATGGTTTACCATTCCACATAATGCAACCGATGAGTATGTTGCAGAATTCGCTGATTATATTGCCGAGCATATTGACCCATCCTTATCAAGCTATATCGAATATAGCAACGAAACATGGAACGGCCGATTTTGGGGCGCTCATTATGTAAGAAAACAGGGACGGAAAGCTGGACTAGATGCAGATCTCAATCCATTTCGCGAAGGTTTTCGCTATTACACGAAACGAGCAGTGGAGATATTTAGAATTTGGGAAGATAGTTTCGAAGGTACAGACAAGCGCATTATTCGAGTAGTGGGGAGTTACATAAATTCACCCGATCTATCCAAAAACATCCTGAGTTATGAAAATGCATTTGAGAATATAGATGCTCTTGCCGTGGCCCCCTATTTCCATGCCTGCTGGAATCGCGCCCATCGAGATTGTAAAAATTTCATTGGTGTTCCCAGTCTACTTCCAAAGGTAAAAACAACTAACGATATTTTCAAGCTGCTTGAAAATAAAAGTGATCCATATTCATTACCGACAACCATCAAATTCATTGGAAAACAAGCACAAATTGCCAAGGAATACGATGTTGATTTAGTTGCCTATGAAGGCGGACAACATTTAGCCGTTGATTGGCTAGACCAAGACTACACCAAGAAACAAAAAGAGGCGCTTTTGGATCTCTTTCTACAAGCAAATAAAGATGAACGTATGGGACAAATGTATCTGGAATTACTCAGAGCATGGAAGGAAGCTGGCGGTAACTTATTTGTCACATTTACATTACCTCAAACGCCACATAAGTGGGGATCTTGGGGCTTAAAAGAACATCTTAACCAAGCACGAAACCAAGCCCCTAAATATCAAGCCATCTTACAATTTGAAGAAGAAACCGAGCAATGCTGGTGGGAGGGCTGCGCCTTTATCCCTGAGTAAACAAATTGAACAATATGGAACAACCTGTTTCACAAAAGCATGATATTCTTCCCGACCTTGATAAAGGCTACTTAGCAGTCAATATCAAGATACGGCTTGATAATACAAAAAGCGTATATACATAACTAAACCATAAGCTGCATTTTTATCAAATAATAAAGATGCATTGCATTAGCCACAAACTATTCACTCATGGCCCTATTGTGTGACCATGATTATGTTTATATAAAGAATCACTCATGGATCAAAATACAGAAAATAGAACTATTGCTCTAGCCGCCATATTTCAATGCGCAGAAGGTGTATCAAAAATTGCCAATACAGGATATTTTGATAGCGTACCTTTTGAAAGCTGCATCGAAAGCATCGTTACTGAAAACACGGATACCATTCTAGATATTTACAGCGGCTTGCCCAATCTTGAAATCGGCTTAAAAACCCTAATGTTTCAACTCGGAAATAACCCGATGACCCCTGATGGTAAGAGTAAAAATATGGACTTAACTCGATACGCCATCAACCTGTTACACCTCGAAAAAAAGCTGGATAGCAATCCCGATGCTTTTGCCGAATTGTTACGCGGTATCGAAGATGCACAGCGCCAACTCCAGCATTTTGATATAACCCATGAAACCATCGTTTCTCGTTTAGCAGAAATTTACAGCACGACGATTAGTAGTCTTGGCCCACGCATCATGGTAAAAGGCGACCAAAATCAACTCGGAAACAAAAACCATGCCGCAAAAATACGCGCCCTGCTTTTAGCAGGCATTCGCGCATCTTTGCTGTGGCGCCAAGCGGGTGGCAATCGTTGGAAATTAATGTTCGAACGCGGAAAGATGCAACGTCAGGCAGAAGCTTTTCTAGCAGAAATAAAAGCGAACCGTTAGAGTGATTTGATGGAAATCTTACACATCCACCACGTGAGCTTTATTGTCAAGAACCTTGAGAAAGCATTATCTTTTTACACAGGTATCTTAAATCTGCAATGCTCACCTGATCGACCTAAAATGGCCTATCCTGGCGCATGGCTAAATATTGGTGAATCACAGCAAATTCACTTATTGGAGCTTGAAAACCCTGACTCCGTCGATAACAGACCCATTCACGGCGGCAAAGATCGACATGCTGCATTTCTCATTCGTGACTTCTCAAATCTCATTGAACGACTTGATCAACACAAGCGAACTTATACACTGAGCCACTCTGGACGACATGCATTATTTACCCGAGATTACGATGGCAACACATTGGAATTTATAGCATGGAAAGGGTAGCAACTAAAACAGACAACCCACAATTCCTCGAAAGATTTCAAGGAAAATTCAAAGGTATTTTACGCTGGGAACAACTCAGTATATTCTGGGACGTTTTATTACAGGAAAATGACGGCGAATGGTACATCTACGCTGTTGGCGAAGAACCTCCGCAAAAAACAGCGACAAGGACAGAACTCAGCAATTTTATTGCGGAAGTAGACACCTTATTACGTCGTGATCATGATGAAGATTACTGCGGTATCGTATACGCGGATAACCGGGAAAACCCTTCATATATAAAAATTTTCGACCCTAACAATCTTGGCCTTTCGTGTGGGTCCAGTAGCATAAAACCACTACCTGGCTGGATAATTTCACGCCTTGCACCAACTGATTTACCAAACGCAATCCAACAGACAGGGAACCGCAAGCGCTGGTGGCAAAAGGTCTTTGCTTGAA
>CACVAY010000105.1:0-13273 GCA_902727985.1 uncultured Thiotrichaceae bacterium | reverse complement strand
CGAATGCCATGCATGCCTCGATTACTTTGAAACCGCCGCATCAACATTATCATCAACCATAGTGACAGCAACCGTCTGAGTATCCTCTACAGGTAATTGAACCGCACGACAACAGCCATTAAACTCTTCATCATTAAACTTTGTAACAGCCTTATAAGGTACACGTAAGTTATTCAACGTATCGAAACAACGTTTTGAATAAGCATACTTGATTGTTACCGTTAAATCGTTTGAAGCAGTTTTTCCTTTAACAACCGTCTTAATCGCAGTATTCCAACGATTCTTATCTTGACTTTTTGCCGTAATCGGCAATAACAGTTTTTGCTCACCTTTTACCAAATCAATCATCTCAGGATGAATATTAATTTTCCAGTACGGTGAACGGTTACCACACTGCAATACCCACTCTCTTTTTTCTGCATTTGCCAATGATTCAGGATCTGTCTCAATCTCTGAAAACTCACCTAAATCCTCTTCGACAGATTCCTCTACAATAATCTCTTTTACAGCAGGTTCAGCATCCATCTTCACAACTTCAGGCGTTACATCATCAATAACGTCAGCCTTCTTTTCAACGGCCTTTTCAACAACAACCTCTTTAACCTCAGCAACCGTTACCTCATAGTCCGCCATATATCGATCACTGACCCAACCAGTGACATCATTCCAACGAACCTTCAACCACCGCGTTTTGCCAATAATGCTCTCTTCATCAAGGAACACGATACCTTGCTCATTTGCTGGCAATTCAGCGATAACCGCATTCGTCATACCAGCTCCCTGACGCATATTCAATGTGTCATCGCTAGCTACGCCTTTTACTTGAAAGAGCGTTTGTGCATAAGCTGAAGAAAACATTACCCCGAACAAAACACTTAATGCCAGAGAACCCTTTAAACCTTTGATGTTACGACACTTAAACATAATCATTCACAATTTTTTTGTTATTAATAAGTAAATTATAGAACATAGCTGAAGTAATTTCTAACTTTTATTTCTTCACAAAAAAAAGCCCCGAACTAAACCGGGGCTTTTTTAAGCGATAAAGGAGGGAGATGAAATTACATCATTCCGCCCATTCCGCCCATTCCACCCATATCACCAGCAGGAGCTGCAGCACCTGCAGGCTCAGGCTGATCAGCAACCATCGCTTCAGTCGTGATCAATAGACCTGCAACAGATGCAGCATTTTGCAACGCAGAACGTGTAACCTTAGTTGGATCAAGAATACCCATTTCCATCATGTCGCCGTATTCAGAAGTACGTGCGTTGTAACCGTAGTTAGCATCGCCGCCTTTAACTTCATTCAATACTACAGATGCTTCATCACCTGCGTTAGAACAAATCTGACGAAGTGGCTCTTCCATTGCACGAAGTGCAAGTTTGATACCTACATTCTGGTCTTCGTTTTCACCTTTTACTTCACCTAAAGCATTAAGTACACGAACCAGTGCAACACCACCACCAGGAACCACGCCTTCTTCTACCGCAGCACGCGTAGCATGCAGCGCATCTTCAACACGTGCTTTCTTTTCTTTCATTTCCATTTCAGTCGCAGCACCCACTTTAATGACCGCAACACCGCCAGCAAGTTTAGCAACACGCTCTTGAAGCTTCTCTTTATCGTAATCAGACGTTGTTGTTTCTAATTGAGCGCGAATCTGATCAACACGATCTTTGATCGTATCACCTTCACCAGCACCATCAATAACCGTCGTTTCATCTTTAGAGATAACGATACGCTTGGCAGAACCTAGATCTTCAAGTGTCACTGCTTCAAGGCTCATGCCAACTTCTTCAGAAATTACCACACCACCCGTCAATGTCGCCAAATCTTGTAACATCGCTTTACGACGCTCACCAAATCCAGGCGCTTTAACAGCCGCTACTTTAACGATACCGCGCATATTATTAACAACCAATGTTGCTAATGCTTCGCCTTCGATATCTTCAGCGATAATCAACAGCGGACGACCTGCTTTGTTTACAGCTTCTAATGTAGGAAGAAGGTCGCGGATGTTAGCGATTTTCTTATCGTGCAACAAAATGAACGGATCATCATGTTCAGCAGACATGTTTTGCTGATTCGTCACGAAGTAAGGAGATAGGTAACCACGATCGAACTGCATACCTTCAACAACGTCTAGTTCGTTGCTTAGTGATGTGCCTTCTTCAACAGTGATAACACCTTCTTTACCCACTTTAGCCATTGCATCAGCAATAATGCCACCGATTGACTCATCAGAATTTGCAGAAATAGTACCAACTTGCGAGATAGCATTATTGTCATCACAAGGGATAGACATTTCTTGTAGCTTTTCTACCGCATTAATAACGGCTCTATCGATACCACGCTTAAGGTCCATTGGGTTCATGCCAGCAGCAACTGCTTTCATGCCTTCACGTACGATCGCTTGTGCAAGTACCGTTGCAGTCGTTGTTCCGTCACCAGCAACATCATTGGTCTGGCTAGAAACTTCCTTAACCATCTGAGCGCCCATATTTTCAAACTTATCTTCTAAGTCGATTTCACGTGCAACAGATACACCATCTTTCGTTACTGTAGGAGCGCCGTATGATTTTTCTAATACAACATTACGGCCTTTAGGACCCAATGTTACTTTTACGGCATTTGCTAGAATGTTTACGCCTTCAACCATACGAACGCGTGCATCTTCACCAAAACGTACTTCTTTAGCCATGATTCTTTCCTCTTAAATTCTTATTGGGGGATTAGCCTTCGATAACAGCAAGAATGTCTTCTTCTTTCATCATCAACAATTCTTCGCCTTCAACTTTCACTGAAGTACCGGCGTATTGACCGAATAAGACTTTGTCACCCACTTTTACGTCCATCGCACGAACATCACCTGAATCGGTGATTTTACCGTTACCAGCAGCAATGATTTCACCTTGGTTTGGCTTCTCAGTAGCATTATCAGGGATAATGATGCCACTTGCGGTAGTGCGTTCTTCTTCCATGCGACGTACTAATACGCGATCATGTAAAGGACGAATATTCATAACTTCTCCTACAAAAATTGGGAATGAGTACTGCTCATCCATTAAAATAAGTAAATGTAAATATCAGCGAAGATTTAGAGAGGCTGTTAAATAGCAATTAGCACTCTAAACTCGAGAGTGCTAATAATAGGGTCGCTTAATGTTAAGTCAAGTCTAGGGGTAATATTTTTTTACAGAACGTAAAAACTAAAATAATATTGAATACTTTGAAGGCGCGCAAAGCAAGGGGTTTGCTTTATTATTTGCGCTCTAGGAGCTCATCAGGTTTAGCTGAGTATTCCCCTTCATATACATGGTCATCTGGAGAAGTTCTACCCCTTGAAAAACCAGCACCACTCATGCTTACGTTTGAATTCGCTAAAATTCGCTTCGCCATAAACTGACGGGTAACCGGAATCACACACAAAAAACCCACAAAATCTGTAAAGAAACCTGGGGTTAGAAGCAAAGCACCACCGATTAGGAGAAAGAAACCTTCAAAAATCTCTTTAGCTGGCAATTGTCCGGACGCCATATTCTTCTGAAAACGTCCAAGCGTTGACAAACCTTGTTGTCGCAATAGATAAACACCTGCAACCGCTGTGAGAATAACCAACAGAATCGTTTTAAAAGGCCCGATTTGCTCCCCAACCTTGACGAGAAAATAGATCTCAACAAGAGGAACAATAAAGAACAAAGCAGCAAAAATTGGGAAAGGTCTCACAAATAGATCACATATTTACTTAAAAAGAATAAAACAGGAGGGTATCGATAATCACAAAACCCTCTAGCTATTTATAGTGTTCCCTACCGTGATTTCAAGTTAATTCTGCAAATAATCACTTTAGAAACGCCCTCTAGAACTCATTTCACGATAACTCAGCCACCTTTGCTGCCTCTAAACGCTCTAAAGGCATAGGTCTTCCGCAATAATAACCCTGCGCATAATCTACCCCCAAGCGACGTAGCAACTTAGCCGTCTCTTCATCTTCCACAAATTCCGCTATCGTTTTAAGATTCATCACCTTAGACATATGGTTCAAGGAATGAATCATCGCTGCATCAATCTGATTGGTCTCAATATTACGCACAAACACGCCATCAATTTTCAAATAATGGATAGGTAAATCACGAATATAACTCAATGCAGACAAACCACTTCCAAAATCATCAAGTGAGTTGCTACACCCCAACGCTGCCAGCTTGATTAACAACTTGCGCGCATCTAGGAAATTACTCACCACATCTGATTCAGACACTTCAAAACAGAGCGTATTTGCACTCAAGCCGTGTTTATTAAGCTCGCTTTGAATAAAATCACCAAAGTCCTCATCAGACAGCGACGCACCGGAAATATTAATCGTAAATTCGCGCGACGTTAACACGCCATCTTTTTCATTCAACTCAGCTACTTTTTCCATGGTTCTATTGACAACCCAGCGATCAATAGCATTACTCAAGCCATGACGTTCCGCTGCGGGGAAAAAGCTTCCTGGACGTAAAGTACGGCCATTAAACGGAAGACGCAGATAAATTTCAAAGCGTTTACGCTTATCAGCATCTGCACTATTTAGGGCAAGGATTGGCTGAACAAATAACTCAAAGGTATTGTGATCTAATGCCTCACGAATGATAATATGCCAATTATCTTTCCCCATATGCTCTGATTTTTCTGAAGAATGACTCGCATCATGGATATACAACTGATTACGACCTTTTTGCTTCGCCGTATAACAAGCCTCATCCGCTATTTTGCAAAGATCGTTAATTGCAGCAGAGCTAACCTCTGAATCAAATTCCACAGCGCCAATACTCACACCAACCACAAAACTCTTATCTCCCCAGCTAAAGCGGAAAGAAGAAACGCTATTTATAATATTTTCCATGCGCGCACGGGCTTTTTCCATTGGACAATTCGGGAATAAAATAACAAATTCATCGCCTCCCGTTCTCGCAAGTAAATCACTCGAACGAACATGCTGTCTGAAAATATCTGAAAGTTGTTTAAGTAATTCATCTCCAGCCGAATGCCCTGCACTATCATTGACTGGCTTGAAATTATCCAAATCCATATAGCAGATAACATTTTTAGCGCCCGGCCTCGACGATGCAGGAAATTCTTCAAGAAATTTGTCAAAGCCCATGCGGTTAATCAACCCAGTCAAATGATCACGCTCAGCCTGCCCAATCAATTTTGCCATCAACCGCTTTTGCTCCGCATGATCCTCGGCAAAAAGCGCAACCCCTACTACCTTATTTTTCTCATTAAGAATGGGAGATGTCGACACCTGAAAAGATGACACTTTATTTTTACGCGGAATACTCAACTCACCATAAACTAAACCATAAATCGCATCTTTTAACTGCCTCTTTACAAGGTGTTGTATCTCTTGGGTCTCATGAGCACTAATTCCTTGTGCTAATAAAAAATCATCAAGGCTTTGGTTTAAGATATCTTCCTCATTTTTTTCATAGACTTGTTGCGTCTGTGGATTACAGTATTCGATATTTAAATCTTTGTTAATACGAATGACCGCCGTATCAGGAGAAGCAGAGATTTTCTGATTAGATACCGATAAATGTGTGCGGCCCACCTCACTCTTATTACGTATGAAGAAACTCTTATAGGCAATAGCCGCCAAAATGGTCACGCTCAAAGCGACAATCGGTAAGGTGAAATGCGAAAGACTTTCACTTAAACTTTGTTGGAACGCCGTTTCGCTCCCTGCACTGCTAGAGATTCCGGCCCACAACGATGTTGTAGTGCATAGAAAACTCACTGCAAAGAATAAAATTTTTGAAAACATGTAAGCCCTACTTTTTATTATTTATTATTATGAACTTATTGAATAATGTTACTTCTTATTATCACCCTGAGTCGTAACCCGATACAGTATGGACTTTCTCCTATTCCATAGCATATAAAATCCAAGACACTTTAACGAGAAAAGAGGAATAAATGGTACAAGTAGGTCAAAAAAATGTTTTATTTGCGGATAGTTTTCCGAATATATTCCATAATCTCTTCTCTAGCTTCACTCATCACCGAATCACGATCTAGGCTATCCAGAATTTCCTGCACCGCAAATTTAGGCCCCGCATCTCCCCAAGACTTCCCTTTAGCCAGATAGCTTTCAGCTGCCTGCCCTACCACCAATGTACTAAAATAGGCGATAGCACCTTGCGCAGCAGCAGTAATGACTGTCGACAAACCACCTGTCCCTAGTTTCAATGCTGAAGAAAGAAAATGCGTCGCCCAAGCTGTGCCATAAAGTAAGAGCATTTGCGCCGCAATCGTCTTGATTAGGCCACCAGCCTCACTCTTCGTCATCGGTAAACCATAGATTTTAGAGAGATGCACAATCATACTGACATCAACTGCGGCAGCAGCAGCCAAATCAGCAATAGGAATAGGATTAATCGCAACAGCAACCCCTTTACCAATGCAATACATGCGAATCGTTTGCTCAGCAGTATCTTTACGCGCCACCAACAAAGAGCGCCCCACCTGTTCGCTCAAATCGCCAGCGAATAAAGCCGCATTTAAAGCACTCAGCGTTTTACCCTCAGCCTCAATAATATCCCATAAACGAGATTTCAGATTAACGATATCAGCGGGGCGCTGTCTTACCGTTTCGGTCTCATTTCCATCATCATCGACCATAATGACAGTTTGCTGAGCTGGTTGTGCAGCAGTAAACAGAATATTCTCAGGAGCAATAACATTTTTGACACGATCACGAATAATCTTGCGCAACTGTAATTGCTCATTCTCGTTATACTGATCTGACTTATTCACTATTAACAAGATGGGACGTTGAGTTTCTGCAACTATCTTCAAAGCCTCCATCTCAACATCTGTCAAATCGCTATCAATAACGAATAGCAACAGGTCAGCACGACCAGCCACTTCATGAGCCATCTCCTCACGTTCGTCGCCATCAATTTCATTGATGCCAGGTGTGTCTAGCAAATAAACACCACCATCCTGATATTCCTCCCAAGCCTCCATGCCAACAGTTTTCGTCTCACCATGCAGAATACTTGTACTAAACACCTCTTTGCCTATCAAAGCATTTAGCACCGATGATTTTCCAACACTTACCCGCCCAAAAACAGCAATATGAATATGCCCATGCTCGATTTTATCCAGCATAGTTTTAACTTTCTGATATTCGCCCGATAACTTCTCACGGATACTATCCGGCACACGAGAATCTGTCAGAAGTTGATTGAGACTTTCACGGGCAAGCTCTATATGCGAATCACCCGTGCATTCTATGTCTTCATTCTCTTCGTTACTTTTTTTGGTTGTCGAGAACCAGTTTGGCAAAGAGTTTTGCACGCGATTCCAGATTTTCACCCAGCATCTCCTTAAAAGTTAATGAAGCAGGCGCAGCTTTCAACTTGCCCCGTTCTTCCAAAGTTTTCACAACTGCACGTCCAAGCGCATCAAAAATAATCCCATACGCGACAGCATGTATCAGGCCACCTGCAACAGTACCAATACCAGGGAATGCTTTAAAACCATTACCTGCTACGGCCATTAACAAAGGAATACTTTTCTTCATATGCCCTTGACTAAAGTTCAAGAAATTGTCGATATCTAACTGGCGAGGCGACACATCATAAAGCTTACAAATATCTTTAACCATCAGGGTACCCAGCACGCCTTGCACCACTAAATCTGCACCCGGACTGACTGATGCCATCGCACCTAACACCGCTTTTCGGGTAGAACTTTTAACGATACGCAGCGCTTTTTCATGCTGAAAATCGCTTTTTGCATGATCCAGCTTATTCTTCACCAATACAAATACGCTAGCATCTCGTAAAGATCCGAGTAAATCGATCTGATCATCAATTTCATCCTGCAACATCTGTGCAAGCTCCGTTACATCAGCCTTACGTGGGCGTAATACAGTTTCCTCTTTCCCATCAGGGTAGATACGAACAATTTCCTCCATCCCTCCCGACTGTGTAAAGGCAATCTTCAACTCACTGTCAAAGCGCTCTTGCAAACGCTGTGTGATTTGTAATTGCTCCTGATCATCTAAACGATCACTTTTATTCACGGCTAACAATAAAGGCTTACCGAAACTTTGGAGCAATTGGACATCATCAAATTGGGTGCGTGTAATATCAGAATCCGTGACATAGACAACAACATGTGCTCGAATTGCTTCATCACGCACCAGATCATCTAACGTCCCCAATGCCTCGTTACGTCCGGGCAAGTCCGTCAGCACCAACTTATCACCCGAGCTACTTTTCCACTCATACTCAGCGATTTCTTGCGTCGATCCCCCACGAATATGCGTCTTCACATTCGCATCCGGCACAATCGTTTTGATAATCGAAGATTTGCCCGTACTCACATCGCCAAATAAAGCGATGTAAACAGCGCCAGCTTCTTTACGCGCTTCTAACTCGACAAGCTCATCACGCAACTCCTGCGTATCCATGCCGAACTCTTCAGCCGTTTCCAGCTCCTCAACAATACTCTCTCGATCTACAGCTTTGCTTTCAAAACTGGAACTCTCCTTAGGGAAAAGCAGCTTGTAGATAACGAAAATAGCGAAGCCGATAATGCTCCATAAGACGACAAGATAGGCATAGAAGAAGACAGGCGGCAACTCCTGAATACGCTCCCAAACATCAAACGCTGAACGCGTCGCAAAGAAAATAAATAAAAGTAGCGAGAGTGTCCCGAGCACAACGCCCAAGGCTAATAATCCACGAATTTTTGAACCAGTCTTCATAGTTTTTATAAATTAAGACATTTGTACTTAAAGATAGAATAAATCAGGCAAGTCTACGTTGCCTGACAGCCTCATATAAACAAACACCCGTGGCGACCGAAATATTCAAACTCGAGATCTGTCCAGCCATCGGTATGCTCAGCAATATATCACAATGCTTTTCCGTCAAACGACGCATGCCCTTTCCTTCAGCTCCCATCACTAATGCGACAGGCATTGTTAAATCCTGCTGAAACAAGTCACCACGAGCTTTATCACTTGTCCCAAGAATCCAGACACCATGATCCTTCAACGTTTGTAAGGTACGGGCAAGATTCGTCACCTGAATAAAAGGCACTAACTCCGCAGCACCAGAAGCCACTTTCCGCGCTGTTGGCGTCAACCCCACTGCATTGTCTCTTGGTGCAACAACCGCATGCACGCCAGCTGCCTCACAAGTACGTAGACAGGCCCCCAGATTATGGGGATCGGTCACTTCATCTAGTATTAACAAGAAGGGTGTTTCTTGCAAATTAGCGAGCAAGTCCCACAAATCATTTTCAGTAAGATTTTTTGGCACGGTATATTCAGCAACGATATTTTGATGCTTCCGCGTTTTCGCCAACTTCTCTAATTGTGCGCCATCCGCGTAGGCAACACTCATCCCCTTCTTTTGAGCAAGCTCAAGAACCGGCATCAAACGCTGGTGATGAGACTTGGTATCTGCCCACAACTGGATAATATTGGAAGGATCATTCTCAATTGCCGTTTGCACAGCATGAATACCATGAATGGTGGTCTTCGCCATAACTTACTTCTTCTTACCTTTATATGGCTTTTTACCGCCTTTCTTAGCAGGTTTCTTAGACTCAGCACGAGGCTTGCCTTTTTGACCTTGCTTCTTTTTACCTTGCGGTTTCTTCCCTCCCCCCTTTCCTGAAGACTTTTTAGGAGGACGATTGTCATCCGAGTTTTCAGATCCTGGCAAAACAAAATCAATCTTACGCTCATCAATATCAACGCGCGCCACTAAAATTTGAATGCGATCCCCTAAGCGAAACTTCTTACCGCTACGTTCACCCGCCATTTCATGTTTCACCGGATCAAAGTGGTAATAATCGCTCTTCAAGGCTGTTACATGCACTAAGCCTTCAACATAGATATTCTCTAACTCAACGAACAAGCCAAAACTGGTTACTGCAGAAATAATACCTTCAAAAGTCTCACCAACCTTATCCTGCATAAACTCCGCTTTAAGCCAAGCCGTCACATCCCGTGAAGCATCCTCAGCGCGGCGTTCTGCCATCGAACAATGCTCACCAAGCTCAACCATTTCTGCTTGAGAATAATGGAAGTCTTTTGCTTTGCCCCCACGGATCACATGACGAATACCGCGATGCACCAATAAATCAGGGTAACGACGAATCGGCGACGTGAAATGCGCATAGTGATCAAGCGACAAACCAAAATGCCCATCAGAGTCGGGTTTATAAGTTGCTTGTGATAAAGAACGTAACAATACCGTTTGGATCAAATGAAAATCAGGACGATCTGCAATTTGCTGCAAAATTTCAGCGTAATTCTTTGGATGCGGCTTATCCCCTCCACCCAAGGTCAACCCCATCGTAGCAAGGAAGCTACGTACATCTTCCAAACGCCCAGCTTCAGGATAAGGATGTGCTCGATGCAAACTCGGAATCTTATGCTTTTGCAAAAACTTGGCAGAACACACATTCGCCGTGATCATGCACTCTTCAATCAGCTTATGCGCATCATTACGTTCAGTTGGCACAATCTGTTCAATCTTACGACTTTCGCTGTAGATAATACGCGTTTCACTGGTTTCAAAATCAATCGAACCACGCTGTGTGCGGCTCTTACGCAGCACTTTATAAAGCCCATACAGATTATCTAAATGCTTCAGATAACCACGACATTTCTTGCGCGCTTCAGGGTCTTTATCAACAACAACCTTAGCCACATGATCATAGGTAAGACGAGCCGCAGAATGCATCACGCCTTCAAAGAAATCATAGTCAAGAATCTCGCCCTTAGGACTGATGCTGACTTCGCAGACCATACACAAACGATCAACCTTAGGATTCAACGAACATAAACCGTTCGATAAAATCTCAGGCAACATCGGAATCACTTGAGCAGGAAAATACACCGACGTGCCACGATTCCATGCTTCTTTATCAAGCGCAGTACCCGTTTCCACATAATGTGATACATCAGCAATAGCTACCAACAAGCGCCAGTTCTTGCCATCACGCTCACAATACACCGCATCATCAAAATCACGAGAATCCTCACCATCAATCGTTACCAATGGTGTTTTACGTAAATCCCTACGTCCTTCTTTATCGGCCTCACTCACCTCTGCGGTCAATGATGCAATTTCTTTCGTAACCTCTGTAGGCCATTCATGTGGCAACTCATGGCTACGCAAAGCAATATCAATCTCCATGCCAGGCCCCATGTGCTCACCAAGCACTTCAAGAATTTTACCAATGGGGCCGGCACGTTTATTCGGTGGATCAATGATACCAGCGACAACAATCTGCCCCTCTTCAGCATCATTCATATTCTCAGGGCTAATCACGACATCTTGAGAAATACGTTTATTATCAGGAACAACAAAACCTAAGCCACCATCAATAAACAAACGCCCCACGACTTGTTCAGTATTGTGCTCAAGCACCTCAACCAACGCCCCTTCACGACGACCTTTGCGATCAATCCCAATCACACTGGCAAGCGCGCGATCCCCATGCAAGACACTGCGCATCTGCTTTGAAGAAAGATATAAATCATCGCCACCTTCATCAGGCACTAAAAAACCAAAACCATCTGGATGACCAATAATGCGACCTGCAACCAAGTCCGCCTTCGTCACTGGAACATATTGTTTACGACGGTTAAACAGAAGCTGTCCATCACGCTCCATGGCGCGTAAACGATGCTTTAAGGCTGTTTGATCTTCTTCATTAGCCAACTCCAACGTTTCATATAACTGACGAAAACCTAAGGGTTTATGGGCGTTATCCAGGATATCGAGAATGAATTCACGACTAGGGATGGGGCGACCGTATTTTTCAGCCTCGCGTTTGCGATTGGGGTCCTTATATTTCAATACTTATTCCATTTAAAAAACAATTGGCAGCAGTCTATCATGGATGCTCCTTAAGCGATGAATGATAAATAAAAACCTTACAGCATATCAGCAGGGCTACGTACACTCATCCCCGGAGTATTCATGACATGAGTATAAATCATCGTCGTTGATACATCCGCATGACCAAGTAATTCCTGAACCGTGCGAATGTCATAGCCAGCCTCCAATAGATGTGTAGCAAAAGAATGTCTCAATACATGGCAATTCACACGCTTCATAATGCCAGCCTCTTTACCTGCCCGATTAACTGCCTTCTGCAAACTTGTTTCATGAATATGATGCCTTCGCCTAGCACCCGTTCGAGGGTCTGAAGAAATTCGCGTGGCCTGAAATACAAATTGCCACTTAAAATCTTTAGCAGCATTTTTAAACTTACGGGATAAAGCATCAGGTAAATACACCTCCCCAAAACCATCAGCCAAATCTTTCTGATGAATGAGACGTGCTTTTTCGATATGCGCTTTTATCGGCTCAATATATCTCTGAGGCAATGGCACCACCCTATCCTTCTTACCCTTACCATTTCTGATGACAATCTGACGATAACCAAAATCCACATCCTGAACACGCATACGCACACACTCCATCAAGCGCATACCAGAACCATAAAGCAATCCCGCCATCAGGGCATGCGTGGGGTTAAAATATTGCATAAGTTGTCCAACCTCATCCTTAGTCAGAACAACAGGCAATTTTCTGGAGCGTTTAGCTTTAACAAAATCACCAATCTCACCCAAAGGCTTATCCAAGACATTCCTAAAAAAATAAACCAAAGCATTTAGCGCCTGTTTTTGGGTACTCACAGAAACATGTCGTTGCAATGCTAAATACTCCAGATATTGCTTCACATCAAACGATGCAATAGAAGAAATATGTTTTCCCGAACAAAACTGTAAAAACCTAACAACCCAATGCGAATAAGTTTGTTCAGTCCGAATAGAATAATCATCTAAACGAATCTTATTAACCAACTTACTTATAGCCAATGCGTATTGATCATGAACCTCCTTAACAGTAATAAATGATGAAGGAATAGAAAACGAGTTTTCTTGGTGACTGCTATTTTCTCTAGCCAAACTAGGATGACTAGCAGATAACTCAGTTGCGCAGGATATAAGAGAATCCCAATCAAACTTCTCCTTCCACTCACTAGAAACGAACCCTATGTAGAGATTCCGTATAGCATCGACAGCTTGTGAAAACTGCCAATCTTTTATACGAGAATTTCTGCCTAGTTCATTCATATAACCAGAAACATCATCGTAAGTTTGATCCTGCAACCTAGAATTATCCAACGATTTCACATAATCCTGAGCATGAGCCACATACCAACGCACAGCGTTCTTATGAA
>CACVAY010000104.1 GCA_902727985.1 uncultured Thiotrichaceae bacterium | reverse complement strand
TATTTTATGACAATTTCAAGTACGTCTTTTATGCCTTCTTATGACTAATATTGTGCGATGTTTTTAGAGAGTGTACTTTTATCCGTCGGCGCCAGACTAAATTCACCTGTGCGCTTCATATGATCAATAACCCCTAATAGCCCTTGAGTACCTGCGCTAGCATGCCATTCTTGAACTCTTTGGTAAGATCGTTGATACGGTTTTTTGTAATTATTAATCGCAGACAACCATTGCGACTCTGTTTTCAGGAGCTGAATACCATGATGAGCGTGAAGCCCTGCGCCCTTGGTATAGCGTGGATCTTTACAAGCCAGAACCGCTAAGCCCTCATCAAACCACATAGGAATTTTATTAAGATTAATATCTTTTCCAAGGCGTTGATGCAGCTCGATATGTGTCATCTCATGGGTAATGATCGTTTCATTACAACCCGCTTCTGCAAGCAAGATTGTTGATGCTCCCAAGGCTTTCGCTTCAAATTCCAGATGAGCATCAGAAAATGCTTGCAAACATTGCTTCGTCACACAAGCATGAATAGTGGGAGTAGATTGCATCTCACCACCGAAGAAGTTAGCAATCCGCCCTTCTGCACGCTTGATATCATCGAGCAATTGCTGACGCCTTGCCGATGACATGGCTGGGTCAACATAAATATTTGGACTGAGTTCAATCATCCCGCTTTTTTGAGCAACGGGTTTTGTAGAAGAGCACGCAGACAAGACTGCGAGACTAAAAATGATAAGCCATTTTGACATAGCAGAATATTAGTATAGCTACAGGCTAAATTAGCTTGACCTATATCAACTTAATGCGCAAGTAGTTTTCGCTCAATGGCATCCATCAACAAGCCAGCAATATTAACGTTATATATCGTATCCAGCTCACGAATACAGGTTGGGCTCGTGACATTAATTTCTGTGATGTAATCACCAATAACGTCCAAGCCAACAAACATTAACCCTTTTTCTCTCAGCACTGGAGCCATCTTTTCACAAATTCCGAATTCCCTATCAGTAAGATCAACGCCTTTGTAAGAACCGCCAGCGGCAAGATTTGCACGACCTTCTCCCAATGCAGGAATGCGCGCCAGCGCATGTGGAAATGGCTCGCCATCTATGATCAGAATACGCTTATCCCCTTGTTTATACTCAGGTAAAAAACGCTGAG
This sequence comes from uncultured Thiotrichaceae bacterium, assembly GCA_902727985.1. Lineage (GTDB taxonomy): Bacteria > Pseudomonadota > Gammaproteobacteria > Thiotrichales > Thiotrichaceae > HyVt-477. The sequence goes on along the minus strand of CACVAY010000104.1, from coordinate 2,692 downwards.
CCATAACAGTGCGACGACCATAATCGGTTATCGTTTCCAAAATCACATTCCGGTTTGCATCACCCTTTTGGATCTGAAAAATCATTGCACCACCCATACCATCTAGCGGCTTCACCACAATACGCTCTTGCTCATCATGAAAATCACGAATACGTTGCATATCGGCAGTGACGAGCGTTTCAGGCGTGAACTCTGGAAACCAAGCAGTGAAAAGCTTTTCATTACAAGAACGAATACTGTCGCTTCGATTGACGACAAGCAAACCTCTCTGCTCCGCAAGTTCTAACATATAAGTAGAGTAGATATACTCCATATTAAAAGGAGGGTCTTTACGCATAAGAAGCGCATCAAGTTCATGCAACGCCAATTCAGATTGCTCCCCCTGATAGCTAAACCACTGCTCTGCGTTATCCTCAACGATGACACGCTGAGACTTGGCATAACTCACACCTTCTTTCACGTACATATCGCTCTGCAAGATATAATGTAGCTCCCAACCACGCGCTTGGGCTTCTAACATCATCGCGAAAGTACTGTCTTTTTTGATAGTGATGGCCTCAATAGGATCCATCAATATACCCAGTTTTATTTTTTTCATATATAAACAGCCATTTCCATACTTTCAGGCTACATCAGCATTGACGTTTAATTTTGAAGTTCGGGCATGATGAGACTACCTTCACGATAGATAGCAGGTTTTTTCATAAGCTTTCCGTCTAAAAAAGCCTGATCATTTTCAAACGTTAAGCGATTATCAACAAACCAGCTAATGGCTAGCGGATAGATTGCATGCTCTTCATGTAAGACACGTTTCGCTAATTTTTCAACCGATTCATCAGCGGCAATATTAAGCACTCCTTGAAGCACAATGGGGCCAGAATCCATCTCAGGTGTCACAAAGTGAACACTTGCGCCATGCTCTGTGTCACCAGCCTCTATTGCACGCTGATATGTATTCAATCCTGGGTACTTGGGTAACAAGGAGGGGTGAATATTAAGCATTCTACCCGAGTAGTGGTTAACGAAGTTCTCGCTCAATAAACGCATAAAGCCCGCTAATACGACTAAATCTGGCGAATAACTATCAATCGTTGAGGCCAAAACAGTATCGAATGATTTTCGATCTTCGTAATCTTCATGATTGATCACTTCTGTAGGGATACGCGCGGATTTTGCTCTCTCCAAGCCATAGGCATCTGGCACGTTGGAAATAACCGCACGGATTTTCGCATACACTTGCCCTGCTGAGATGCTGTCGATAATGGCTTGTAAATTACTACCACTTCCCGAAATCAATACAACGATCGACATCGGACTAGCCATTGATGTACTCCACATGCGCTTCATTAGCGTCAGAAGCTTCTATCTCACCAATACGCCACGCTTTAATATTATCAAGACGTAGCGCGTTGATCACATCCTCTTCAAGTTCAGCGGGTACAACTAACATCATGCCAATACCACAATTAAAAGTGCGTAACATTTCCATGGCTTCGATATTGCCATTCTCTTGGAGCCAGTTGAACACTGGGGGCTGCTCCCATGATTGTAAATCAATAACAGCTTTACTCATATTCGGCAAAACACGCGGCAAGTTTTCCGTCAAACCGCCACCGGTAATATGTGCAACAGCATGAATATCAAACTGCTTAATCGCATTAAGCACAGGCTTCACATAAATCTTCGTAGGTTTAAGTAAGGCTTTACCCAAGCTTGTTCCATCAAACTCTTGCTGTAGATCAGCACCAGATACTTCAACCACTTTACGAATCAAGGAGTAACCATTCGAATGTGGCCCTGTTGACTCAAGACCAATAACAACATCGCCACGTTGCACATTGGACTGATCAAGAATTGCTGACTTTTCAACAACACCGACAGTAAAGCCTGCAAGATCAAAGTCCCCGTCTGAATACATACCGGGCATCTCTGCCGTTTCGCCACCTGTTAAGGCTGCACCAGCTTGTTCACAACCATCTGCAATACCTTTAACCACCTGCTCAGCAATATCAACATCCAATTTTGCTGTTGCATAGTAATCAAGGAAGAATAAAGGCTCAGCACCCACTACGACGATATCATTCACACACATCGCAACCAGATCGACACCAATTGTGTCGTAAATACCCGCCTGAAGTGCGAGCATGAGTTTGGTTCCCACACCATCTGTGCCTGAAACCAAGACTGGTTCATTATATTTAGCGGGAATAGACATTAAGGCACCAAAACCACCAATCCCCCCCATCACTTCTGGGCGACGCGTACGGGCAGTATGCTGTTTGATACGATCAACCAATGCATTACCAGCGTCGATATCGACACCAGAATCACGATAGGTCAATGATGTTTTATTGTCTGCCATGCAGAATCCTCATCCTTTTGTATTGAATTACTATGTGTATGCGGGACATTATTGCTCTGAAAGAACAATAGTACAAAGCAGTTCTCTCTATGTATGATATGTCAATTGTTAAGTCGTCCTTGTGCTAACCATCGAATATACATCAAGCTACATTCATCCTCCGATGCACAATAAACCACCTAGACGCGCTCTGTTACGAAGCTTCAGGAAAGCAGTCTTACTCCTAGAAGGCTGAGGATTCTACCATGGTTTGTGTTTGGCAAAACGTCCTTTCATCGTTCAAAAACTGACAAATTGTCACTTCTTCACGATAACTGTCTCAATTTAATG
>CACVAY010000103.1 GCA_902727985.1 uncultured Thiotrichaceae bacterium | reverse complement strand
CTAAATAACACCTGTTTTCAATATTTTTACGTAATTGACAAACATTCTTAATTTATTATGGATGTGTTACATTTCAGACAAACTTCCTTATCCTATAAGGAGCTAATATAAAGCGCAGCCCGACAATAAGAATTGCGCACAGCAAAACAAATACAGCAGTTAAGGATAGAAAGCTTGTTTGTATGGATCAGCAACTGAACATTCAGAGCCAGCAGAAAGACCTGTATATCAGCAAGGAACGAGGATTGGTTCCGCTAGCAACAAGCATTGATATTCCTCAGACCTCACCTGGGGAAACTGTTGAACTCAGTGTCACATTCAAAGCTCCTTCTTATCCTTGCACGACGATTTCGTATTGGAAATCCGTTGATAAAGACACGCAAGCTCTTTTTCCAAATAAAGAAGAGCTATCTTGCTTGGTTAATGTTATAGCACTATAAATAGTCACATCTGACCGATGAGACCTCTGGCATCCAATAGGAAGAGAGCTTAAACCTGAACGAATACGCCAAATATTCAAGTCAAAGCCTCTTCTTTCTTCATTAAAAGCGGTAAGTCGCTCCCAATGAAATCACTGGATATACCTCAAAGTCTTTTAAATCATCGTTCAAATTTTGCTCTTCTTCTTGAAGATCTGAATTAAAAGTAGCTGCATCAACGGCATTTCCATTGCTATCTCTTATGTCGCCTGATGCCGTAATCTTTGCCTCAGGCGAGCCTTGGAAAAGGACACCTGCATCTAAACTAACACGCCATTTACTCCCCATCTTAACCGCATTTCCCCACCCCAAGCCTAGATATGGAGCTGTGCTTGCAAACCCTACATTGGTGTTTACATTAGCATCTGAGATATCGTAGAAGTCTCCACCAATCTCAACATTATTATTTGACGAACCTGGTTTAGCATCAAGGTTTAATTCATTCCCGTTATTATAAAGCCCTGCAGAAAGTCTAAAGCCCCCCCCCATTGGATGATAATCAATTAACCCACCAATGGTTTGTGCATCCAGACTTCCAATGTATTCGACACCATCTTCTTCACCATCAGCCTCAACACTGCCACCATTCAGATTAAGTCTCATGTTAATTTTATCGCTTACACGAAATGACAAGTCCAAGCCTGGACCTAGAGTGCCTACTTTTGCCCCTAACGCAAACCTGCTTGCCTCTGATACCTCTGATACCTCTGATACCTCTGATACCTCTGATACCTCTGATACCTCTGATACCTCTAACTTCTCTGATGTCTCTAACTTCTCTGATGTCTCTGCAAACCCATTAGCCGAAATTACTAACGCTGCGAAAGCAGCGACTGACAAATGTTTCTTATTCATAAATAACCCTAGATATTAAAATTTGACACTATTCTCAAAGCTACGCTGTAGCATTTTAAGCAACATTCCAGAATAGCCCAGTAATATTTCTATTGCTCCCTCAAGGAACAGCGATAATCTTATCTCTAAAAGTGTCAACCTGGGTTGACAAAAAGTAGAAAAATGTAAGAAAAACACACGCACTTAATATTATTATCTTTGCTAAACTGCTCACTCGTTTAAGCGTCGAACTTTTTTACAAACCACAACACTCGTCCAATATATGCACCAAGACCAACTAACCAAAATCGTTGACGCTCTGTTACTCACTGCGGAAAAACCTCTCTCTATTGATAAGCTATTACATTACTTTCATGAAGGAGATGACGTTAATCGTGCCGATCTTACAACGGCGCTTGAGTCCTTAACAAGCTTGACCGAAGACCGAGGATTCACACTGACAAAAACAGCATCAGGCTATCGTTATCAAAGCCGTGACGAATATCGCCAATGGGTTGGTCAACATTGGCAAGAGAAAACACCTCGCTACTCTCGAGCATTTCTTGAAACGCTTGCCCTGATTATCTATCGACAGCCCATCACGCGTGCGGAGATAGAAGAAGTCCGAGGCGTTGCCGTTAGTTCAAATATCATTAAATCTTTACAAGAACGAGAATGGATTCGCATAGTCGGCCACAAAGAAGTGCCTGGACGCCCTGCCATGTTGGGCACAACTCGCCAATTACTTGACTATTTTAACCTAGAATCACTGGATAACATGCCCCCCCTCACTGAGATCCAGGACATCGACAAGCTTTACCCCGAGCTAGCCATTAAGACTCCAGATTCTGCGAATGATGACAAGGTTTCGGCAGAAGAGCGTGACGCGACTGATAAGCAAGAGCCCCCTCAGTGAACAATTTGTTTTGGAACAAGCTTTCTGCTGATAATCATCTGCATATCCCTCCTGATATTCGTCCCTGGCTGATTCACACTGGTTCACTGACCACGCGCTTGCGGGAAACTTGTGATAATTTTTCAGTCAAACTGATTGCACAGAATCAACGAGCAGCGCAGCCACATGAGATAGATTTGCTGGACATCATTGATGCCCCTCTAATTATCGAACGCGAAGTTTTACTTTTTTGTGGTGACACCCCTGTTATTTACGCAAGAAGCTTCATCCCGTTAAAAGCTCTTAAGGATCGATTCGCGGATCTTAACACTATGGGCACACAACCACTCGGTGAAAAAATTTTTGCGGATCCCGAGCTAAAACGTAGCAATATTGAGTGGACAATTCTCACTGAAAACCATCCCAGTTACCCACATGCCGTTTCTGAGCTTCAGAAAGCGCCTGATAAAATTTATGGACGCCGCTCGCTCTTTTTTGGTGCTCCTAGCCCTATTCTAATCAGTGAGTTCTTTTTACCGCCACTGGCAATGTTGCAAAAATAGTGCCATACGAAATCGCTTTGTGTGGAACTTCATTTCAAAAGAAGGCGCAGTTATTACTGAATTTCACCTATACTAAACGCCTAAATAAAAGCGTCTCCGAACGTATTTCATAAGGACTAAAATATGCTGAAAAAATCTGTCGCCACCAAAAGCATAGGCCTGTTTGCTATTTTATTGAGCTTATTCACCCACTCTGCACTTCAAGCCGCCAACAAATTCCCTCTTGGCATGAATACCAACGAGGTGACTCACCTCGATTCTAGCGTCCCTTTTGTGAACCTATTCAAAATGTCTCTTCCTTTTGATGAAGCCAATAACAAACTGACACGTGGCAACATTCAGTACGATCACAACGGCTGGCCCAAACAACTCAACGGTGGACAGGCAGGGACAAATCTCTTGCACTGGGTTCCAGTAGGTACTCTGCCTGAAGGCAACTATACGGTTTTGTATGATGGACAAGGCCAGATCGAGTACGCAGATGATGCAAAACTGCTTAGCCGCTCTCCCGGAAAAGACATTATTCATATCTCCGCACGTCATGACTCGAAGCGTCCTAATGATGGCTTAGACAAATTCATCAAGGTCACACTCATCATCAAACAAAGTGTTCCACAGAACTACCTTAAAAATATCCGGGTTCTCATTCCTGGTGGCATCTGTGCAAGAAACCCATTTCAACGCGTGAATAGCGCCAACCAATGCGGCGGTGATTATCAAGCTTTTGAACAGCATCACGAACGTATTATCTTCAATCCTGATTACTTAAAATTCATGCGTGGTTTTAAAACCATCCGTTTTATGAACATGTCTGGCATTACTCGTAACTCTTTATCCTCATGGAACCAAATGCCACGCATGCAACAAGCAACATGGGCAGGACGTGAAGGTCGCCGTGGTGCTCCTTTAGAGGTAATGGTTTCCCTAGCCAATAAACTAAATGCCAATGCTTGGTTAAATATCCCTGAACAAGCGAATGATGACCTGGTGCGTCGCTATGCACAATTCGTTAAAGCGCGTTTGAGACCTAATCTGAAAGTATATTTGGAATACACTAATGAGGCATGGAACCCTGCATTCACCGCTGCGAAATTCATGCAAAATAAAGGGGTTGCTCTAAAGTTGGATCCGCTTCGTCATAACGCTGGTCATCGCTTTTATGTACAGCGAGCCTTACAGATATTTCGTATCTGGAAACAGGTTTATGGCAATTCCCCACAATTGGTTCGCGTACTTGGAGCCTGGAGCGCCAACCATCGTCTAACGCCATTACTGCTTGATCATAAAAACGCACACAAAAACGTAGATGCAATAGCAATAGCACCTTACTTTTTTGTCCATAAGAAAGTAGAATCTCGCGTCAATAGCGTCCCCAGCGTCTTCCAATTATTGCAAGATGATACCAACCCCTACTCTTTGAACAATGTTTCCAAGATGATCAAAAAGCAGGTGGAATATACAAAGAAATATAATATCGGCCTTCTCGCCTATGAAGGTGGTCAGCATTTATATTCCCCCGGAACACGCTCAACCAAAGACTTTCCTAATCCCTTCTTTATTGGCGCCAACCGTGCTCATACGATGGAGCAAATGTATGTTCGCTTCTTAGAAGACTGGCGTAAAAGCACCAGTGGCAGTTTATTTGTTCTCTTTTCTTCACCAAGAACTTATCAAGCCTATGGTAGCTGGGGTGTCAAAGAACATATCAACCAACCTGCTGCTAAAGCTCCAAAATACCGTGCCATCTTACAATTCTTATAAGTAACTGGGGAAACAGGAAGCCTCTAATAACGATAATCAAAGTCCAGATAGAACTTGGTATCATCACCTAAATCGAAACTATTATTAGTCGATGCTTTTTCTCTTAGTGAGGAAGAATCATCAAGCAATAGATTATCGCTCACACCTGCCTTTACATGGATGTTCTTAAAGGCTGGCTTGTTAAAAAGACGAGCAGGCTCTAAAGAAAGAGTAACGTCATAACGCACTTCATTGCTATCAACATCCAATACTGAGTCTTGTAAAACATCACTTTCTAAACGATGATAATTAACCCTGCCTTCAACACCTAGATCAAGCCCATTCTTAATCTGGTAATTACCATAGAGAGACGAGCCAAGCTCAAAGTCTTGTCGCAAGGCATTGCTTGAAGGTAACCCAGCTTTAACACCAACACCTATCTGGGCTTTTTCCCCTGTTAAAACATCATATTTCAGACCCAGCTCAAACTGCTCACTGAGAGCCCTATTACGCCCAAAGTATGAATTAAGGGTCGATGTAGGATTATCCTGTAATTCTGTTTGGAAAGAGAGGGATTGAAGATCAAGATCGTTGGCAAAAAGTGTGCTAAAAAAGAGTAGCCCCCCTATGCCAAAAGAAAATAAAAGCCAATTTTTAGCTAAGCTTTTCATCAGTTAGTTCCGATTAAGATACTTTGAAAATATGTGTATGATTTGAGTTGGACACTCTGCTTCACTCAGTGGTTCATTCGTAATATAGCATATGCCATAAAAACCCAAGGAAACTTCATACAAACGGACATATTTGTTTCTTAAAAGAAACACGATACACAAAACCGTCTCTATCATAACTTGAAAATAAAATTATTTTTCAATGATTTGCTTTATAAGCTGTATGTTTTTTGCTACAGCACCTCGGTGTTGCTCAATACACACCTGTCCCTGAGCAACGGCCTGTTTCCTTAAACTCTCGTCACTTAATAACAATTTCAGCCTTTGCAAAACACCTTCATCTTCCACCTCTACCCACGCGGCCTTTACAGAAGTAAACATGGCGTAAGCCTCTGTGAAATTAAAAACATGTCCACCTGAAACAACAGGAGCGCCTGCTACAATCGGTTCGATGGGATTATGCCCCCCAATTGGAAGCAAACTACCCCCCATGAGCACTGTGTCTGCAGCGGCATACCACATCATCATTTCTCCCATGGAATCACCAATAATCACTTCAGCTGTCTGATCAAATGCAACATCCTCACTTCTACGTTGCACCCTCAGCCCCCTACCAACAACCAAATTAGACACAGCATCGAAACGTTCAGGATGACGCGGCACGATGATCAATAGCAAATCGTCAATATCTTTGACTAACTCAACATAAAGATCTAACACCTTCTCATCTTCCCCCTGATGAGTACTGGCCGCTACCCATACAACTCGATGACTTCCCCATTCTTCACGCAACCCATGCCTAACATTCCGTAAACTTTTATCAAAAATGAGATCCAGTTTTACATCTCCAATACTTTGCAGAATCTCAGCTCGGGCACCAATTCGCTTAAAATTAGCAACATCATCTTGATTGCGACAAGCAATACAGGTCGCTTTATTGACGGTTTCAGTCACCAAATTATTTAGCTTCAAATAACGCTGTGTCGCCTTTTCAGAGAGACGAGCATTTACCATCATCACCGGAATATTCTTCGTTTTAGCAACATGCCAGAGGTTTGGCCAGATTTCGGTTTCAATAACCACCAAAATATCGGGATGCACTTTCTTTAAATAGGCATGCACAACAACAGGTAAGTCATAGGGGAAATAACAATGCTGAATCCGACCGTCGAAAAGGCGCTTTACCGTATCCGCCCCTGTTGGTGTAGTGGTAGTCATCAAAATATGCTCTGCACCATATTCTTGGATCAGTGCTTCAACCACTGGTTTGGAGGCAATTGTCTCTCCCACAGACACCGCATGTATCCATATTTTTACCGGAGCCTCGAATACAGGCAGGATTGCAAAGCGCTCACTAATTCGCTGTCGATACTTAGGGGATTGCCTCCCTTTAATAAACAAACGCACCACAAACAAAGGGGTGAGCAAGACAATCAGTAAACTGTAGAAAAAACGTGATAGTGACATAGTGACTGCATACAGAATAATATTAGCAAGGACGAATTCTTTCAGATCCTTTATAATTTGTCGCTTTTGCAGGTCGCAAACCATGAATATCGAAAGCAACAAAGCCGTCACTCTTTCTTACACGCTAAAGAATGATGAAGGCACTATACTTGACAAGGCAGATGCAAACGAGCCTTTCGTTTATCTCCACGGCAATCATGGCATTATCCCTGGTTTGGAAAAAACACTTGAAGGTAAAACAAAAGGTGATGCCTTCACCGTAAGCATCGAACCTGCAGAAGCCTATGGCGAATACAACGAAGATATGAAACAAGAAGTGCCTAAAGATATGTTCGGCGATATGGACGATTCACAATTATTCCCTGGCGCTCAGTTCCATGCAGAAACGAACCAGGGCATGCAGGTTATCTCTATTGCAGCAGTGGGCGAAGAAACAGTAACAATCGACGGCAATCACCCAATGGCCGGCATGAACCTTAACTTTGAAGGTACGGTTGATGATATCCGTGATGCGACTGAGGAAGAGCTTGCTCATGGTCATGTTCACACCGCTGGTGGTTGTGGCCATGACCATAGCCATGATTAAGGCTATTGCTGTTAATCTAGCAACTAGCAACTAGCAACTAGCAACTGATGTATTTGGCGCGCTTTCCAAAAGTATTAGCTATATTACCCTCTACGAAAATGTAGGAACAATTTAGTTTATGGGGATACGCGCCTCGTTGATCTTTTATACTGACATTACCCTTACCAAGAAGCCTCCCCCAGATTACTTTTAGTTGATGTTCAATGTTTGACGAATAGGAACCCGGAAAAAATGGAATAAAAGCCTATACTCAAGCTCTTAGTCATTATTTACAACAAACCTGAGAGGAGATCTAGCTACACATATCAATTCAATGTGGGGCTTTTCCAGTATTTAGTACCTTTAACGATCGCTTGCAAGGCTAAACCACGCTTGGTTAGCTGGTAAACAGAAATATTATCGACAACAATTTGCCCCGCCAATGCACCACCATCCTTATCATCAACCGCTGCAGCGTCTGCTTGACCACCAAACTGCCAGCCTTCATTGATAAACTTATCCATGGTCGCTGAATCATTGAAGACAAAAATGGTACGAAAATCTTTCAGCCCCAAACCTAATCCGATACCAATCTCTCCCATATTCATATAGGTATTTCGCCCCGTTTGATTGCTCGTCACAACACCTTGACCACCACTAAAACTCGCGAGAACAAGATTAACATTCTTATCACTGAAGACTGCATACCCGGGAGCCTGTGCAATTCTAGAACGTAAATATGGACGAATTTTATAGAGATCGTTTAGCGAAGAATCACGCATATTCAGTACTTTTTGGCGCTTCTCCTCAATCTCATTAGCAGAAGGGACATTACCTACTGATGCACAACTACTCATCATGAATAGTGCTGCTATAATTACGCTTATTTTTCGTAACATATTACATCCTTTTATCGTCAACTCTCCATCCTGAGCATAATCTAGCAGACTCCCTTTGCTTAACTATTTAAGCGTTGCTGCACTAATTCCACCCAGTAACTTGCACCAAGAGGTAAGATATCATTGTTGAAGTCATAATAATCATTATGCAACATGCAACCGCCTAGTCCCTCACCATTGCCAATCCAGATATAAGCTCCCGGACAGACTTGGAGCATATACGAAAAATCCTCAGCCCCCATGCTTGGAGGTAAGGACTGCTGAACGGCTCCAACACCAACCACAGCAGATGCTGCATCAACACAATAATTTGCATGCTCTGGAACATTGATCGTAGCGGGATAACCAGGCACGAAGTTAACTTCAGCTTCACCACCCACCGCTCTACTTATACCCTCTGCCAACTCAATAATTCTTGATTTAACGAAATCTCCCGTTTGCGCTTCAAAATAGCGCAAGGTACCTTGTAATTTTACTTCGTGGGGAATGACATTTGAGGCATCACTGCCTTTGAGCATCGTTATACTGATGACTGCTGACTGAAACGGCGACAAATTCCGCGATACAATACTTTGTAGCGCAGTGACAACTTGAGCACTTATCAACACAGGATCAATCGTTTGATCAGGCATAGCGGCATGTCCGCCTTTGCCTGTAATTGTCATTTTTATGGTGTCAACTGCTGCCATCACCGCAGTTTGATGCACAGCAAACTGCCCTGCAGGTAATCCTGGCCAGTTATGCATGCCATACACAGCATCACAAGGAAACCGCTCAAAAAGCCCTTCCTCCACCATAATACGCCCCCCACCAACGCCTTCTTCAGCAGGTTGGAAAATAAAATGTACCGTCCCCGCAAAATCGGGGTTTTCAGATAGGTATTTGGCTGCTCCCAATAACATCGTTGTATGACCATCATGCCCACAGGCATGCATATTACCGTCATGTTTCGAGCGATGATCAAAGGTATTCTTCTCAAGAATTGGCAAAGCATCAATATCCGCTCTTAAACCAATCACTCCTTTTCCCTCTCGCTTACCATGCAATGTTGCAACAATCCCCGTTTCTGCTAGACCTCGATGAATGGTTAAACCAAAAGACTCCAATTGCTTCGCAATATAATCACTGGTTTTTCTCTCTTCCAACCCAAGCTCAGGATGCTGATGCAACCAATTCCTCCACTCCTTCATATCCTCATGAAGCAGGCCGTTATGTGTAATTGTGTGCATATATCACTCCTTTTCCTACTATCTTTCAAAGTCAGCTTAAAACAACATCGTTTTTTTGCTATTCTCTACGGGTTATAGAATGGTACAACCTTTATACCATCGGGCTTCAGGATCGCATAAAGCTTTGCGCCAATGTGAACTGATAACAATTGATTATTCCCCATACTAATAAACACAAAAGACAACATCCCAAGGAAACCCAGTGAACACGACAGTTCCCCGCATTCGCTACAGAGAGATTTTTATTGTTGCTATCTTGCTGATATTAGCTACGCACAATTTCTTTTTTGAAACTTACCGAGAAATGATATTCAATATCACACTTCATGATCACTACGATAAATATGCTCACCTATTTATAGGGAACGTAGAACTTGGTGCGCGCCCCTCTGCAACACATGCTTACCGGTTTCTATCGGTACTAATTGCTCTCCCTCTTTATTACATCATCCCATTTTTCACCTTTTCTGGCGTAGAGACATTGAATCTTCATGAAGATAGCCTCCGTATGTTAATGGCTTTCGCCCTCATGACTTATCTTTCAGTAATGGGTAGTTGCATGACTGCCTTTATGATCGCCAGAAAACGTTTTTCTGCACCATTACCTGCTTCTCTATTGGTAATGCTGCTCATGTACATCATGCTAAAACATCTTGGGAGTGGTCTTCATGGGGTCGATGCGATAGGCGTATTCTTACTATCCTTAGCCATCTATTTCATGCATAACAAACTACTCTATAGCTTATTAATTATCTCAGGTGTTTTCGTTAATGAAAAAATCGCCATGATCTTCTTTATGCTGATGACTTGGCGTTGGCTGATTTACTCTCCGCGTAAGATAGACGCATACATTATCGCTCCAACCATTGCCATACTCATGTATGCCGCCGCCAATGTGTTAGGCCCCATGTACTTTCAATTTACTGATGGAAATGCTGATCATCGAGATGTAACAAATTTCTTAGCGCAATTTTTAGAAACATTCCTCACCAACCTCAGCCTCAAAGGCTTTATTCTCAATGTGTTACCTTTCTCATTATTGGCTGGCATGTTTGTCCTTGCAAGCAAGGCTACAAAATTTATTGATACAGGTATCTATTTCAAGAAATCCGATTTCATCGCACTACTTGGCATCGTGATTATCATTCATCTTATCAATGTTGACTATAACGCGGGTCGGCTCGCTATGTTTGTATTACCCCTCTATTTACCGCTTGCGGTACTTACACTCTATCAATTAGCAGTAAAATATGACGATTCAACACATAACAGGACTTTACCACCTAAAACATAACATTCTGAGAGCGCTACAGTTGGAGATATAAAAGGAGGCCTCTCCAAACTGTAATATTAAAAGCTACTAAAATGACAAACCTGACTAGGATTACTTACAGTTTGCCTCGTTTCAAGCGCTTAATTTCCTGTTGCCAAAACTCACTATCTTTTAGATATGCCAATAATTTTGACCTATTGCTGACAGAAAAAGCCTTATAGATATCATAATTATGCCTGCGAACAGTGCCAATTTTTATATCCAACTCATCCGCAATTATTTTATCAACTTTGGCATCAAACAAGCACTGAAGCACTTCTTTTTGACGAGGCGTAAGACGTTTCAAGATTTTTCGATTAACCTCATTCTCCCTATCCGTTTTTATTTTATCTATTACTGCTGAGGTTGGAAAAAAAGACGTGCCATTCAAAAGCATTCGCAAAGTATCGATTAACTTGTCCCCTTGATATTTCTTGGGTAAATAGCCATGAGCAGCATTATCAATCGCAATACGAATCATACTTGGCGTATCATCAGATGAAACCACAATAATTTTTGAGGCGACAAACATTTCCTTGACCGATAAAAGTGAATCAATACCTCTAGAATCAGGCAAAGTATAATCCAAAAAGATATAATCGAAACTGTTCTTGTCCGGCACATTCGATGCTTGCTCCATCGAAAAAGCCTCAACAATATCAATATCACCGTACATGGCTTTTAAAAGAGCAATTTGCCCTTCACGAGTAAATTGTTCATCTTCTACGATTAGTAATTTCATGGTCATCACATAGGCTATTAACGAAAAGTCAGTCTTTTTCTAGTCAATGGATACTATCCTATGTTGGGCTAATACAACATACTTACCAAGCCTTAAATCGCATAGCGGTAAGAGATTAACAGCTAAGCCATGTATTTAGTTCATCACTTATTCAGCGATTAGTGCTTTATTGCATCAGTCGTCGGATTATGAACAATCCATTCCCCATCTTCTTTACTTATCTGTAAATAGGAAAAACCACCTGAAGCTCTCCCCTCCCATTCAGTTACCCTGCACTGATATTCTGCTCCTGAATGAGTATCAGCAAAGCTATATTCATGCATAAATTCAAACTCACGTATACTTGAATTAGCAAAGCCAAAAGGCGCGTAGAGCCCTGAACTATGTATTGAGTGAAATGAAACTTTCTTATCTGATGCCTGATGAATCTCGCACTGCACATTAAGATGAAAATGCTCATCGCCAGACAAAAAGACCAGATTCTGATGCTGATGCTCCACCAATAGAGAAAGCACCTTCGCCAGAGTTGAAGGATATCCAGCCCAGCCATCATCGAGGAAATGATTACTGGCTGTATTTGTACCCATGCGTTTTCTAATCGGCATGATCATAGAAGGTGACACAATAAACCTAGGTTTATGATCTGCTGTTGTCGTGCGGGCTAACCACTCTCTCAGATCATCACATTGTGCTTGAGAAATTAGCCCATCTTCTGCCGTTGCCGTTCTAATGCCACGATCCGTGCGAGTATCCATCATGAAGAAGTCAAAACCCTTACGTTGAAAGCTATACCAGAGTTTTGGAAGATCATTTCGTGACTTTTCTTGAATATCCTGGTCAAATTTTCCTCGCTGAAAACAGAGATAAGCACGCACACCATACTCAGCTTTCTCTCTCAAATCAGCAGCGTATTCTGGGTAGACCTCTTGAGCCTTCTTTGCAATTGGCTCCCAATTATCGACGATTTCATGATCGTCCAGCATGCTATACATGGGAAGTTGACGGCATACATCGCGTACAAACCTATTGCTCAACCAACGCTTATAGGGCTGAATAAACCGATCAGCATTCGAACGCGGATCAAATAACCCCGCAGTTGGGTCGGTATACACCTGATCCCCCATTAACAAAAGTAAATCAGGCTTATTCTCTTTTTCATCTGCCAGACGATTGGAAAGCTTATGATAACTCTTGAATGACAACTCCTCATCCAGCATTCCATGTGTATATTGACAGCTACCAAACGCTACCATGATCGTATCTGATTGTTCATCCTTATCTCCATACGGTTGAATGCAAGCCAGACTGATATCCCCCTCAGAGTTTACAAAGTCACATATCGCCTTTTTTAACATCCCCTGTGCAGCTTTAATATCAACTGAGCCAGTTTTCGCTGGCGTTTCAGGGAAACGTAAATAGGGCAATACGACCAATACCTCATCAATTTCAGTGCTATGTGGTAATAAATACTCAGGGTAATTTTCAACAAAGCATTGATGCTCACGCTGAAAATTTTCAAAGTTAGAATCTCGATAATGGTTCAAAAAGACGGTTGTGTACTCACTAATAACCCGCTGCAAACTTAAGCCCCCCGCATCCATTATTGCTCGTCCGCCCGTTTCCGTACGTGTTATCGGAATAAACACAGGGGGATATGCTGTGGTGAGTATTGGGTCAATGCCTACCAGCACTCTCGCTTTACTGCTCTGGTCAGCAGGATAACAAACAGGACCAAACCAGGGCATCTCGATATCAACATCCCCCGCCTCTGTGACCACTTTCACTTTTTCAACACGCTCGTCACCCGTCTTTGCTTTTTTATCTTCAAGCTCACGAAGGAATCTTAAAATGGGCTTAAAAATATCCTTATGGGCATCTCGGCCTATCAAGGAATCCTGATGCCCATATTTACCCGGGTGCTGAATAATGTGGTAATCATGTCCAGCGGATTCAAAAAAGTGTTTGGTACGCTCAGCCGTTGCAATATCTGCTAAACCATTCGAACCCCCATGAAAACCACAGGTGGGAAACGTCCAGTTTTGCATATTTTCAAAAGACACGTATTCGTTCTTGCCATAAGGATTGGTAATGATATTTTGCCGATTAAAGTGAATGGCTTGAGAGACCGTATCAATACTCAGCGGCCCAAATAGGTCATCAATATTCTCCATGACCTCATCATCAATTTGCTGCAAATTAAAATCTCTGCCATAAAGCGCATCCATACGATGACGAGTCCGCGCAAAAGTTACCCGCTTCCATGGCTTGTAAGGTGGGTTTTCTCTATCAAACTCGCTTCTTGGATAAGGAAGCGTATAGAGCACTCGGTCAAGTATTTGATCCAGCAAACCAGGCTCTTTGACAGGTTTGAAGTGATAATCCTGGGGAATCAATTCTTTCAAATAGGAGGTTAAAAGTGCCCGAAAACGATTACCTGGGCTAAACACCACCATCGGTGTCACTTGAGAGTAAATAACAGCATTCACACGCTTTTCATAAAAACGGCTCTTATCCATATTTTTATCAAAAGCAGGCAGCTTGTTGAAATATGCATTGTCAAAATTAATCCTCTCCGGTATCAATACTGACATACTGAACATCACTGACCCCATGCAATGCACCAAAGCATCAACCGGCTTGTTGTTGCACATCTCATAGATATAATTAAAGGCAACGGGAATATCGTTTTGTGCTACATCCTCAAAACGCCATGGATACCTCGCTGTTGGCATACCCGCGCTGGTACGCATATCCAGGATCCACACATCACGATCATCTTCCCAAAATGATTCAACCAAGGTTTTATTGATGGTGTTGTGCGTAAATGATGTTCCACTGGCGCTATAACCATGAAGCATCACAACCGGATTTTTATTGCTATTTTTGCGAGGATAACGCGTGAGGCAGATCTTAACGTCCATACCCTTTGTTAAATTATCCACCGAATTTTTAGGGATCTCCCCCACCGTTAGCATCTTGACTTCAGGCTCTGGCAGACCAGTGATTTTTTGCGGCAGTCGTTTTGGTTCATGAGGCGCAGGCGTATCAGGACTTCGGAAACTCCACAAATGGATACTGACGAGTAGTCGCACCACATACATTCCCAAAGACATCACATCCATCAATGCCTTGTATTGATCACTTTGCCGAGACAATCTCAGCAGAGGCACATTAATTCTTGCGAGATAACGCGTATCGAGCCTCAAAATTGTTTTCTTTTCAGTAGGGTGCTTTTCTAGGCCCTGGAAATCTGTTAAATAGATTTCTGCCAACTGCCACCATGGATTGGCACGACGTGCATAGGTAAAGACTTTAAAACCCTTAATCGAGGTTCCCTTTAATGAACGAAAGTTTTTACCCACACGAACATCGTCTATGTTCAGCGCATATTCCAACATGCGTTTTTCGCCTGCACGAGAAGCGAGTTTCAAGGAATTAGAGATTGGCTTTACAATGCGTTTTAATACCCCCTCTTTTCTCTCACCATGGCCAGGTTTCTTTTCATAATGCTTGGGAAACATTTGCTGCCACGTATCTCGCAGACCACGATTGAATAGCCATGAATAACCAAGCACACGCGCCACTCTGGGCACGAAATAGCTCTTATCACGGGTAAATACATCCAAGGTTCCAGAAACATCACCAATAAAGGTCGCAGCCTTATCCATTTCTTTTTCAAGATATGCCAAATTAGAGCCAAACTTATTCATATGTTCTGGGCTATAAATGGTTCTCTGTAATGTTTCCCAATCCTTCTTTAGGTATACACGTATTTGATTTCGTTCTAACTCATGAGTGTCTTTGTTATCCTTGGTTCGTAAACGTCCAGCCTCAGCCTCATGATCAGACTCAGCACTCATTCGACATAAATCGAGAACCTTTTTCGATGCAAAAGATAAGGTCACTTCAATGACTACATCATGGCTTTCTCCTTTATCATCCGTAATTCTTGCATCACCAGATAGACGTTCAACCACTTCAATTTCAGTAGGCTGATTATCTTTAGGCAAAGGTGGCTCGTTACAAATAGGACGCGGAGTCGGCACCTCAACGACAGCTTCCCCCGAAGCATCGCTATAGCCCCACTCTTTTTTCAAGCACCGAACAGCCCTCAAACTCACCGCCGCAATTGTCAACGCAGGATTAATGCCAAGCGAGCTTGGAATAATCGCACCGTCTAATACATATAAGCCGCTATAGTAGGGATCATCTTGCTTTGCCATGCGACGGAAAACTCGACCACAATCATCAACCACACCAGACTCAACATCGTCTGCCATCGAACAACCGCCAAGCGGATGTACAGTAGTTAATGCACCAACCTGATTATCAACTAGAGACATCATGGAGTCGGGTAACAACTTCCAACCAGGGTTTGCAATCACCTTGCCACCCACACCTGATTCTTTCAGCATTTCTGCCAAAGTTTTTATCTGCTGGGTAAATAACGGCTCTTTACCTAGCTCTGGCCAGTGTATTTGGATCACACCTTCCTGATATTTCGATGTATTGTCAGTGGGGAAAAGTGATGTGGGCTGTAACTCCAAGCGTCCTTGTGAAACATTATCGTCATGCCCCATCACTGCATAGAGAGAAGTATGTTTTAGTGCATCCTGGTTAATACTAGCGGGGTCATTTTTTACATAAGCACGTTGATGACGTCCAGTATCATAGTTCTCCATACTATGCAGGGTATTGGCTGTCGTATAGAGTTCAGCAAATACCCGCTTCATTGCTGCTGGAACCGACATTTCTTCAATCAGTAATCCCTTCTTATTCAGAGGGTCACGTCGATCGATCATCCCCGTAATGGTTGGCCCAACATGACGCTTGGAGAATTCAACCGCCTCATCTGCAATCGTATTCGCTTCCTGATTTTGCTTATACCCCACCGCCAACATATCACCATTAGAAGAGAAGCCTTTTCCCAACCTTGCTGAAAATTCCAGTTGAGTTTGCTGCTGACTACGCGTCAATATTTCTGTAGAGCCCAATGCTCCCGCAGCCACAATGACCTTCTTTGCACGAAGACTATAAGGGTGCCCCTGTTTAATACGCAATGATGACTGTGTATGAACAACTTCAAGCTCCCAAACACCATTCTCACCCTCATCTAGCTTAATAACGCTTGCGCCAGTAAATATGCGAGCACCCCGTTGTTTCGCCGTCACTAATAAATTCGTATCTAATGAGTTTTTTGCCCCATGATTACAGCCAGTAGCGCAATCTCCACATAAGGTACAAGCATGCAAGGGAATATCTGCACTGTTCAATTCACCTTCTTGCATACATACCGTTATTGGTGCTGCTCGAAATGAACAATTTTCAATATTAAGATGACTGAGTTCTTTTAGGGATTGGTATTTCTTCAGCGGTTCAGCCTGATGGCTGTTATGACGTAGAATGGTATTCGGTTCATTACCAACCGAACTACCCACCAGCTCTGACGCCTCATCATAATAAGCATCCATCTTTGCAGATTCAGTAAATGCGCGCGGCCAGCCGGTTTGGAAAACGTTTTTTAACGGTCGATCCATCACCCCCGCATTGATCAACGACCCACCACCAAGGCCATTTCCCAAAACCACGTTTAACTCAGGCCCCATTCTAAGATCAAAGAGGCCGTCCATTGCCCCCATTGAGCGCTTACTACCTTGGGCAGTTACACGCACTTCTGCTGGCAACTCTTCTTCTGCCGCAGGAAACATCCCAGGAATAAATTCTTTACCACGCTCAAGAATGCAAACTGAAATCGTATTTCCTTCAGAATCTTTAGCACCTGCCAGCTCAGCTGCCGCAATCGCCCCACCGTAGCCGCTACCAATGATAATAACATCAAAGTCAGCAACTTGGCTCCCATGACTTTCTTGTTCAACAATACATTGCTCAAGACCTTCCGCAATCCAACCCTTTGAAAATTGCATTTGTGCCGACATACCCACCCCCCTCTTTTGTTATTCCTATACCCACACGTCTTTGGCCTCAAGCCCCTAAAGCCACCTGAATTTTTTGTAATAAGATTTTGGGCTCTAGAGGCTTGTGTAACATCTCCACCCCTGCTTCACGAGCTGCTCTCAAACTCTGCGGATCAATATTTCCTGTAATCAAAAAGGCGGGGAGATTTGGAAGAACTTCGCGTACTGAACGCACCGTTTCAAAACCACTGTCTTCACCTTCTAACCTCAAGTCGGCCAGTAAAATGTCAGGCGTATGATATTCAATCACCCCCATTGCAGCATCAGTCCCTGACGCAAGATATACGCCATAACCTATTGCTTCAAAAACGGTTCTCAATGCCTCAAGAATTTGTTCATCATCATCAACACACAGAATATTGATACGAGCATCAGATGAGGGGAATTCTTGTTCCTCTCCCCCCTCATTATTGCCATTAATAAGCGGGATTTCTAAAGTAACCTTGGTTCCTTCTCCCAGAACGGACTGCAATTGAAACGGCATATCCAGTAACTTTATTAGGCGCTTAACAATAGATAATCCCAATCCAAGCCCCTCTTTGCTGCTCCTCTGCGGATTCTTTACCTGAAAAAACTCATCAAATATCTTCTTTTGGTCATCCTCAGAAATGCCCTCTCCTGTATCAATAATCGAAAGAAGAGCTTTTCCACCTACCTTCTTCAATTCAATACTAATCTGCCCTTCCTCAGTATGTTTGAGTGCATTGTTTAATAAGTTATTTACAATACGGCTAAACTGAACATAATCCGTCTCAATATCTAAATTTTCCATGACGACAGGCAGATCCAGCGTAAACTCTACATGCTTATCCTGCATTTGAGGCAGATTATTGATATGCAACTGATTCAAAAAGTCATGCAGCGAGAAAACTTCTGGCTCTAATTCAACGACTCCTGCATCTAATTTAGAAATATCTAACAGTGAATCCATCTGTTTCGATAAAGCCTGAATGGCCTTATCCATATTCCTTGAAATTCGCCTTGATTCATCATCTAAGTTTTGGAGAGACAAGGCCGTACTAGAAAATGTAAGAGTATGAATTGGCTGTCGTAAATCATGGCTGGCTGCTGCTAGAAAACGGGTCTTCGAGGCATTGGCTTCTGTTGTCTCTTCCAAAGCTTGTGTTAACTGTGTATTTAAGCCTTTAAGTTTCGCATTCGTCTTCTCTTCCTGCGAACGCATATTGAAAGATTCCGTAAACATTTTTCTATAGTTTTTAGCCAGAGAAAGCAAAACCATCAAAAACAGTAAAAGGAAAAAAGGAATCGCATATCGATAGAATTGTTTTTCAAATGTATCCTCAACTGTTTTATCAACCCCAAACAAGCCCCAAGAAAGGAACAAAGAAATAAACACGGGAAAAGCAAATGCGGAAAATATCTGACGATGACCACTTGTTGTTGCCACGGCCCCCACAGAAACACCTAACAACAACAATGTTTGAACCGCTCTTTCGGGGCTATCCAACTGATCAAAAAAGGATATTGCAGAGGCATGAACCAGTCCGTTAAGCAAACTTAAACGAATAACCAAAGTCATTCGATTCTCTTTACTCACATATTTACTGGTCAATATATCCCGTAAAAAAAACCAGCGAACCAGCAATACAAAGAAAACAGCTAGCAACCATATAAAGGGGAGATACGTAAGATCTGGACTTATTGAGGCAGATACAGCCATCAATAGAGCTGCAAGAAAAACAGGGAAGGGAATAGCAGCCGAGTGATTCGATATAACTTCTAGAAATTCTTCTTCTAGTTTTTTACGATATTCCAAGAAAGTACCCCTACTTTAATACAGTAGACAATCAAAAAAAGTCTTGTATAATAATTGCTCAATTCTTATGAGTATGAATTTTGAGCTATTGTACTCTTTGAAGCGGACGATCCAACTAGTTTAATGTTTACTCAACCTAAGCATACGTTTAGGTTTCATATAAACACATGTCGAATTTATTTTTTGACCACCTTCAGTAATAATGAGTCATATAAGTTGATTCAAACAAAATAATTAATTAGTAAAGGCTGCTAGATAGGTATTTACTTTTGCCACTCATCTACTGCCGTATGTTGTAGAGGATTAGCTTATACCGTGCACTTACCAACAGGCAAAGGGGGTTCGTAAGTACACAAAGTAGGGCTTTTATTCGTGTTATGCGAATAAATTCAGGGGGAATGATGTTGGGCTAGGGATGTTTTCGTGTTGTTGTTCATTGCTGGTCTTTCATCATTACTTTTTTCTTTTCGAAAACTTATCCTATTAATAACGCCTGATATATTTCAATATTCTTCATTCTACTTTTTAAACAAGTTATTTCAGATATACTCTTCGCACCTCTCAAATAAGTCATCTTCAACAACGTCTTCCAAAAAATATCTCCAAACACAGAACCGAATGTGTTTTTTACGAACTTCGCCCTGCGTAAAAACCAAAAAAGCCCAACCAGCTAGCCATATACAAATATATAACCAATTGATTAGGCTTACATAATATTGGTGGGCCCGGAAGGACTCGAACCTTCGACCAACGGATTATGAGTCCGCTGCTCTAACCAACTGAGCTACAGGCCCCAAAGATATAACGGGGATTATTCTGGTCTTGGATCCCCGTCTGTTTCCAAGAAGCTGCGTAGCATATCTGAACGAGAGGGATGACGCAATTTTCTCAGCGCTTTAGCTTCAATTTGACGAATACGCTCACGTGTTACATCAAACTGCTTACCCACTTCTTCCAAAGTATGATCAGTATTCATATCAATACCGAAACGCATTCTAAGCACCTTGGCTTCTCTTGAAGTCAAACTACTCAAGGCATCACGCGTGGTATCAGATAAATCAAGGGTTGTAGCCTTATCGACAGGCAGCATTACATTGCCATCTTCGATGAAATCACCTAATGAAGAATCTTCATCGTCACCAATTGGTGTTTCCATAGAAATAGGTTCTTTAGCAATCTTAAGCACCTTGCGGATTTTGCTCTCTGGCATATCCATTTCAACCGCAAGCTCTTCAGGCGTCGCTTCTCGGCCTTTTTCCTGTAGTAATTTACGCGAAATGCGATTCAACTTATTAATCGTCTCAATCATATGCACAGGGATACGAATAGTCCGCGCTTGATCCGCAATAGAACGAGTTATCGCCTGACGAATCCACCATGTTGCATAAGTCGAAAACTTATAACCACGACGATATTCAAATTTATCTACCGCCTTCATCAAACCAATATTTCCTTCCTGAATAAGATCTAGGAACTGTAAACCACGGTTTGTATATTTTTTTGCAATCGAGATAACCAAACGCAGGTTAGCCTCAACCATCTCTTTCTTTGCGCGACGAGCCTTTGCTTCACTCACTGACATATTACGGTTAATGTCTTTAATCTGCGCAATGCTCAACCGCGTTTGTTCGACTATTTTAATCAACTGTTGCTGGATACCTTGCACATCTGGAACGTACGCATCTAACTTATCCGCGTATTTGGGATTTTCTTTAATCCAATCATCCAACCAGTCGAGGTTTGTTTCGTTTTGCGGAAAGGTTCTAATGAAGTCTTTACGAGGCATACCACCAAATTTAATACAAAACTTCATTGCTGCACGCTCATGAAGACGAATCAACTTGATGATTTCTGATAACTTAAAAGTAAATTCTTCGATGATGACTGGAGTCATATTGAACTCCATGATCTTTTCGACTTGCTCTTGACGCGCCTCATCGATTAATTTTTCATCACCAGTCTGACATGAAGCACACACTTTTTCGTAACAGGCGAGAAGTTCGGTAAATTTCTCTTTAGCCTCTTCTGGGTCTATTCCAGTATCAACGACTTCTTCTTCCTCTTCCTCGTCGTCATCTGCGTCAGCATCCTCATCATCGCCCTCTGCTTTTTTAGCTTTCGCAGATTCTGCAGCTGCCGCAGAGTTCGCGGCTGGGACAACAGGCTCTTCAACCTGATTAGGGTCAATAAATCCAGAAATTACATCGGTGAGACGCATCTCTTCCGCTTCTACTTTTTCAAAACGATCAAGCAGGATTTTTGCAGAACTAGGACAATGTGCGAGCGCGCGACGTACTTCTGTCAAACCTTCTTCAATACGAATCGCAATTTCAATCTCACCTTCACGAGTAAGTAGCTCAACCGTCCCCATTTCACGCATATACATGCGAACAGGGTCAGTCGTCCGGCCAAAGTTATCAACATTCGCGATTACTGCTGCCGCTTCTTCAACTTCATCATCCGCCTGAACTTCATCATCATTCAGAATAGAACTGGCTTCTTCAGGTGCATTTTCGTAAACATTGATCCCCATATCGCCAATCATACTAACGATATCTTCAATTTGTTCTGGGTCTACAATCGTATCTGGCAAGTGATCATTAACTTCTGCATAGGTCAAATAGCCTTGCTCTTTACCTTTTGCGATTAGCAACTGGATTCCAGTTTTTTTATTGTCGTCGCTCATATCTTAGGATACGTCCTGAAAAAGTTAACGGGGGATTATATATGAAATAGAGTAATTGTATAAAATAAAATTATTTTATAGTTAAAAATCATTTATAGAAATCAATCACTCAACCCGCTAGGTTTTAAGAAATTCAATTAACTTATTAATATCAATAATTTGAGATAATCTACATGGTAGTTTCACACGCCCAGTGTATTTTTACTCGCTCATGCAACTTTACACAATCCCCTAAGCTCATAACGACTATTAGTTTTCTTTACTGTTTTCTCTCAATAACATCAATAAATCTCTTTGTTCAATGTCATCAAGCCCTTCTGTTCGAGCCTTATGTAATAGACACTCAAGTTGTTGTTCATGTGCCTGATATTGAATTCGTTGCAAACAATCACGAAATTCCTCCCGTAAAATTTCAACATCAGTCGACTCTGGCTGCCATCGTAATAGTTGGACGATAGACTGCTCATAACGAGTTCCTCGCCAGCGTTCCAGCATTGCCGCTGTATTAAGGTGGGGATTCTCTTCGATTGTTTCAATGAGTGTAGCTAAAAAATCAGATCCTGCCAGATCAAATCGAGCGATTTGTTCCGGATTTCCCGCTTCTGACACCAAAGAAGGTTGATTCAGTAGCAAACTAATCGCATAACGGACAGGTGTTTTTTGCACTGCGTGATTTTGTATCCGTTTAAACCCTTGAGTTTTCGGCACTTGCTCCGAATTAACTTGCCGCTTTCGAAGTATGTTTTCCTCGATAGAAGTCAACTTGGAAATATCAGCAATAAGTTGATCTCGGATCAGCGTATCTGGCATAGAAACCAACATAGTAGACATCTCATCCATGAATCGTGATTTTCCTTCACGACTACTAATATTGTATTTCTCAGACATATGCTCTAGTAAATAATCCGTCATCGAGACACTTTCAGAAACAAGCAACTCCTCAAATGCCTCTTTACCAATCTTGCGAACTTGCGAATCTGGATCTTCTCCTGTTGGCAAAAACAAGAAACGAATTTCTTTACCATCTCGCAAGACCGCCAAGGCATTCTGTAGTGCTCGCCAAGCAGCCTCCTGTCCGGCTCGATCTCCATCGAAACAAAACACAACCTCTGATACCGCGCGAAAAATAAGATTCACATGCTCCTGGGTAGTTGCCGTTCCTAATGTTGCAACAGCATAACTGATGTCAAATTGCGCTAGGGCAATAACATCCATATAGCCTTCGACCACCAGCAGCCGCTCTAACTTTCGCGTATATTGTCGTGCTTCATAAAAGCCATAAAGCTCTGTTCCTTTATGGAAGATGGACGTTTCTGGAGAGTTGAGATATTTGGGCGTAGCATCCCCCATGACTCGTCCACCGAAACCGACAATTCTGCCTCGGCGATCACGAATAGGGAACATAATCCGATCACGAAAGCGGTCGTATTGCCCCCCGGAATCTTTCTCGATTAATAGCCCAGCATCCATTAAGTCTTTTACAGAAAAAGATTTCGCAAACTGTTTAAGCACATTATCCCAAGCATCTGGCACATAGCCCAAACCAAAACGCTGAATAATATCTTCAGACAAGCCCCGCTCAGCCAAGTACTGTTGCGCGTCGGAATGTTTCGTCAGATGAAATTGATAGAAACGATTAACCTCTTCCATCAACTCATATAAACCACCTTGTTTTTTATATTCCTCCGCAGACTTTGCACGGCCTTTTTCACGAGGAACCTCCACACCCAAAGAACGAGCGATGTACTCAATCGCCTCAACAAAATCCAAGTGTTCATATTCCATCAAAAAGGTAATGGCGGTTCCATGTTCACCACAGCCGAAACAATGATAGAACTGCTTGGTAGGACTGACCGTAAAAGATGGTGTCTTTTCATTATGAAACGGACAACAGGCAGAATATTCTCGCCCTTTCTTTTTTAAAGGCACACGCGCATTGATGATTTCGACAACGTCAACACGAGCCAAAATATCATCAATAAAGGAACGCGGAATTCTGCCCGGCATAGTTTCTTGGTGTCATAAATATAAAGTGCAAATATCTTACTGGAGTTAGCGCCATTACTAAACCCATAAGACCAAGCCTAACCCTCTCAAACTAATAAGGGTAAAATTTAGGCAGTATCTCTCTGAATTTTCTACTGTAATTCGCTATATTTAATAGGTTCATCTGTGATCTCGGCTATTTATTCCGCACACTTCATATATTGCGCCACATAGAGCATCGGAAAATGCCGCACAGATTCCAATCAGAATCCACATTGAGGAATGGGCTATGGATGCATTAAACAGTTTAAACCCAGTAGCAGATGCCATTATGCGCTGGGGGCCCGCAGGTATTGCAGCTGTCTTAATGCTATTTGCGGAACGTCGCTTAAAAGATCGCTGGCAAACCGCGCCAGAAAACGCACATACCGTCATGAAATGGCTATATGTCGGCAATTGGCTCTTTATCGCAGCTATGCTCACCATTGTTACTATACTGTGGGTACAACGAGAGACAGCAACTAATTCAGCAATCGTTTCTAAAGGCTATATCGCAAATGTTCCCGATAATGTTGGCGTATACTCACGTGAAAACTTTTACCAACGCCTTACTACAAAGGGCAATCCTTTTAGTCCGACCAATGAGATCGAATGGCATTTCACTAATAGCACACCGTTAGACAAAAGAATTTTTACCGTTCAAGCACCTGATGGCAACACTGTTCGTGAATATTTCATTTCATCGGATCTGGATTATGCGGATGAAGACAATATCGAACTGATCTATCGTCGCCATCCTCAAGAAGTTTTCCGCTTACAATACCGCGCCATTGGCAATGGGTTCAAAACCCTCAAGCCGATTCCAATAACGACGAATATATTCACTCAGAGGGATCTTCTTCAGCAGAATATTATTAGTCAATTCTTCTTCAACGATCTATTCGCAGCAGATGTTACCTACCAGGTGATCGAAGAGGCACTTGAAAGTAAAAATCCTTATCGCCGTCGCGATGCTGCACAATATCTTTCAGAACACAAAACTACGTATTTTTCTGATATTGATGCCAGCTTGCAACAAAACCAGCTTTCTGAAAACCAGCTTTCAGGCATACTAAGCGCACTCGGCCATGCCTCAAACGATCAACAAAGCTCCTTGAGCCTTTCTGAGGACGCCAAGCAAACAGTCTTTGAGTCACTTTTTCATGAGTCCACCTCAATACAAAAGCAGGCGCAGTGGGTGTATATGAGTAATTTAGACAAAGAGTCTGTCATTAGGTTTAATGAAAAATGCACTCATATCAATGCCCTCCCTGATGACTTGAGTCGAGAACGTTGCGCCTACATTGGTATGAGTCTTTTCTACCACCTCGGAATTACCAGCGTTATCGGCGTAGACGATGTTGCCATTGCAACCATTCGCGATGCTATCGGCTTAATGGAACCCAGCACAACATTGTGGAAACATGCCTCGCCAGATCAGCAGATACATCATGGAAAACTGCTCTATGGCCTTGGACTTCTCTTTGAACAACTTGCTCAA
Source organism: uncultured Thiotrichaceae bacterium (assembly GCA_902727985.1). Classification (GTDB taxonomy): domain Bacteria; phylum Pseudomonadota; class Gammaproteobacteria; order Thiotrichales; family Thiotrichaceae; genus HyVt-477. The sequence continues at coordinate 61,791 of CACVAY010000103.1, read as the reverse complement.
GCATACGAGAAAGAAAACCTAACAGAGGAAGCAGAGAAAGCACGCAACAATGCCTCTATTTATTTCAGCAACTTTCTCACTTTCTTAGATGAACACCCCTCTGAAACTGAGATTTACTATTATTGCTGGCACATTAATCAAGCCCAATGTTATGTGAAGAAACCTGGACAGACTTGTATTGATAATAATCCTGTTATTGATTGTAACTATGCGACGATAGCCATTGAAGAAACACTCAAATCTATCGCAGTGCAAGAAGAGAAAAATGACGATGCGAAGAAAATACAGCCTGAAAGCACCAATAAGGATTTATCAAAACCTCCTGTCTTTGAGACAGTACCTGCTCAATAGGCCTTGGCAAACCAGAGATAAACCTTAGCTGAGTAGACATAAGTTCCAGGAACTTTATTCATACAAAAAATTTACTACATAGGCAAAAGTGAACTTATGTAATCATAAGCTCACTTTTCACATAAGAAAGCTCTGATCAAGTCCAAACAATATTGGAACCGAGGCTTTAACTTCACCTAACGTATTGAAAATAAAATACGAAGGGCGGAGCTAAAGTCCCGAATCCAAAGAAATTAGACTTGATCAGAGTTTCCATAAAGAGGCTGGCGGATGTTATTGATTGATTAGTATGACTCTTCTGCACGAATAGCATGCGCTCTAGAATGAGACACCTCTTCTTTCTGGCCTATGGCTGTCTCGACCTCATCGATTCGCTTCTGCAAATTAACCACCGCACTATCCTTATGCGCCACTTGCTGAGCCTTTTCTTTCATTGCTTGATCTCCTGGGATAACAACATCAGTTACCACAGGAATGACAATATTTTTTCGATCTAATGTGTAATGCATAGTTATATACCCCTCAACAATCTTCTTCCATGATGATTATTCGTAATTACATTGTATTTTTAGTATCTACAACCTTATCTTAGCCTAAAGCGCGTTCGGCTCAATTCTAGTGTCATTCTCAGAATCTACTACTCTCAATGTCATGCTAAAGAAGCCGACGAATAATAAATATCCTACAATTTATAGTAGTCCAATTCATACCCTCTGTCTTGATAAAATCGATAACGATCACGCCCCATTTCCAAGATTTCCGGGGTTTGGTCGAGAATCTCAGCCATTCGTTCAAAGCGGCTAAAAAAAACAGGCTGCTCTGTTGAAAGGTTAATCAGGTAACCACAATTTTCTACCGGCTCAAAGTCATGCCCAATAAGTACAGGTGCCTCATTGGGAGGTTCAGCATGTGGCATGAAGCTTAATTCACTCCATGTCCACATCAACTCATCAAGCTGTTTCGTTGTGGCATAACCATCAGTATGGATATAGACCTTCATATCATGCTTGAGTGCCTTTTCTGTCAGCTTACAAGCTAATAGCAACCTATCTTTAAGGTTGCTTTGCGATCCCACATAAAACGAGACTTTAGTCACAACGATTCATCACAAACTGAGTCAATAAGGGTACTGGACGTCCCGTTGCCGCTTTACCTGTCCATGCTGTACCTGCAATATCAAGGTGTGCCCATGAATACTCCTCAGCAAATTCCGAAAGAAAACAACCAGCCGTAATGGTTCCAGCAGCACGTCCGCCAATATTGCCCAAATCGGCAAATTCACTTTTAAGCTGTTTCTTATATTTGTCATTGTAAGGTAAACGCCACGCTTCATCTTGACAATCCTTTCCCGCCTGTAGAATATCATCAGCCAAAGTATCATCATTGCTAATCAAACCACTAATATGGTGGCCTAAAGCGATGATGCATGCGCCCGTTAAGGTAGCAATATCAATGACAACAGCTGGATCATATTTCTTTACATAGGTTAATGCATCACACAGCACCAAACGGCCTTCTGCATCCGTATTCAATACTTCAATCGTTTTCCCCGACATCGCAGTAACAATATCACCGGGCTTGGTAGCGTGACCACTCGGCATATTCTCAGCCGTTGCAACGACACCAATGACATTAATAGGCAAACCCATCGCTGCAATCGCTTTCATTGTGCCAAAAACACTTGCCGCTCCGCCCATATCAAACTTCATCTCATCCATGTTTGCACCGGGTTTGAGAGAAATCCCTCCGGTATCGAATGTAATGCCTTTACCTACTAGCACGACAGGTCGTGCACCACTTTCACCACCTTGGTAACGCATGCTAATCATTTTTCCTTCTTCACGGCTACCTTTGCTCACTGACATGAATGCGCCCATACCCAGCTCATCCATTTCTGCCTCTCCCAAAATATCCACCTCGAGATCAGCATAATCTTCAGCCAACTGTTTAGCCGTTTGCGCTAAATAAGAAGGCGTACAAACATTTCCCGGATGATTGGCCAAATCTTTGGCTAATTGTTTCCCTGATGCTACGCCTACAGCGTGAGCCCCTACTCCTTCAGCCATTACGCCAACAACCGTTAAAGTTTCGAAACGATTCGCATCTTCTGCTTTTGCAGTACTTTTGTAGTGCGAAAAATCATAGAAACATTCATCAAAGGCGAGCACACTTTGTGTGACTGCATCTTTATCATCCAAAACACCAGATGTTAGCAAGCTCATCGCCGTCGCAACTTTCATACCCTTCAATCGAGTACCCACTTTCTTCATTACCTCACCAGCAACTGTAGATGAAAACCCCTTACGCTTACCACACCCCACCAGCATGATGCGCTTCGCCTCAACATCCGGTGCTTCATAAAGCATCTCAATACTTCCCTGCTTTCCCGTGATATCACCATTAGTGAATAACTCGGTCAATTGATTATCTAGAGAGCTATTAACGGCACTAAATGCATCACTCTGCTCTCCATTAGAAAAGACAGGCAAGATCAGGCAATCCGTTTTAATGTCAGTGGCATTCGCTTTATTCAGAAAAAGGTAGTTCATTTTTTATATATTTTGTTTGAGAAATAGACTAGGGATAGTATCAAAAAATACCATAAAGTCGCTTTATTTCCTCATTCTTTGACTATACTAATGCGAATGAAGAAGTAAGGATCATGATCTGATGTAAAGAAGGTCTTAGAGGTATGTTATGGATAACTCTCTTGCCTACTCACAAAAAACCACTCAGAACCTTATAATAAAAACGCTCTTCGTTATACCCATTAACAATTTGAATACACGGAGGTTATTCAAATGAAGATGCTTACACAGGCGGGTAATTACGCTTTTTTATTGTTGGCACTGTCAACAATATCTCACGCGAATCAATATAATAGCTTTAGCGTATTCCAACCCACCGTCAACACATCAGCCAATATCTATTTCAAAAAAAACACGCTTATTGTGCATGCTACAGGAGAAAAGCCGACTAATCTCACCAAGATCAGCCACGAATTTATTAGAAAATACCCATCCAAGTTATATCGGGTATTCGATAGAAATCAAGATGGTACTTTTGAGATTGCAGCATTGACCGTGGTGAATTCAGCCAATAACACATTTTGCTACGATACCTTTCAGCAGACTAATAAAACTGGGCAGTATCAAAAAGTGGCATCTGGTACACACTGCTTCGTATCACCACAGCGAACACAAACTAATGTTGCTTTCCAATCTCCCTAGAAACATAGCCTTCTAGCATTATTCTCTCAGAGCTTTGGACGCAGTCCCCTCATTACTGGAGACTGTCTGCTTTCGCTTCTCATTTTTCCACTGTGGAATACAAAACTCCACAATGGTAGTCATACACCTGTCCAAATAATATGCCCATAAATACCCTTCAATAAATACCCTAGCGCGATAAGCAGGTATCCTAAGATGATTAAGCCAATCTATAAACGAATGACTACCTTTTTGATAATGTATGGACAGCGAATCTCATCAGATTAAAAAGGAAAACCTTATCATTCATGATACATTCCAGTCTTTAAAAGGTTATTCAATCAGTCTTTTGTGGAAAAATGAACCTCATTTGACTCCCACACGTCTATTTTAAATAACCCATAACCGCTTTCTGAAAAAGTATAAACGCGGTAACTGTTCGACTGTATTTTGCTTGAAAGCAGCAAAATTTAGTATCTGTGGCAAAATCGACCTATTTCTAAATAGTGAACTTACCCGCCTAAATTGCATCACATTTAGAGTGTTGCATAAGGACATATCATGCTAATGAGAATTCTATATACCTGTGTTTTCATGCTATCACTTGGATTAGCTTCCTGTGGAGGTAGTGACGGTGATAGTGGAGATGGCGATAGTACTAACACAAATCCAAGCACACCTACAACCCCAAACACACCTACAGAACCAAGTGTAGTAAGCACGAATGCTGATTCAAATGGTTTAATCTCCGTTCAAGGAAGAGCTGAGGCAGGCACAACCATTACGATCACCTTCCCCAGTGGTAGCCAACAGACAACAACTGCCGACCAAAACGGCGATTTCACCATCAGCAGTACGAGCGCTCAAAGTTATGGTGATATTACCGTCAGCAGCACGAATACAGAGGGTGGTACGTCAAGCGCAACAATTCCCTCTGACATTGTTTTAAAAACACTTTATCAAGCAACTGGCCTTATGCCAGAACTCTCCTTTGAACCTTCTTTGGGAGTAAATACAGAAACCCCGCAAGCGGGCGCAGTCACGGCAGGCAACCCCATGCCTTTTGCTGATATTTTCAGGACAGCCCGCCCCTTCAAAGAATTTAACAAAAAATATAATGATGAAAACACGCTCGTTGATGCGAATACCCTTTTTGATAGTAACGGCTGGCCAACAGAATTAGACCCTGATCTTGGGTTTATTAAAACAAAGCTTCTGCAAGGCAACCTAAGAGACTCCATACCAGATGGTAAATATACTGTCATGTATGAGGGTAATGGCTTACTTGAATTTAGTGGAGAACCTCTTGTCGGCTCTGCGATAAAAGTTCCTAATGAAAACAAATATATTCTCAACCTTCAGCTCAGTGACTTTGATGAAACGAATGAGGCTGCGGCTTCTGAAACCAATGCCATCAACATGAATATCAAAAATATTACTCCCGATAGCTATATCAAAAATATTCGTATTGCAATGCCTGGCGGCACTTGTACAGATTCAAGCGACATTTCAAACCCATTCGTATACGTCGATTCACAAGCTGATTGCCCAACAGCGAGCAGCTATGAAAGTTTCGCCCAACAATTATCTGCTGACCGCAATACCATCATTTTCAATCCCGATTACCTGCTGTTTCTTCGTAACTTCAAAACCATTCGGATGATGAATCTTATGGAAGCCAGTCTCAAAGATCTTTGTCATGATCCAGAGAACTGCCCCCCAGAAGCTGGCACCTGGGAAAACCGAGCCACATTAGATGATGCATTCTGGGGAGGAAATGATGGTGAAACCGCAGCTATCGAGCATAAGGGCGTGCCCATAGAAGTCATTATTGCTCTTGCCAATACCGTAAAACGTGATATCTGGATAAACATACCCCATGTTGCGAGCGATGACTATGTCACACAACTGTCAACAGCCCTTTACAGCCAACTTGATACGTCAATCAAAGTCTATATTGAATACTCAAACGAAGTTTGGAACTCGGGCTTCGCGGCCCATGAATACATAACAACCAAGGGCTTAGCACTTGATCTGGGTGACGTACCCTCAGACTATATTGGGTCAAATCGAGATACCAGATATTTTGCCCGATTGCGTTATCATAGCCAACGTTCAGTAGAGATTTTTAATCTTTTTTCTGAGGCTTTTGAAAATGATAGTGCTCGTGTGGTTCGCGTCTTAGGCTCATTCATCGGTGATAAAGTTCTCACTCGAGAAATGCTCAAAAACATCTCTACTGATGACATTGATGCAGTTGCAATCGCCCCCTATTTCTTCGGCTGTGCAAAGAGAAGCATTTGCCCTGACGCACCAAAAACATTGCTAGAGGCCACAACTGTTGATGATATTTTCGATGTCATTGACCAACCGGGTTCTGTTGATGTAAAAGCACTTGAGAGTACCATTCAGACTATTTCAAACCACCTTGATGAAATGGCAGCCTACAACCTCGAATTAGTGACTTACGAAGGTGGACAACACTTAGTAACGGGCATATTCGGGAATGCCATTACAGAAAGTGACAAACCAAGGTTGAGACAATTATTCAATGCCGCTAACCGAGACCCACGCATGAAAGACCGCTATCTACAGCTTCTCAATGCCTGGAAGGGATTATTTGGTCAAGGAGCAACGCTCTTTACACTCTATACCATGCCACAGTCATACTACCGCTTCGGTAATTTTGGCTTAAAAGAGCATCTAAGAAAGCCACGAACAGAATCACCAAAGTTTGATGCCACATTACAATTTCAAGAAGAAGCTGACCAATGCTGGTGGACTAATTGCCAATAACGCAAAGAAAAAACCCCCGTTTAAGCTGAGACCAATGTACTCTGATAATAACAACTAAGGACTCTCTGCTCTATCATGGGCAAATCTGGGATCATACACACTAGACTGCCGATCTTGGCGGCACACGTCGTGATTTCACAGGTTTTCTGATCGCTAAGCACCAAGTTATTTTGATTGGCCGTCACCGAATGAGAAAAACCTTCTATTGCCAACGCATAAAATGGTAACTCTTTCACAGTAGACAAGGAGCGAAGAACAACGGCCCGATAAGGTTGCTTTGCCTCACTAGCAGCTTTACGAACCTCAGAATAACTTACCAACTTGATGGTTCTATTTCTCCACGAGAACTCATGTGTTTCACTAGTAACATCCACCACTATTTCATCAACCACCAAGGAAGATGGAATAAGCAAATTACCCTGTTCAATCGGCAGAACATGACATTGAATATCCATTAATAAGCTCATATTAACTCACCCCCTCTTGTAAACATTGAGAAATATATTTTTCCAGCTGTTTAGCTTCCCATGGTTTTCCGATAAAACCATTGGCTCCCAATTTTTCAGCATGTCCACGATGTTTTGCGCCCGACCGCGAAGAAACCATAATGACAGGAATATACCTCCACTCCTGAGTTGCCCGTAGCGTTTCTAGTAATTCAAAGCCATCCATTCTTGGCATTTCAATATCAAGCAAAATTAAATCGGGTAATTGTTCACCCAAAACCTCCAAAGCATTGACACCATCACTTGCCGTCAAAACCTGATAATCTAGAGAAACCAAAAGGCTTTCTGTTATCTTGCGAACCGTGATTGAGTCATCAATAACCATCACAATAGGTTGTTCAACAACATCTTGGGTCACAATATACTTATTTACTAACGTCTCACCCTGGATGCCGAGGCGAATCAACTCATGAGCGTTCAGCAACAAGACAATCTGCCCCCCCCCTAAAACGGTTGCCGATGATAGCAACGGAGAATCCGTGAATAGCGACCCTAACGGCTTCAACATGACTTCTCGGTTACCTTTAATTTCATCAACCTCATAGGCTACCCGCTGGTTGTTTTCATCAAAGAAAATAATGGGTTTGGTATACCCAGATTCAGCAGGTATTCTCTCTCCTGCTCCCAGAGTTTGTGCCAGATAATTGAGTCGGTAAGAATCCCCCATATAGGTAAGCATCTTGCTCTCAGAGTCATACACCTTTTGAATTTCCGCTTCAGAAAAACGTTGCATACCCTTTAATTTGGCAACAGCAATGGCTAGTAACTCATCACCAACCTCTACCAGCATCACTTGATTCGTCGCCAAGTTATAAGGGAGACGTAAGACAAACTCCGTAAACTTCCCTTCTTCAGAATCTATGACAATACTGCCACCCAAGGCGTTAACCTCATTATTGACGACATCCATACCCACACCCCTACCCGCCACCTGGCTGATAGATTTGGCGGTAGAGACACCCGAGCGCAAAATCAATTGATAAATCTCACCGCGTCGTAACTGCTCATTTGTAGTTATTAAGCCTTTTTCAAGCGCTTTTTCTCTAAGCTTCTTGACATTGATCCCCGCACCATCGTCGCGTAAACGAATAACAATTTCCGGCTCATCCCGTTCAATGTTCAGAAAGATTTTACCAACCTGCTCCTTACCACTTGCACGGCGCACTTTTGGTGTTTCAATACCGTGCGCTAAAGAGTTCCGTATGAGGTGTTCGATAGAAGAGGTAATTTTCTCCAGAATGGTTCTATCCATTTCCGCTGACTCATCAGCAACTTCAAGCTCCACATGCTTGCCTAATTCAGCAGATACTTGACGAATAATACGTTTTAAACGCGAAACTAAACCTGAGACCTTCGTCATTCTGGTACTAATCAACCCTTCTTGAAGGGTTTTACACGTTCTTTCCTGTATTTGTTGTGTCTCTCCCATCTGACGTAGACCATAATCCAAACCATCAGTAAGGCTAAACAGATCATCCATACTTTCGGCAAGCGCACGTGACTGTTGATGTAACTCAGAATACCCATCCATTTCCAAAGGATCAAAATGCTGCTCTCCCTCAATCATTGGAAAACCTGAGACATTCCCAGTCCCTGAGACATCCACACCTGCATCAATCATAGAATCGGTTTCCAATTCTAAGGCACGAATTTGCTCACGCAAACGCGTACTTGTACGTTTAAGCTCCTTAATTTTTAACTGATTATCTTCAAATTGTTCATTCAAACGAATATTCTGATGCCCCCATTCATTGGTAGTCGTAATAAGATTACTAATGAGAGGAGCAGGCACACGGATAGATGAACTAAATTGAGTAGATTCAGCTTGGTTGCTGGAAGACTCCTCAACTACACTAGGGAGGTATTTCTTGATATCAACCTGTTTTGTAACATTTTCTAATAAACGTTCAATATCACTCGATGCTTGATCAATAGTAAAATCAATTCCCGCAACCACAACCTCTTTAGGTGCTGTTGTACCAGCCCGTTCGGCATCATCAACAGCTGCCTCTTGCGCAATAGTCTGCGCCGTGTCATTCAGCGCAACTTCCAATGCACCAAGATCATCCAACTCTCTTAACAAATCCCAAGCAGGTGCAGGTTCTTGCCCTGCTAATGCAGACTCATACATCATCGTTAATTGGTCACTGACAGCTTGCAAGCAATTAATAACCGCTTCGTTACTATCAACCTTACCATTAGATAATTGATTTAACAAAGATTCACCAGCATGGGTTAAATCGCCTATTGCTGGCAATCCGACCATGTTTGAACCACCTTTGATGGTATGTAAATAACGTTCGGCATTGGCAATCGATTCTGCATCATCAGGCGCATTCACCAAGGTTTGTGTGACACCCTCAAAATCCTCTAACAATTCAGCCAGCTCTTCAAGAAAGATCTCGCGCATGGGGTCATCAGCTTCTGGCTCATGCTTTTTCAAACCAGAAGAAAGGATTAGCTTCTCTTCCTGAACATGCTCTTCTGCTTTTATAGCCGCAAATTGATGTGTTCCGTCAAATTGTTCTGGCCCCTTTTCTCCCTCCTGACTCTCAAGCTCAGCAGCCTCCAAAACATGAGGCGTAACAGACTCTTCTAAAGAGAAATCATCTTCTGGAACAGGCTGGCTCTGAGGCTCGATGCTGTCAAAAACATTTTCCAAATCAACAAGCAAATGTTCAAAATCAGGCTCTGGTTTTCCCTGTGCCAACTCATCTGAAACCACAAATAACATATCACTAACATTTTGAATACACGCTAAAACAAGCTCCTCATCAATGAATGAACGCTCCTCAAACTCCTCAAGAACACTCTCCGTGACATGACAAAGATTCCCTAAGTCAGAAAACCCTGACATGCGTGCACCGCCTTTGATGGTATGCATATGTCGTTTAGCATCATTCAAAGCGCCATGATCTTGAGCATCCGTGTGTAAAGCTTGTACGCTTGTTTCAAAGACATCAGATAACTCCAATAACTCTTCCAAAAAAATGGACACTACGGGATCTGGAGCTTGTTCTTCTACCAGCTTCTCAACAACCTCTTTACCTTTAGGAAGCGAATCCACTGTCTTATTTTCAACTTGTGCAAACTTTTGTGCATCAAGAATGAGCTCACTAACTGCTGTATTCACCTCCTTCGCATAAAGTAGCTCATCTTCATGTTCATCGAGATATTCAAGTAACCGCTGTAGTTTTAACTCCAGCTCCTTAGATACTTTAATTTTCCCCTCATGTACCTGATTTAGAAGATTCTCATACTCCCAAAATAATTCCCCAAGTACAACAGCACCAACCATTCTGCCACTGCCTTTGAGCGTATGACATGCGCGACGAAACTCCATCAAAAATGCGACTGAATAAGCGCTGGCTTTCCATTCCTTAAAATTGTGCCGCAGTGCTTCGTAGTTTTCGTGCGCTTCATCTTTAAAGATGCTCAGCAGCTCATTGGCAAAACTATCTTCTGGAGTTATTTCTTCTTTTTCATCCTGTGGAGGATTTAACGCGCCAGAATCAACTCCAACTTGTTCTGGCGCTGTAATTTTTTTAGCTCTAGTACCTGACCCTGAGCTTGATCCAAAGCATCACGTATAGACGCATCCAGACCATAATTTTGATCAAGCGCCCTTAAACCCGTAAAGCCGCCATCAAGCGGAGTTATATGATCTGTATGGTTCCTTTGAGCAAGCACCGATTGTTCGACAGAAGCAATAATTTCTGCCACATTTTTCAAACCATCACTGGATTCTTCCGTAAGTTCGGAAGCACCTGCTATTTGCTGTAAAAAATTAATCGCCCCATCTAAAAGCAACTCAACTTCTGATTGATGGAGAAAATGAAAAACTTCACGGATATCTGACAATTTTTGTAATGACGCATGTATGGCTCCTAACTGCGCATCTTTTTCATAACCATCTAAATTCTCCACTACAGCGGCAAGTTCATCTTTGATGATGATGAAAACTTGCTTACGCGCATTATAGGTTGAAACCTGATAGCCACTATCCTGATCATATAGATACTGTGTCGCATCCTGCCCCGTCTCAGAATATTCCTCTAAAATATCTTTAACCCGCAACCATTCAGTCGCAACTTCCAAACGTTGTTCGTTAGGAAATCGTTGGGGATCGCGTGACAAGGCATTAAACTGAAGGATCTGCTTTTCAATAATATCGGCAAGGTTACTAAGACCAAGCATCCCAAGCGTCGAAGCCGTTTTCTTACTCTTCTCAAGAATGAATTTCAGAGTGCCTTCATCATAATTGAGTTCGATATGCTTGTAACCATCAATAATATCTTCAATATCAAGATTGACGGATTCGGCAACCGCTCTCCACAGCTGTTGTGATGGAGACGTATAATGCTTTCTTAACTTTTCGAGAGTTTCACCTTTCGGTAAATAAATATCGAGCAGAAAAGTATCTTTGACCTTATCAACAGTCGCAGAGCCTCTTTCAGCCATACCGATGTAATATAGAAGATTCTTTTTAATTAAACCGATTGCCGCTTCATGAGAATCGAGAGGCGCATCCGAAGCAAACTTCAGAATCAGACGTTCGAGCGAACCCAATACCAGTTTGACAGCTACACCATAGTCTAAAGCCTGATGCTCCAACGCTTCCGTTAAAGCTTTTGATAACCACCACAATACCCTGACATCCTCAGCTTGATGGATCTTAACCAGGTCATTACTAAGCACTTGCATTTTTTTAAGCGATGCCTGAACGCTTTTACCCTGATAACTATTGAGTAAGGCGGTTTGAAAGTGCATACGCAAATGTTTGTAAACTTGTATCCGTTTCGCACCTTGAAGATCAACAAACTCATCACTACCAATTTCAGCATTGCCAATATTGTCATCCTGAGGGAGAAATACCAACTCCTCTGAAAGTAGGTCATTACCATAGGTCGCTCTTAGTTCATTCAAAATAGGTAGAATAACAATCGGTAGATCCGCATACCCCTCTTCCAGATGCTCAATATAATCTGAAATTTGCGAACACGCTTGCAATAAGACGGCTTGTGTCACACCGCAATCTGAAATCTTGTTTTCCAGAATAGCCTCTAAAACATTGACGATTTCCATTGCCAATATTTTAACCCCTTTAATGCCTGCCACCTTGAAAGTCTTTTCAAGAGTCTGCATTTCATTGCTAACTTCCTCAATGATCTTAAGATCTTTTTCTTGAACAAAGTCATTCAATTTTGATTCAATGTCTTCGATTGTTTTCTCGATTTCACCTCTGATCCACCCTACGCGTGTATCAAGACCCACCTTATCAGAAATCATATTCCACCTATTATTATGATTTATTATTCTTATTTGAGGAAACTACAGGGGACACCCGCTTAAAATACCAATGATCTCAAACGAGCTCTCCTCTAACTTCCTTATGTATTATGAAATAGCACCCACTGCCGTTTTTTTTGTCTCTTCCATTGCTGTATTTTTCTTGCTCATCTGAGGCAGCTTATTAAACACAGCAGGCTGATTGTGATTGGTTCGCTTCAATTTAGGCAACTTGAAACGATAAACTGAAACCTGAAGCTCATTTGCCGTGGATGTCAGGCTATTAATCAACTGCGATGTCTCACTTACTCTCTCAAATGCTTGCAAAGTAATTTCTTGAATAGAAGCCATTTTCTTTTTCGTTACCTGTGATAGATCAAGTTGCTCCTTAGTAACCCGAGCAATATTCAGCATCAATTTTGCAATTCGGTCAGATTCAAACTCTACTGCCACTAAGGCATTCCCCGCATCTTCGGCGGTCTGTGTACCCTTCACCACATGCGAAATGGTTTCCTCCATGGAAGTAACTGTTTTCTGAGTATCCATTTGCATGGTATTTACAAGGACCTCAGCTTTTCTAGAGGTATTCGTTGCCTGCTTTGCTAACAACTGAATCTCTTCGGCAACCCCACCAAAACTTTTACCTGAATCACCCGCACTACTCATTTGGATAGAGGCGTTCAACGCGAGTACTTGTGTCTGTTCCGCAATTTCATTCATCAGTTGAGAAATATGGCTCACTTCTTGAGAACTCTCACTCAGACGTTTAATCCGTTTCGCAGTTACTTGAACCTGCTCTCGGATAGCATGCATACCTGAAAGCGTCTCACGAACGGTTTGTGCACCTTCTCTGGAAATGGTTAAAGATTTCTGAGCGACCTCCGCTGAATTCACTGCATAGGTGGCAACTTGTTCAACATTCTTCGTGATCGTACTAATTGTGGTTGATGCGGAAACCACTTCATTACTTTGCGCCTTACTGGCATCCGATAATTCCTCTGCTGTTTTATCGGCACGTTGTGCATAATCATTCAACTGGCCTGAAGTTGTATTGATTTTTGTCACCAGCTCTCTCAGTTCTTCTACCGTGTGGTTAAACGCATCAGCAATAGACCCTGTGATATCTTTTGTGACTCTTGCAGAAACCGTTAAGTCCCCCTGAGACAACGCGGTCATACGGTTCATCAAATGCATGATACCCTGTTGATTGCTTTCATTTTCCTCTGTTGTCTTGCGGAGTTGTTCACGATGATCATAAAAAAGCGCATAGGCTAACCAGATCAAACTGAGAAAACTCAAAGCCGCAAATACATAACCAGACAAGTTGATTACCTGAGTAGAGCGCTTTCGCTCCCCAATTTGCGTGTGCATAGTTTTAACAGCCTGAAACAATTGCTCTCCCAATATCTCACCCACATTCACTCCATCATAAATTCTTTGTAAAGATGTCGCGCTTTCCAATAGTGAACGAATTTCTTGACCTAGCTCCTCTAACTTTCCTGATATCTCCTCCAAATAAAAGAGTGCTTCACGATTTGAAACGGCGACTAACCCCTTCTGACGACTTCCTTTCAATAATAAGTTGAGTTTTTCATCAAATTTCAATGTCTGTATGGAGAAGCTATTAATGACCCGTTCAATATTTCCTCTTCCTTCTATCATCAGAAGTAAATTATTCTCTAATTTTTGTAACAAAATGAGCTGACTGATCGCTAGTTTTAACTGCTCAGTATTGCTGCTATTCTTTTCTAGCCTTAAAACTACCTGCTCTGCAGCCAGCTGCATTGTTGGTAATGTTTCATAAATAGTTTTTGCAAAGGCATGAGTGTTATTGATAGCTGTTCGGTGCTTCAGAATATTCGCTAACTGTTCGTAAAATGGTTTCCAGCTCACCCTAACTTCATCTAAAGAATCAAGCTTCACAGCAAACCTGGATTCCAATTGCAAGGTTTCCAACTCTGTAAATTTCACCTGAAACTCATCCCTTTGAGCCTCTAACCGTTCAAAGGAACTCTTATCACTTTTTACTGTAATAGCCGTTGACGTTAGAAGCTGCTGAGAAAGCAAATTCATCTCTGAAACAATTTGCAAGCGCTGATTGTCTGCAAGTGATTGTCGGTAAGAATAACTAAAACTAAGAATCATTAAGCTCAGTAACAACAATAAAAGCACAAGCGAAATCCATACAGATTTTCTAGAAATACTCAATGATAATAGGTTTCGTGACATTATTACTTTTTATTGTTTTAATTATTTAGAGGGGTATTAGTGCTAACCCCATCAGCATTTCACAGAGCTATATTTTCTATCCTATTGATTAATTTCCTTAGCCAACCTACTCATAGATAAAATAGAGATTTTTTTATTAGCGTAGTTTAATGTATGAGAGATGATGCCTGTTTTGTTTTCATCAATCGATTCCAGCGCTTTATCATCTGTCCAAAAATCCCGGTAACCTAAAACTTTTTCGACCAACAAACCAATGATGCCAATCTCGCTATTAACAACAATGACTTGACGATCTTTTAAACCCGAACCATATGCTTGAGTATTCAGCAACATGCTGATTTCAATCAGCGGAATCACATGCCCATTGTACTGAATCAAGCCCGTTAACCAACGGCGGTCATCAATAGCTCTTGTCATCTCCTGAACGGTTTGAATTTCCAACATGCGTTCTTTCTTGATCAACAAATGATATTGCTGAGATTTCACAAGAATTCCAGACAAGCCCGATAAATAATTCTCTTGCGATTGATTATGCTTATCAATTAACGCCATACCGACAATAAGACCATGCGGTGATAACATATTAGCTGACCTCATGGTTTGGAAGGAAATAATTCATCATTCGTTGTAATTGTCTTTTCGAGGCAGGCTTTGCAAGAAAACCTGATGCACCTTGTTTTTTTGCCCACAACTTGTCTGTTGTTTGACTCTTACTACTATGGATCACGACGGGTACACCCTTTAATTCAGCATTTGTTTTAAAGATACGCGTTGCCTGATAACCATCCATAATCGGCATCATCAAATCCATCAAAATCAATTCCGGCTTCTGTTTCTTTGCCATTTCCAGCGCATGTGAACCATTAGATGCCATTGCAACACTAAACCCCAAACTTTCAATCATATGTCTTAAAACAAAGGACGCTGTAGGTGAATCTTCGACAATCAGTACATCAACCACAATCAGCCCCTATCAATGCATTAGAACAAGAATTCTTCAGGTAATTTTTCTGCATCATCAGTTTGTGTATGTGTGTGTGTATTGATAGCACTGATCAAATCATCATGAGAAAAAGGTTTGGTAAGATATTCTTCAGAACCCGACAAACGCCCTCGGGCTTTATCAAATAAATTATGCTTGCTCGACAGCATAATAACGGGAATATCAGCATATTCCTCATTGCTCTTTATCATCGCGCAAGTCTGATAGCCGTCCAAACGTGGCATCATGATGTCAAGAAAAATAATATCAGGTTGGTAATCGTCAATGATTGAGAGTGACTGAAAACCATCTTCAACCGTTCTCACTTCACAGCCTTTTTCCTTCAGATACAGTTCGGCAGAACGAAGAATCGTTTTACTATCATCAACAACCAGAACCTTTATATCGTCAAGATTTACATGTTCTGCATCATTACCTTCGGGTGTAGAAATAAATCGATCGGATGCCATATACGTTACTTTCTTGTTAGAGTTATGAACGATTATGATGGCTTACTTCCTGTGAGCTCTCTTCTTGAAATCACTTCGCCATCACAACAGCTTGAACACCCTGATCAATCAACATTTCGACATCTGATAATGCCCTGCCGACTCATAAAATGGGTCTTCTTAGAACATAGAGGTTATTTTAGGAAGGATAATAATGCGATTTTTTCTGATTAAAGGGATGAAGATCGGGAATAAAACAACACGGTAGATAACGCTCAAGTTCTACTTTTTAAAACAAAAAATCATACGTCATACTTATTCGCAACAATAAAAAAAACCTGCTTTAAGCAGGTTTTTTTGTGTCTCCAGAAGCATTAATTAAATCGCTTAATCACCACCACCTAGACTCATCATAAACTGCAGAACATACCAGAACAGCAAACCTATACTTGAAAACAGAGACAGAGAAGCAGCAACGTGCTGATCTGTGTGATATTCATGGATGATGTTTGAAGTACTGTATAGAACAGAAGCTGCAGCAAATAAAATCATTGCACCTGAAAACCATACACCTAACGAGAAATCGAAGATGATTGCCGCAACAATAATACCCATTGCTACAAAACCACCGATCATCAAGCTACGTCCTAAAAATGAAAAATTCACTTTAGAGGTGAAAGCAGTAAAGGTTAAACCCGCTACCAATGCCCCCGTTACAATGACCGCATTCATCAACACATCAGGTGCTGTCGTCGCCGCTCGATAGATCATTGGGCTGATAATGAATGCAAACGCAACGGCATAGAGGCCAAGCCCCATGTATTGCTTTTCACGTGAAATTGCGGAGCGTGCCCAGTTGTCAGCAAGGTAAGAGATACCCATGTAACCCGCCATAACCAATAACCACATCCACTTTGATGCACCAAGAACCGCAGCAAACTGCTGTGCAATACCCGATTGGATCATCAAATATTCTAAACCAACAAATGCGACAATCGCCCCACCAAGATGTAAATAGGTACGACGAATAAACGCAGCACGTGCTTCCTCTGAGGCATTAGCAACTACCTGCCCCGAATTAATATCTAGATAACTCATGTTAACCTCGTTCTATCAATAATTATTAGACTACTTCTCCACACTCAGAATGATGTGGAATAAATTAGACTCTGTTCTTTACTATAGTGACTTAGTAAATAAATTCAATATCTTTAGATTACTCTGTACACTTTCGCCCTCAGACCGCTCTATAGCGACACTTTTCATACACAAAACACTTATATTTCGTGAGACAAACGCTTAAACAACTTGAAGAACAGCTGAAAAATTGCCTCTTTCCAGAGCAATTCCGTTTTCGTCAACGTCTTATACGCGAGAAAAAATCTTCGACGCCAAAAACATTAGCTAAGTTACAGCATGATATTGAGCGTTCAATAAAAACTCGCCAATCCCGCTTACAGCATTTACCCACGCCTGATTACCCTGAAAACCTGCCTGTTTCAGAAAGACGTGAAGAGATTATTACAGCGATTAAAGAGAATCAAGTCGTCATCATTTGTGGCGAAACAGGCTCTGGGAAAACCACACAATTACCCAAAATGTGTCTTGAGCTCGGACTTGGTCTTAATGGGTATATTGGCCATACCCAGCCTCGACGCCTTGCCGCACAAAGTGTTGCAAAACGTATTGCAGAAGAATTAAAAAGCGAACAAGCCGCCGGCTATAAGATTCGTTTCCATGATAAAACGCATGCGAATTCCTATATCAAGGTCATGACAGATGGCATTTTGCTCGCCGAAGTTCAGGAGGATAGATTCCTCACCCAATACGATACTTTGATTATTGATGAAGCACACGAACGCAGCCTAAACATCGATTTTCTACTAGGCTATCTGAAATGGTTGTTACCGCGTCGCAAAGATCTAAAGCTGATCATTACCTCAGCGACAATTGACCCTGAAAAATTCTCGAAACATTTTAATGATGCACCCATTATTGAGGTTTCAGGCAGAACCTACCCCGTCGAAATTCGTTATCGTCCTTTAGTTTCAGAAACAGAGGAGCAAGATGATCGTGATATATTCCAAGGCATCGTTGATGCGGTTGATGAACTGAAACGAGAATCTCGCGGTGATATTCTGATTTTCTTCTCAGGAGAACGCGAAATTCGCGATGCTGCAGATATGCTTCGTAAACAAAATTATGCCGCCACAGAAATTTTGCCGCTTTTTGCCCGCTTATCCAGTCAGGAACAATATCGAATTTTTCAGGCACATCGTGGGCAACGCATTATTTTATCCACCAATGTTGCGGAAACCTCATTAACCGTCCCTGGCATTAAATACGTCATTGATACAGGACAAGTACGCATTTCTCGTTATTCATGGCGAGCACGTATTCAACGTTTGCCTATTGAACGCACCTCACAAGCTTCAGCCAATCAACGCTCTGGACGATGTGGAAGAACCAGTGACGGTATCGCTATCAGACTTTATTCCGAAGAAGACTTTCTGGCACGTCCAGCATTCACTGACCCAGAAATTCTGAGAACGAATCTAGCGTCGGTTATTTTACAAATGACTCATATGCGCCTGGGGGATATCGCCGCTTTCCCCTTTATCGAGCCACCCGATTCTCGCCAAATTAAAGATGGCTTCAAACTGCTTTTTGAAATTCACGCGGTAGACAAACACCATCGTCTGTCAAAAATGGGACGGCAGATTGCCCGTATGCCAATTGACCCACGTTTAGCACGCATGCTGATTGAAGCCACAACACTTAAGTCTTTGGAAGCGGTACTCATCATCGTCAGCGCCCTATCTATTCAAGACCCACGTGAACGCCCTCTGGAAAAACAACAAGCTGCTGATGAGAAACATAGTCGCTTTAAAGATAAACATTCCGACTTTATCGGTTATATAAATCTTTGGAATTATTTTCAAGAGCAGCGTGCTACTCTCTCGCAGAATAAGTTACGGAAACTCTGCAAAAAAGAATTTATCTCCTATATCCGCATGCGGGAATGGCAAGATATTCGCGACCAAATTGCTCGCCAACTTGACAGCACTCTGGCTAAAGATTGGAATGTAAATGAGGATGCGATTCACAAGAGCTTACTCACTGGCTTGCTAGGCAATATTGGTTTCAAAGATGAGGACCGTATATACCTTGGCGCTCATCAAAAAAAATTCACCCTTTTTCCTGGATCAGTTTTACACAAAAAGCCACCCAAATGGATATTGGCTGCTGAGCTAGTCGAAACATCGAAACTCTTCGCTCGAACTGTGGCTCGTATTCAACCTGAGTGGATTGAGCATAGCGCCAAACACCTCATCAAACGCCATTATTCAGAACCTCATTGGGAAAAACGCTCCGCGCAAGTCGGGGCCTTTGAACGTATTACCTTATATGGCATTACCCTTCATGCCCGCCGCAAAATTAACTATGGCCCTATAGATCCAAAAAACAGTCGTGAATTGTTTATTCGACACGCCTTGATCTATGGCGAATACGAAACCAAAGCCACGTTTTTCCAACATAATCGTAAATTGATTCGTTCAATTGAGAACCTTGAAGCCAAGTCCAGACGACGCGACATTTTAGTCGATGAAGAAGTCCTTTATGACTTCTACGATAGAATCATTCCTGCCACTATTTATAATGGAAAAACGTTCGAAAAATGGCGAAAGTCACAGGAAAAGCAGCATGCTGATGCATTGTTCTATAAAGCCGAAGACTTATTCCAGCGCGACACCAAACATATCGGCTCCGCAGCATTCCCTGACCAACTAAAATACTCAGGTGTTAGCCTGCCTTTACAGTACCATTTTGAACCAGGTCATGATCATGATGGCGTAACCTGCAGTGTTCCACATATTTTGCTCTCACACATTCAACCGACGCTGTTTGACTATCTTGTACCTGGCATGTTAGAGGAGAAAATTACTAACATTATTCGTGCCTTACCTAAACAAACACGCAAACAATTCGTGCCAGCTCCTGAATATGCAAAGGCATGCGTTGAAGCCATCCACAGCTCTAGTACAGATTCCTTGTTTAGTACCTTGAATCATCAGTTATTACGCATGACAGGTTCAACCATTCCACAAGAAGAATGGGATAAGCTAAAATTGCCCGAGCATTTGGTAATGCGGTTTGAAATTATTGATGAAAAAGGTAAAACACTGAAAACAGGAAGAGACTTACTGAAACTCAAGGGCGACGTAAAACACAAAACAGTCGAAAGCTTCCAGAAAATCAAAACACATGCTTTAGAGCAACAAGGGCTAAGTAATTGGACGTTTGGTGATTTACCTGAATACCTCTCAGTGAATAATCATGGTATCCATGTACGCGCCTATCCAGCGATCGTTGCTAAAAAAGACGTTGTTGATATCCAGTTATTTGATAGCCTCCTAGAATCACAGACAGCCCATAAAAAGGGGGTACGTAAACTCTTCCAACTACGAACAACTGAGCAACTTCGACAACTCAAAAAACATATCTCACAACAACAAAAGTTATGTATGTGGTATTCCGCAACGGGGAAATGTGACGAGTTACAACGCGCTCTCGTTGACGCCAGTTATGATCACACTTTTCTACGTGAAGCACTTCCTAGAACCCAAACTGACTTTCAAGAGCTACTCACATCCCGTCAAAATAGCCTTTTAGACACAAGCAAAACCCTCTGCCATTTATTAGACCCTGTATTAGCTTCACATTTCGAGATTCACAAACAATTAAAAGGCAATATAAAAATTAATTGGCTGGAAGCACTCAATGATATGAAGAAACAAATGCAACATCTCATTTACCCAGGGTTTCTAGAATCACTAGACTTAGAACAACTTAGAATGCTTCCCAAGTACTTGAAGGGTGTTCTCAGAAGACTCGATAAATTGCAAGAAAGTGAAACACGTGATCGAGGTTTACGCTTACAAGTATTACCTTTATGGGAGCGTTATACCGTAGAAATCAAAAAGAATGCTGATATACAAATGCTTAGTGAAAAAGACTTAACTATATACCGCTGGATGATTGAAGAGTTCCGTATTTCCTTATTCGCCCAGGAGCTTGGCACTCAACGTCCCATTTCGGCAAAGCGCCTTAACAAATTCTGGCAAGAACATTCTACACAAAGATAATCAACAACTACTCGGCAAAAGCGCCAACTTGTTTAGCCTTGTACAAATAATACGTCTCATCAAGTGCTCCAAATACCCCCTCATCTGACTTATTGACTAACTGATAATGAGCCAAGTAGGAGTCAGGCATAGGCCTACTGAGTAGAACCAAGGTCGACTTGTTCAGGACACCTGCGGATTTTGCGCGTCGTTCTACTTCTTCGAATGGAAGATTTCGATTACTTTTATAGCCATGCGTCCAAACGATATAGGTTCCAAACCTTTGAGCATCGGGATACCAAAATGTAGTATTAGGTAAATACGGTAACAGACTACTCATAATTTGTGATGAACTGGCTACAATCACTCGTTCTTCAAAGCCATTATCAATGACGAGTTCCGCCATTTTTTTCGAACCAGAGAATGAGCCCGTATATTCTTTGTAGTACATTACTGCACTCCCCATTAAGGAAAACCCAAGGACAATATTCAACAAAAGAGTCGCGGTTCTTTTTTTAAACGGAATAGACCCTTTTGAGAAGTATCGATCTAAAGTATTATGATCTTCCTCCTTCTTTTTCTTGTAGTTTTTTGACACCCATAAAACAAAAATCAGGATGATCAGAATAAACCCATGATGGCGGTAGGTACCAAAATTTTTGAACAAGAAAATACTTATCATTCCAAAAACAAAGAATGTGTACAAAAAAAACAAGTTACGGTAATTAGCTTGTAGATATAAAATAAAATACAGAAAAGTCAGAAACGCTATAAAAGCTAGAGGAGTCAGATAGAGCTTATGAGCTAATTGCTCCTCCAGATAGCTGGTCACTGGGAAGAAAGCATTCATTAAAGCAATGGGGGGAGCAAAGATATTCAGCTTCCAGTCATGCATATTATCAATATTAGGAATAAGCTGATAAAGTGCTAAGAAAGCCCCGCAAGCCATGATAGACACGGATATTAGAAAACCCCACCCAAGACTCTCATTATCTTTTGACTCATATAGATATAACAAACCTATCGCGGCTGCTAGAGAGAAACTATGTGCATTAGTGTTAAATAAAACAAAAACTAATAGCGCATAGACAATAGGACGTGTAAATCGAAGATGATAAAATCCAGCAATAGAAAAAATGATAGCAATAGAAACACTATAACTTCTCGCTATAATTGAGTACTCCCATGCCATATAATAAGAAAAGATGAATAAGGTTTTTGTCAATAATGTGAAGGGAGAAAATCTTAGAAAAACAAATGCTGAAAAAGCAATAATAGTAATATTGATATACTTTATCGTTTCATATGGGAATCCCGTCTTGGAAAATAGCATTAATATTAAATGCCACAAAGCCGGTGTTCCCTCATAGCTGATATGGTTTATCAGCTGAAAAAAAGACAAATCCCTTGAAAGCAACCATGCTTGCGCTTCATCTCTCCATGCCTCGTGATGACCCGCAATAGTCAGCACACAACACAGATACAATAGAAAAACTATCATCTCTTGGTTTCTTGTCGTCTGTTTATTCAGCGCTTCTAATATATTATTCATGACTCATTGTGTTTAGACCCAAATTGCCCACCATCAGAATATGATGATTTTTTTATTGACTGATTGATATTGACTACTTTATCTGATTAAAGCTTTTTCCCTTCACTACTATCTTATTGTTTTCCAGTCTCTATAAAACTGACGGATAGATGCCACTGCAGGCTTCTCAACAAACCTGGCCAACACATAGGCAACAATAACTGACAGTACTAGTGCTAGTAGAATCCCCGCCAACGGATGCCACTTAAATTGATAGAAAGCATTAATAACAACATAGCCCAGGTTTTGATGTATGAGGTATAAGGGATACGAGATGCTCCCTAGAAGGACAAGTGGCTTATACGTTAAAAATCGTAAATTCCCTGAAGATGCTAAATAAAAAATAATATAAAAAAAACAAAACAGTAAAAACTCGCCATACGAATATACAGCAATCGTCGATAAAAGTGACATTCCCAGAATCACCCATGTTTTATTCGCCTTCATATCATGAGTAATTTTATAAAAACATATTCCTGCCAAGAAAAAAGAAATATATTTCAAAATAAAGGCCGCATAAACTGGCTTTGGAATATTCAAATATCCTAAACCATCAAGTACAGAAAACCCCACCATGGTAATAAATACATACTCCACTTTACTCAAACTATTCATCAGAAACAGGCAAAAAACCCAAAAATAGAACGTTAATTCGACGGTTAATGTCCAATACACCCCATCAACATGCTCAATACCTAAATACTGATGAAACATCAACATATTGCCTAGAGCCTCTGTCAGAGGCACTTCTCTTCCTGACAAACCAAATACACTGATAATCATGTAGGTGAAGGCAAGGGATACCCAATACGTTGGGTAGAGCCTTGAAAACCTGGATACAATAAAATCGAGAGGTGCTTTTACCCTATGCAATGTCCAAAAAATGACGAATCCACTCACCATGAAAAAGAGTTCTACGCCAAAGTGCCCAAACTGCGCCCATTTCACAGCAATATTGTCATCATGCTGATAAAGAGTGTCGTACCTATAGAAATAGTGATAAAAAACTACAGCCAAGGCGGCTAACCCTCTCAATGCATCTAATTCTAACAGCCTTGTGACTTTCATCGGATTCCTTAAATGACGAAAGGTAGAAGTGAAATCATTTCACTCGCAAAACCTATACACTCCTTCCTTCAATCACTTAGAACGGTAACTGATGGCTTCTTACGGGGTAGATAAAAATTTATTCGATGTGGCGAAATTGGACAACACTTCGCTATATAACTGACATACAGCCTGTGCCGAACTTACTGAATCTAAGTCATTATTTTTTAATACACTCAACAAATCGATACGCTCAGAGCTTCCCAAGGTATTTTTGAGAGACTCGGTTAATGCATCAACATCACCAACATTAACGAATTCGCACCCTGCCTCCCCTCCTTGAAACATCTCTTTCACATTTCCAACATTCGTGGAAACAACAGGAGTATTGCAAGCCATGCTTTCTTTAACAGAGTTTGGCGACCCCTCAAAATCCGATGTTAAAAGATGCACAGAGGCACTATTGAAATACAATGGTACCCGATCTCTCGTTTCATTGACTAAGCATAACTCTTCCACATCGGAAAATGCTTGATCAGCTTTTAAGTTCTTAAGTACCAAAGTGAACATATCATACCGTTTTTGTCTTCTAAATTTGTCTTTAGAACTGACAAAAAGTACATACCTTTTACTACTATCAAGGTTTAGGGCCTGTATTGCCTCAGACCTTTTCAGTGGGAAAAACTGTTCAATATTCACTCCATTGGGAATATTTTTGGCTAAGCTATTAGTTTTTGCCCAGATAGGAACACGATCCTTAAAAATCATTCCTATATTTTTCTTAACCAACATTTTCGTTATCACACTACATATTTGTGACACCGGCTTAGGAAACTCTATATATTCATTTTCGATGGCATTGAGGAAAGATACTACTAAAGGCACTTTTTTACCAACAGAGAGTAATGTAATAAGGTACGACAAGCCATGAAAGCAATGTATTAGGTCAGCATTTTTAGATTTATCTTTAATTATTTTAATTGCCTTTACATACTCAGACCTACCATAATCTCGTGCGTTAATGAATATAACATCAACTTCAACGCCTCTTTTTTCTATAGAAGACACCTGCTCTTTATTGAAAACACAATATTCAGGATGATCCTCAGTGGGATAACCGTTCGTAACGAATAAAACACGCATATATAAACCTATTTATATTTTTGGAAAATTAACCTTTAGATATTTTTATCTCAGCATTTCTTTCCACATAATTTTCATCATCCCCCATTAATGCAACATATTTATCTACAATGATATCCCACGTATAAAAGTTAGATATGATACCCAAACCTTTCTCCCCCATTCTTTCACGCTTACCCACATCATTTTCAATCTCATTGATCAACTTAGGTATACTTTCATTGTTCTCAAAATATACCGCTGCATCTCTAGCCACTTCGCGATTGAAAACATTGTCGTGAGCAATAACTGGATTACTACAACCGAGAGCTTCCAAAAGTGATGGGTTAGTTCCTCCAACTGAATGGCCGTGAAAATATGCGATCGAATAATACCGTAGGGCCTCCAATTTACAGCTATCAAAAACTGTACCGATTAAATGAATTCGTTCATCCTTAATAGTTATTAATTTCTCAACATAACTGTTCTTAGCCTTATGGTCTCCCAAAACAATCAACTTCATCTTTGTGTTTGACTGCTTGAAGCCTTCTAATATCTCAAGTATATGATTCTCTGGCTCTAATCGACCCACCAAGATATAATACTTTTCCTTTGCCAAGCCCCACTCTGATAACAACTCTTCATGTGGTTTCTCTCTAAGAGCAGGTGCGCCATAGGCTATAACTGAACTATTTGGCAGGCTTTTATATCGTGCTTCTAAATGTGTGAGTATGGATTGTGCATCAGCCACTATCTTACTAGCCGTCGTTATCGCAATCCTTTCCATGACCATAAACCAAAGTTTAGCTAATTTATTCCATTTACTTCTCTTCCACTCAATGCCATCCATATTTATCCAAACTTCATTACCATAAATTCGAGGAATGAAACATGAGAAACTTGCCCCATAACCCAACATATAAACAATATCATATTCTTTTCTTGCTTTAACCATACTAACCACATCATAAATAATGGTCTTCAATGGGCCTAAACTTGGGGCCATTACATATTTCAGGTTTACACCTTTATAAGAGGTTGGCATATCAGTGTTTTTCTCACAAAAAACCGTCACCTCATAACCTCTAGTAACCAGTCTAACTGCTAGCTCTTCAGCAAACGTTTCAAATCCACCGTAATTTCCTGGAATTCCTCGCGCACCTAATATTGCTATTTTTTTCTTCATATGATGTAAACCTGAATTTAAATATGTTTATATTTCTTGCATATGATTAAAGTTTTAACTAGTTTTTATCGAGAAAACTATTCTTTATGACAATACAAGATGAGAGCGCCCGTCTGAATAGCTATTGTTTTTATAATATTGATTATGACGAGAGCTCTTTTCTTTGGAAAAGGCGATGCCAACAATATTTGCAAAACCTTTTTCCAGGTTTCTTAATGCTGAATGAATATCTTTTTTACTGGGTTTATCATTTGACACAACAAATAATGTTGCATCTGATCTATTTGATAAGACCAACGCATCTGCCATACCTAATACTGGAGGAGAATCAATAATCACTTGATCAAATGAATCGCGTAATGTCGCGCATAAATCAATCATCTTTTGTGTTGAAAGTATGCCAACAGGATCCGAAACCATTGGGCCAGCAGGAATAACAAATAAAGGGGATTTGCTGGCAACTTTTTTAAGCGGTAATTTAGCGCTTAAACCAGCCAGGTAATTACTCAAACCCTCACTGTTATCAACCCTAAGATGCTTATGAATGGTTGGTTTCCGCAAATCTCCATCAATAATCAATACTCGCTTCCCATTTTTTGCCAACATGCTCGCCAAATTAATAACCGTACTTGACTTTCCTTCTCCGGGGATTGAGCTAGTAATTAATAAAACACGTGGGATCTTCTGTGTATTACCCATCGTCAAATTGGCATAGAGATAACGAATAGACTCAGCCATTGAGGAGTTAGGCTTATTTGCTGCAAGCAATGGAATATTATTTTTCTTTGGGTGCTTTACTTTTGGCAATGCTGTTAATATATGATAAGGAAGTTGCATATCCTGCAAATCCTCAAGAGACTGAACCCGTTGATTCATAAGACTTTTTAACAGCGCAAGACCTGCACCTGCAAACAGACCCACAATCATTCCAAGAAGTGCATTTAAAAGGCTTCTTTTGGAGGAAGGACGTACAGATGGATATGCATCATCAATAATATCGATGCTTTCATTGCTCGAACTTCCAACAACGGTAACTTCTTTTAGTCGTTGTAATAGCCCTTCGTAATGAACACGATTAGTTTCTGTTTCTCGTTGAAGATTCGTATATTGCAAATTCCGATCTTCAAAATTCAGTAGCTGCTTTTCATAGGAAAGAATTTCACTGTTCAATCTACGTTCCTGCTGTAGTGAAGATTGAAAAGAAGCTTTCATATCATTTGCCACAGAACGTTTAGCCCGACCTCTTTCTGCAGAAATTTGCTTATTCAACTCATTGATTTGTGATCTTAAAGCTAGCATTTCAGGATAATCTGGCTTATAGGTCTTAAGCTTTTCGGTATAGTTTACGGATACTGCAGAGACGCGCTCCTTAAGATCAGATATCAGATTGCTATCAGCGGCATAAAGATCACCAGCCGCCTCACGCTGCTCGGCGTAGACACTTTCAGCCATTATTCTTTGTTGCTTGGCTTTGATATAAGCCGCACTTAAATCCTCTAAGCTCTGAGCAATGATCGATCGATCACCTTTCGTATCAATGATATTATTTTGCTTTGCGTACGTTAATAACTCCTCCTCCGACTCTTGTAAACGGCCTCTTGCGGTTAACAATTCATTTCTTAAGAACGTCGCTGCCCTATCTGCTGAGACTCTGTGTATCTCTGCGCGTTGTTCCATAAAGTTTTTGATAAAACCGTTCACAACATCAATCGACAACTGCTCATCGTTAGATTGAAACGTCACTTCCACAATCTGTGAATCTTTCAGTGGGCGAATAGTGAGGCTTTCTAAGAAAATATTTTCTAATTGAACAGGAACGATCTGCTTAGGCTTGGTTGTGAAAAACTGATCGCGTAAAGCAACCACCTCCTCTTTAAAGCGCTCCAACACATCAGTTGCTCCAGGGGTAAGCTTACTTTGCGACTGAAGATAGCTTTCCAAACTTAAATCTTCGATAACACGCTTTGCCAGTTTTTTACTGCGTAACAGCTTGTACTGCGTTTGAAAGAAGATCGCATTATTGATCATCGATTTTTTCTGATGCACATCAATGCCATAATCCAGAATTTGCACAGGTTCCGCATCAATTTTGATGGTTGCCACAGCCGTGTATTGATCTTTTATCACTTGACTAAGAAAATAACCAACCAACAACCCCATTAGAGACAAAACAACAATGATCATCTTATGACGACTCATGTTCTTCAGATAATCTTTGAACCCCATGCCTCTATCATAGGAATACTTTTGATCAGATGAAGGAGATTGTGGGATTGCCAATGTTTCTAAAACGGGTTCGCTTTGAGCTGCAATAACTGGAACAGTTTGCGACATAATCTTTCTCTTTATTGTTCTTTTGAGTTTTTAAAAGCTAAATCCTGTTTTTTCGTAATCGCATGATGCTTGATACAGATGTATCTGGTGCAAAGAGATTCGTGTATCTTTTAGTACACTCGATCTACAAAAAACTCATCCGTGCTCGAGATAATTAGCGTTGATTAAGAACACTATAATTTTCAAAAAACGCTTATGACAGCACGAAGAATTCCAATGGCTATAGATATTTGACAGCTTGATAAAAGGTCTTGAGACACGATAAGCGGTAGTTATCATTGGGTGATTAAAAATCTTGACAAGGGCACCTTCCACTCTGTGCACCTTGTTCAGATGAAAAAAATAGAAAAAAGGAGCAAGGGAAGATATGAGGGCAAGGTAAACTGAATATGCCTCGGTGAGAAATTACATGTGTACAGCATATTTCAATGAGTGATCGACTTTGGGGGTTGCTGGTTGACACTCTATAAGTCTATTAACATAATATTTATAGTAAAGAATCATTGATATGAAGAAATCAAAATACAGATCTCCTAGCATGATGCCATTATTATGAAAAAAGGCGTTGAGAAGATATCCAACCAAGACAAAAGTAAAAAACCACCTAACCACACTTAACTGATAGACGAAAATAACAAAAATAGCTAAACCAATAACTCCATAAATATGAGTAATATTTAATAAAGCATTATGTACTTCTGTTAAATACTGCACTTTAGCAGTCGGCGCATATTCAAAAATATTTTTTTCATTCGAAAAATACTCAGGCGCAACCTCTTTCGAATTAAATCCATACCCATAGCCCAATGGGCTCTGTAATACTAACTCGGTGCCATACTTGTACAGTGTCATTCGCCCCTTCGCTGAATCATCTGTGAAACTTAGCACCCGAGTTTCGGCATCTGTTTTAACGGGAAGTTGAGCTGAGTAAATTTGAGACCCCATCAGCACCATCGTCATGGCAATTCCTGCTCCGGCAAGCAAGGTAAAATTCACTCGCCAAAATGTCAGCAAGATGAGAATAGCGGCAGCACCAATAGCAGAACGTGTTTCTGATGACACACATCCTACAAAAACCACAGTGGTTAAAAACAAAAATGTATGTGTATCCTCTCCCCTTTCATAGGCTCTAATGTACAAAAACAAAGACATTGCAAGTGCAGTTAAAAGCAGATAGGTCTGAGGTATTGCAAATAACAAAAGCCCAGGAGGACGAGATCGATTATTCACAAAGACCTCCGTTATTTCATGGCTGATAGCTGTGTTTTGAACTGCCCCCAACATTTCACGAATCTGCCAGGCAAAGTCCATCCCCATCGCCTGTAGAATACCCACAACCGCAGACGGCACCGCCACGGCTAATACAGTATAAGGAATGACCTTATAACCAAAATTCACCAATAAGTAATAACCGGAAACTATCACCAGGTAGGACTGCAAAAGCCTAAATAATCCAGCAAAAATAACCCCATTATCAATTTGATTAATAACCGAGACCAACAATCCCAACATGGATAGCAACGCATAACTAATGTTCAAAAGCTTTAAATCTGTAACATAAGAACTTCCTTGCAACAGCACCAACCCTCCACAAAAGATGACGAAGAAAGAGCGCAATGGCAAACCAGCCACATTGAAATTATTCAGATAACTAAGAAAAACAAGATGTATGAAAAAGGCTATCAGAATGATATAAGCCATAGGCTGCTTTTGACTCATCATTTACCTCGTGACTACACGTTAATATGCGAAAAAATGACTCTATCGGAGCATTGACCAAACCACTGATAATGCCTAGTGATATCTCTACAGAAGAATTTAGAGGACGGATTAATGGTTACTTCTGCATCATTTCACAGATGAATAAACGGCCGAATATCTGAGTAAATTCATTAAAGCAAAGGAGAGCTTCAGGAGTTTCGAATAAAATTGAGGCTAAAAAGCCAAGAATACAACGACCGCTGTATAGAAAAATCATAGCAAAGGCGCTAAATATATTCAGCACCTCTGTATCTGAGACTGTATCTTTAAAAAATGCCTTCTAAGTACTGACTTTGGTCATTTCAATCGCTTTATCTCCATTCCGATTATAAAAGACGAGCTTATTTTCAAACTGTTGAACACTTCCCATACGACGCAATGTGCGCAAATACCCGTTTTCTAGATCACCAACGTTTACTGTAGGCCCACTAGGGTAAGAATTGACGATTCGACACCCTTTTTTACCTTTATTGATCTCCGTGATCTTAAACCCTGTATATCCAACTTGTTGAAAAATTGCATTGTAACTATTACAGCCAGCTTCTCCAGATAACGTTGTCTGACCTACTTTTAAGTTCATCGTCACCACATCCGGAATTTTATTACCGTAAACTGATTCAACTTTCCATTCTGAATTCAACAGGGATGCCCCGCCACTATTTAGTGGACAATCCCCTTCAGCAGGACGAGATGTGATTTGATCTGGTTCTTTACCTTTTTCAGGCTCTTCTTCAGCCCAAGCACTTTTACCCACCATTACTCCGGCAAGTAAAGCTGTGGACGTGTAAAAAAACCTTCGTCTGGATAAATCTAACGTTGAGTCTGTCATAGTAGCTCCTTTGGTGACACTGAGTCACTGAATAAGTTAAAGGGCATCTGAATAAATAACGAGGGAGATAATTAGATTTTCTAACCCCCTAGAATCTGTCAATGAATTACAAACAGAACCTATGTGATCTTCTCTCAAGCAACAAATCTGAATAATTTTCCTAATGAAAACCCCCAGCTCCTCACTTAATCAGACACTCCTTTAATGAGAAAAAACACGTATAAATATGTTGTATATAGTACATTATTGTCAATACTATCAACAGAAAGTGTTACTTTTAAAATACAAACCTGTTTTGACAGAAAAGCACCATTCCTTTTTATATCATACAACTTGTTAATATTATAAAACGGTGATATAAAGCAAACGATTTTTTTGCCACCTATTAAACATCTTACCAAAATCGCTGCCTTTTATGTCTTTTAGAAAATCCTATTCTGTTCTTAGCAACTTGATTTATAGCATGACATCTCACCTGAAACTATTTGCATTTCTCCCCTTCCTCACACTTTTAATTATCGCCAACACTTCCCAAGCGAGCATGACCGATATGCAAGGGCAACCTGCCGCATTATCTAAATATGTGGGTAAAGGTCAGTGGGTTGTTGTTGAAGCTTGGCACTCTGAATGTGGAACATGCAAAGACACCATGCCTGAATTAGTGGAGTCAGCTAACTCTATGCCAAACACGACACTCGTTGGCGTATCTTTAGATAACGACCTAAAAAAAGCGAAAGGTTTCATTGATAGTTTTGAAGTAAATTTCCCTACCTTACTTACAAATATTAATGACTTTGACTCCTATGTTCGAAAAATAGCAAAAAAACCACTATCAGGTGCTCCAACCTACCTGATTTTTTCACCCGCTGGAAAATTGAAAGCGATGCAATCTGGCAATATCCGACCGACAGAAATCAAAGCTTACATTCAAAGACAAAGTCTTTAATCATAGCTCATCCTGTTGGAGGAGAAGATCCGTTCTCCTCAGGCGATAATCAACCAACGATAAATGCCAATAATATTAATCACAATAAATACTACGTTTTGCATCGCAATTCCATAGGCTTTTCTTCTAAACCCCCACCACATCAATAAAACACTCGATACAAGATAAAACACATACGCCCAACCACTGATAGGAATATTTATCGCAAGCAAAATAGCAGCAGAAACAGCCATCACCGTTCCTATCCACTCTAAAAATAAATTCAGTGTATTTTCAGTTGTTTTCATCACGACCTAAACGCCTGTAAGAATATTCATTGCTGGCAATCCTATCGACTCAGTCTTGCTTAGGCGAATTATTTCTTCATACCAGAAACACCTAAATCTCCGTAAAAACATAACGGAATAGCCTTAGCGGTATGGATTGCCGTTACCTCTGCATCAGCATATAATCGCCGCTTCAAAGTTTCTCACCATATTTCCACATGTCAGCCGATAAAGGTTTATTACTCCACAGCCTTCTCTCAATGATTGCTCGCTTTATTGGCGTTGGGCTCAATTTTGCGCTGCACATTCTTCTCGCCCGCATGTTGACCTTGGGGAACTATGGTGATGTCAAAATGTTACTGACATTGGTAACAGGCACAGCATTGATGAGCCGCATTGGTATTGAGCAATTAATTGTCAAAGAAATTGCCAGCGTTGAAGAGCATCAACAAACCTTTGGCACACAGTTCTTGAAAAATAGTTACCACGTCATCTTTTTTACCTCTTTTGTATTTATTAGCCTTTGGTTGCTATTCAGCCCGTGGATCGCTGACAGCTTATTTGGGAATATTACCCATCAAAATATGATGCTGGCGGGTATTGGCATTCTGTTCTTCAACCTAGTGACGATTAATGCCTTCTACTTTAAAAGTTTACGCATGGCATCATCATCCGCTTTAGTGCAAAACGCTATTCCTGCGATTAGCTTTCTACTACTCATCGGTATCTTTTGGTCTAGCTTCCAACAAAACCAAAACTATTTGAATCTTTACACCGCTTCAAATGTACTTGCGGGCATCTTGTCGGTCATGGTGATTCTCCCTTGGCTAAACCGAAAGCGGGCACAACAACCTAACATTCCACGTTTTGCCCAGATCATCAAACGATCCTTACCTCTTGCACCAGTATCTCTGTTTCCTTTTTTCATGTTGTATTCTGATACGGTCATGGTCGGTGCTTTACTCAATAGCGAACAAGTTGGCCTATACTCAACAGCCGCTCAAATATCATTTATCAGTCTATTTTTCTTAGGCGCTTTGGATGCAACCATTTACCCAAGACTCCTCAATATCAGTAAAAATCATCCAGACAAACTCCAATCTTTTTTCTGGAAAGCTACGGCTTTAGTCATCTTGGGTTTATTATTAGTGACACTCGTTATGGCAGTACTCGCCAAACCCGCTCTTGGGTTATTTGGTGAAACATTTAAGCAGGCGACTTTTGCTTTACTGATTCTTCTGGCTGCGCAATGGTTACGTGCAACCAGCCTAACCTTCTCATTTATGTTTATCATTGAGAATCAGGTTAAACGATTAAACATCGTTATGGTAATGTCCCTTATCATCAACCTGTTTGCCAACTATTACCTTATTAATCGTTACGGCATGGAGGGTGCGGCAACCGCAACATTAATAGCAAATGGTTTCCTTGCGGGCTCGGTTGTAATACTCTTCTTTCACCACAAATTGCTTGTAAAATATAAACATCATGATTAAAGCACTCGCTGCATTATTTGTTCTTTCGATTTTTATTCCTGTCGAATTTTATTTCTCAGCAGGAGGTCTGCGCTTAGAACTCTATCGCATCGTTTTAATTCTGACTCTGATCTATGCCTTCATCAATTTCAAAGAGTTGCTTGAACAAGCCGATCTAGTCGACATTTTATTGGTTAGCTTTACACTATTGGCCACCATGAGTTTTATTGCCAACCATGGCCTACAAAAAGGCATTGAATCTGCAGGCATCTTCATTATTGAAGTGCTTGGGGCTTTTTATCTGGCACGTTTTTTTATCACCACGCCAAAACGTTTTTTCCAGATTAATATCGCCTTTGTCGTTATTTTAACCTTACTAGCTGGGTTCAGCGTTTACGAAAGCTTCTTCAAACATCGTATTCTGCATGAATGGGCAACAGCCGTTACAGGCCATAACTCTCTAGACCCTAGCCTATTCACACATTACTACATCAGAAACGGTATTATGCGTGCAACAAACGTATTTGCACATCCAATCCTCTATGGAACTGTTACCGCTATATTCTTCCCATTTGCCATCTTGTTAATGTTACATGCATTTCGTGGACGTTATATCGTTACTTCTGTAGCGTTATTCGCCTCCATGCTGTTGACTTTATCTTCTGCACCGTTGCTTTCAACTGTGTTTCAGGCTTCTGGCGCCCTACTTACCAATTTCTGGAATGGCGCTCGTCGCTTTTGGATGTCACTTGCATTCATCGGCATTTCTGTCGCATTACTCATCAGCACGATTTCAAACCGAGGTTTTTTTGCGATACTGATTTCCCATCTCACATTCAATCCAAATACAGGGTATTACCGCCTGTTCCAGTGGCGCTATGCAACCGATGATATTCTGGAAAATCCTCTATTAGGTATTGGTGTTAGTGAATGGTCTCGACCTGAATGGCTTAACTACAGCATTGATAGTTTTTGGTTACTCATGACTATGCAACATGGCATCCCTGCGGGGATACTTTTGCTAGTTTGTTCAATCTATCTATTATTTCACGTCATGAATCGACTACACACACATCACGAGCTTTATCGCTGGATGATCAATGCATGGTTGTTATCATTTATGGCACTCATTTTAATAGGCTTTACTGTTGATTACTTTGGCAAATTACAGCCATTGTTCTTCTTCACGATGGGCGCTATTGGCTGGATTCGTTATCCAGGTTTAAAAGAAAAAATCGGTCATTTAGCATGGCTTCATCAACGGAAGGGCTAAGAAAATCATCACCAATAAACTATCATGAATATATTTATCGTTCTTATTATTTGCGCTTTTTATGGACTTATCGGTCTTGAATTAATCCTCAGCGACGACTACTTTGTAGTGAGATATCTACATTTTTTATACTCATTTTTCATGCTTGCGAGTATTGGCTTTTCCCTCTACTTACTGATTGCTCATCGCAAAAAACTCATTTGGTTCATTCCAGCACTACTCTTTATTGTCATTTCTTACTGGCTACCCATGATTGCATCAGAAAATACTCAACACATAAGCTACGACGAGAAACAACAAAAAGAATTCACTCTGCTTTCATTTAGCATGAATAAATCCAACCACAAGTATGATGATGTAGCAAAAGTGTTAAAAGAGAACCCTGCTGATATTATGTGTTTACAGGAGTTGCCTTTTGATCAGTATGAGGTTTTCAAAAAGGTACTAAAAACACATAACATCGACATGCATCATAATTATGCGAAAGAAGAAAACTTAATGGTGCTTTCTAAAACCCCCTTAACACCACTAAAAACCACTCCCTATATGCAAACAAAGACGCACCTTGGTGGCCAAGAAGTGCTGGTCTGGAATCTTCACTCCCCAAAGTCCTTACACCTGGAACATCATCAAACCATATTCATGAATTTGCTTCGAGCAGATGTACAGGAGAATGAGCACCCCCATAAAATCGTTTGCGGTGACTTTAACTCAACGCCACAAAATGATGCGATGAAATCATTTTTTCAGTTTCTCACTCCGAGCTTTCATGCTGCAAAAAATAAAGGCTTATTCACCTACCCCTCACCTGGAAGTGAGTTTTTATCCCCCATCCCCTTCATCAAAATTGATTATCTGCTATTCTCGGCGCCGTTTAAGGTCTTAAGCTACGAACGACTTTCTGAGTTCTCGCATTCAGACCACTATCCGATAAAATCAGTTATCTCCATGTAGGACAAGAATCATGCGCGCCCGCTTTATCAATCAACGAATGTTTATGGTTCTGGTAACTATACGCAACACCATTCTAAAACTCCGCACCGCCTATTTCCGAAAAATCTATGGTATGGATATCGCTGAAGATGTACGTATCTCATTCAAAGCCCGTATTGATAAAACCAACCCCAAAGGATTACATATTGGCGCAAAAACTTACGTTGCTTTTGATGCCATTATTCTTTCACATGATTTTTCAACACGCCGCCATGACGCAAAGACAATTATTGGAGAATGTTGTTTTATCGGAGCGGGGTCTATTATCTTACCCAATGTAACTATTGGCGATCATGTCATTGTTGGAGCCGGAAGTGTAGTCACAAAAGACATCCCTTCAAATAGCGCAGTGGGCGGCAACCCAGCTAGAGTCATTAAAGAAAACATCGAGACTATTGCCTACGGAATGATCAAACATGACGATTAAACAACTCGACATCGTCATAGTCTCTTATAACACCGTAGAAATGACGCTGCGTGCGATTGCGAGTGTCTATGAAGAAACCAAAGACACAAGCTTCAACCTGATAGTTGTCGACAATAACTCACATGATGGCTCAGCAGATGCGATCGAAAAACAATTTCCTGATGTGCATTTGGTTCGCTCGCTAGACAACACGGGCTTTGCTGGTGGTATTAACATAGGTTCACGCGTTTATTCTTCTGAACAATTACTGTTTCTTAACCCTGATACTGTGATTCTGGATGGAGCCATTGATAAGCTCTATGCCTTCGCCAAAGAAAACACCGAAAACGGCATTTGGGGTGGCATCACACTTAATAATGATCGCAGCATCAATACCCATAACGCATGGGCCAGACCTTCTACACAAACATTACTATTTAGTGCCTTGGGCTTCAGTAAGATCTTCAAGAACAGTTGTTTTTTTAATAGCGGAAACTATGGCTGCTGGCAACGTGATAGCATAAAAACGGTCGATATCTTACAAGGCTGCTTTTTCCTCACAACCCGTGAATTATGGGAGACAATCGGAGGCTTTGATGAAACCTTTTTCATGTACGGAGAAGAAGGTGATTACTGTCTAAAAGCCATCGCTAAGGGCAAACAACCTCTGATCACACCTGATGCGAAAATCATTCATCATGGAGGAGCCAGTGAAGTCAATTTGTCTGGCAAGATGATCAAACTCTTAAAAGCGAAGGTAGAACTGGTTAATCGACATTCAAAACCACTGGAAAGACCTCTTCATCGCGGATTGCTCTATATCTATGTTCTAAACCAGTTAGCAGCCCATCACTTGCTTAGCTTAATTAAGCCACAAAAAAAAGCACGCCTTGCCGAATGGCAAACCATTTTTAAAGCGCGTCACGACTGGTTAAAAGGCTGGGCATAATATGGCAACGATTATTATTCCTGCGCATAATGAAGAAACGGTGATACGTGCTTGCATTGACAGCGTTATTGATCAAAAAGATGTTGAAACAATAATTGTGGCCTGCAATGGCTGTAGTGATAATACCGCTGATATTGTCAGAGAACATTATCCTGAAGCCATTTGTCTTGATATTGAAAAACCCTCTAAAACCAATGCACTCAACGAAGCCGATCAACACATAACAAGCTACCCCGTATTTTATCTTGATGCGGATACACGCATTAGTGAGAATGCTGTTGCTTTCATTTCTGCACATGTTGAAAAAAATGATATTTTGCTTTCAGCACCTACGCCGAATATCGACCTCACACAATCTTCATGGCCAGTTCGTCAATACTATAAAACTTGGCTCGAACTACCCTATATAAAAGATGGCGTCATCGGAACATGCAGCTTTATCCTCAGTAAAAAAGGGCGAAAGCGCTTCAAAAAATTTCCTGACATTATCAATGACGATGGTTATGTGAGATGTTGTTTCGAAAGCCAAGAAAGAGCCAATATCGCCGGCACAACTATTCATATCACGGCACCTAAGAATCTGTATTCGTTGATCAAGATAAAAACACGGGCACGATTGGGTAATATGCAGCTTGATGCTCTTAATTTATGCGCAAAACCCAAAAAAGCAAAATATGGTGTATCATTCAAGAACAAATTGTTGAGTAAAGACGCTATACCAACCTTTGTTTATATGCTTATTGCATTATTTATTCGTTTTAGAGCAAAAAAACAATTTAAAGCCATCGAAAACTATCGATGGGAAAAAGATCACACCTCACGATAAACGAAATGCTGGTTAATCCTCTAAAATTTGCTTACGCAAATATCTACTGTATATTGCCCAGCAGATGAACTTAACCCACAGTAATAACGACTCATGGTTCAGTAGATAACCGATAAGTACGTTTTTCAAGGACGAGAAGTAACGAAATTTTGGAGAGCTTCATAGCGTGAATGACAAACGAATCAGTGCAGAACTTATCTATCGCGGTGTAGACTCCCTGATTATTATCACTGCACTTTACATTACCTATTTGCATACAGATTATTACTATCCAGAAGGTTATCTCATTGCCGGATTATCTAGTCTGATTCTTTTTGGTGTAATAGGTCGCTTCACCGATATCTATTCATCATGGACTGCTCGCCCTTTTAAAGAAGAAGCCCTGCATATTAGTGCCAACTGGTTTTTTGTTTATCTCGTATTGATTTTCTTCGGTTTTATCTCTAAAACCAGCTCTGAGTTTTCTCGTGTAACCTTAGTATCATGGTTAATCATAACCCCCATGATGCTCATTACAGCACGCTATGGTTTGAGAAGATTTTTCTCTTACCTTAAAACCATGGGATTAAACAATCAAACCGTTGTTATCGCAGGACTAACTGAAAACGGCCTGCGCTTTGCCAAAGAGCTAGAATCCAGCCCTGATTTTGGTTATCAGGTTGCGGGCTTTTACGGTGACCCAGAAACAGGTAGCTGTCCTGAAATCCGAGATCACTACCCAGTCCTTGGTAATTTCTCAGATTTAATTACCGTTGCTCAGCGAGGAGAGTATGACCAGGTCTATTTGGCCTTACCAATTGAATCAAAGAAACGCATCTCCAACTTACTTGATCGACTTTCTGATACAGCAACCCCTATTCGTATGCTGCCTGACTACTTCACCTCTAGTCTTTTACAAAGCAAATATCTTGAAATTGTCAAAACGCCTGTCTTGTGCATTTATGATTCGCCGTTCTCACCGCATAATGCCTTTATCAAACGCGTAGAAGACGTTCTTATCAGCTCGCTCATACTGCTCTTAATCATGCCAGTAATGGTTATTATTGGACTAACCATTAAATTCACCTCATCTGGCCCCATCATTTTCCGTCAAAAACGCTATGGTTTAGGAGGTGAAAAAATTCATGTCTGGAAATTTCGCACCATGTCAGTATGCGAAAATGGTGAGAAAGTAAAACAAGCAACCCGTAATGACAGTCGCATCACCCCGTTTGGCGCATTTCTGCGTAAAACATCACTTGATGAACTCCCTCAATTTTTCAACGTTATCCGTGGCGATATGTCGATTGTTGGCCCGCGCCCTCATGCTATTGCGCATAACGAAGAATACCGCTCACAACTACAAGGCTATATGCTGAGACATTTAATAAAACCCGGCATTACTGGCTGGGCACAAATTAATGGTTGGCGCGGAGAAACAGACACACTTTACAAGATGCGAAAACGTCTAGAGTTTGACTTAGAGTACATGCGAGAGTGGTCACTCTGGTTAGATATAAAAATCATTATTTATACGATTTTCCGTGGTTTCACGGATAAAAATGCTTACTAAGCACCAATAGTCAGCATCCTAAGCTTTGCATCTTAATCAAATAACGTTTACGCGATTTCTGGCAGCCTTAACGGTTGTCTTTTTTCACTATGGTAGTGAAGTATTTCCTGCCAATATTCCTTTCTTTGGTCAAGCCTTTCAAGCAGGCCCGATTGCTGTCAACTATTTCTACCTGCTCTCTGGCTTCATTATGGCAATTGCCTATTTTTCAGCAGATCAATCGAAAACGCTCAATAAAAAGCGATACTGGATTGCACGTTTTGCCCGCATATATCCCGTCTATTTACTTGCGCTACTACTCGTTGCTGCTGGGAAGTTTAAAGACCCCGGTTTCACCACTGATTTATTGCTCAATTTGAGTTTATTGCAGGCTTGGATTCCAGGTTACCCGCTCAGCCTCAACTCTCCTGGCTGGTCTTTATCGGTTGAAGCATTTTTCTACGCGGCCTTTCCTTTTATTCTGATATTCATTCAGCGCATTGGTTTAAAGAAAGTTACACTATTGGCACTCTTACTATGGTTCACTACACAACTCATCCACACCTATTGGTTAAATAGCACGGCCTATCAAGCAAAAAACCTGGTGCATGACGCTATTTACTACCACCCTTTGATGCATATTAACGCCTTTATTCTAGGTGTTGTTGTCGGCGCTTATTTCAAACAAAACAGTCAGAAAATTGAAACTACGTTTGGCCAATACAGCAATGTAATTCTCTTCGTCAGTAGTGCCATTCTCATCCTACTTCTTGCACAACCTCAACCAGCCAAGATAGCTATACTCAATCTAGATATTGCTCTCACCAATGGACTGATTGGCCCCTTATTTCTTCTCTTTATTGTTGCCTTAGCGATCAATAAAGGTGTAATTGCAAAAACACTAAACCTGCCCATCCTGATTCTTTTAGGCGAAGCCAGTTATTCCCTTTATATTCTACAAAGACCTGTTTACGGAATTTACGATCGAACGATTGGCAAGTATCTAGCAATACCTGAGGCCGCACATTTCTATTTATACCTAGTTGTATTGATTGCAATCTCAATTGCTTCATACAAATTATTTGAGACCCCTCTGAGAGAATATATCAAGAAAATTGCTAAATAGTCGTTATAAGATTGCTGCTCTCTAAACCTTACAACCAGCTACAACACGAAATTCAACTACCCTATAAAATATCGCCTAAGCTCCCTTCTCATAACATTTAGACCTATTCCACCATCTTCATTTTCTAGAAATCTGGCACACAAAAAAGCCCCTACAAAAGGGGCTTTAAGCGCTAACCATCATTCTTGCTTTCTAGGCTATGATTAGGACAAGTGTTATTTCTCTCTAAAACTGGGATACAGACTTACTCTTAGTCAGCTGGTCTATGGAAGATAAATAACGAATATCACTCAAAATATTAGCCGTTTCTTTCAAGAAAGGATCGACAGGTTGCTCCTCCTTATTGAAAATATCATCGCTGCGCGCAGATTGCTCATCCTGCATCTGCTTTATCGATGCATAAACAGAAAGCTTATCCGCTTTACGTATTTTATTTTCTGCAGTTAACAACTTGTGATTAAACTCTTCACGCTTCTTTTTACGTGTCTCTAAACTCAAAGAAATACGCTTTTCTTTACCTGCATCCGTCAGTAATTTTAGTTTATCAATCATCGCAAGGAATTTTTCATCCTGGTGGATACGATTGGTTGATATCTTACGTTCCTGATCTAATACCGATGGGTGAATTGCTTTTGGATATTTGCGAAATGGCGCCTTATCTACCGAAGTCCAGTCAATTGCATTTTTCAGTGAACGCTCACCAAAATCCTCAGGTTGCTCTGGAATTGGCCACGTAATATCAGGCTCTACACCCCGGTACTGCGTACTTTCGCCATTCACTCGAAAAAATTGCGCTGTTGTGATTTTCACCTGTCCCAAGCTTTCTCGTTTAAAACCACTAAACATAGTACTACCGGAACCAATCGGTAAAATGGTCTGCACCGTACCTTTACCAAAGGTTGTCTCACCAATCACAATGCCTCGATCATAATCTTTGATAGCGCCTGCAAAAATCTCTGAAGCAGAAGCACTTCCTCGATCAACCATAACGGCAATAGGCCCGTCGTAAGCAATACCAGGATATGTATCATCTTGTACCAACTTACGATTCTCTGAATCTCTTACTTGTACAACAGGACCTTCATCAATAAACAAACCTGTTAGAGAAATAACTTCTGAGAGCGAGCCCCCACCGTTTCCGCGGAGATCAATAACGACCCCATCAACTTTGTCTTTATCTCTGAGTTCACTCAGCAGTTTCTCAACATCTCGGGTTGTACTGCGAAAATCTTTATCACCTCGAGCACGTGCTTCAAAATCAATATAGAACGAAGGTAGATCAATGACACCAATCTTCGACTTCCCAATTTCTGTATTAACATCAATAATACGTTTACTAGCTGCTTGATGTTCAAGCTTAACCTTATCGCGCACAATCGATACTTTCCGGGCTTTACCATGAATCCCAGAAGCTCCTGGCAAGAACGTCAACTCAACCGTTGTGTTTTTCTTCCCACGAATGAGATTCACCACATCTGATAAACGCATACCAATGACTTCTTTCACCGGCTTACCAGTTCCCTGAGCAATACCCGTAATATAATCACCAGCCTTCAGCACACCAACCTTATCAGCAGGCCCACCCGGTACTATACTCACGATTTTTGTATAATCATCTTCAGTTCGTAAAACCGCACCGATACCATCTAGCGATAAGCGCATCTGGATATTAAATTCTTCTGACGCACGGGGGGAGAAATAAGATGTATGTGGTTCTAGCGCACCTGCAAATGAATTAGCAATAATCTGGAACACTTCATTTTGCTTTAATTGAGTTGTCCGCTTGGCTAAATTCGAATAACGTTGCGTTAAAGACTCAATGGGGTCTTTCTCTTTATCATCGGCAAGTTTCAAACTAATCAAGTCATTCTTGATCCGTTTTCGCCATAAATCATTTAGAGCTTGTGTATCCGCAGCCCATTTCTCTTCAGCGCGGTCAATGACATAACTTTCATTTAAAGCAAAATTAAAGGGCTCCTTTACACGCTTTACCGCAAAGACTGAACGTTCTTTGACCCGCTTTTTATAGACATTGAAGATTTCTAATGCGGCAGTTGTGTTGCCGCTTTCAATATACTCATCAAATTGGTTTTTATGCTTCGACAAAGCATCGATATCTTTCTGTGTAAAATAGATTCGATTAGGGTCTAACTGCTCAATATAACTGTCCCAAATCTTCAATGAGAAAGAATCATTTAAAGTGAATTTTTTGAGATGATATTTTCCCAGAAGTTGGTCAATCGTTCTCAATTCATAGCCGTGTCTAGGTGTCAGCGTCTCATTTGACGGCTCTTCCGCAACAGCTGTTGTATTATTTTGTGCATTGCCATAACAACTACTCACGCTGAAAAGCGGTAATAGCAGTATAGCTGTAGCCAGTATAGATTTGTGATTTATCATTATTTCAACTTTCTCAATCTGCCAATATTTCTAACAGAGGCATGTAATCTAGGATAAAACTCATACACCTAGAAATTTAGATATAACTTGTCAAATATATAAATGAAAGTTACCTGACCGCCCTTTTTCAACTTCTCGACATTCCCCAACAGTATATCTTAAGTGGGGACTATAGCCTAAAAATCTAGCTTTATTCCCGACATTTCTTTAGAGACCACAACAAATCTAAAGAATAACGCCTCAAAATTCGGGTAAACATTCACCCTGTAAACGCTCACCT
Organism: uncultured Thiotrichaceae bacterium; assembly: GCA_902727985.1. Classification (GTDB taxonomy): domain Bacteria; phylum Pseudomonadota; class Gammaproteobacteria; order Thiotrichales; family Thiotrichaceae; genus HyVt-477. The sequence goes on along the minus strand of CACVAY010000103.1, from coordinate 18,513 downwards.
GTACTCGGATGAATGAAGGATAGCGTTGTCGCATGTAATAAAAGTCGATCAGCCATATCATATCCTTCTTGGTGGGCATACATATCACATCCCAAAATCGGATGATCAATTTTACTAAGATGAATTCTCAGCTGATGTGACCGACCAGTAACTGGAGTCAAAAGTAACTTTGATGAATTCTCAATTTCATTCCGCTCCATTACTTCATAGTACGTCAAAGCCCACTTTCCAGATTCATGACAAACTTTCTGTAAGGGGCGATTTGGCCAGTCTTTTATCAAAGGCAATTCGATTTTACCAGTATTTGCTTCAACAACGCCATAAACAACTGCAGTATAGGTCTTATCGACTTCACGCTCTTGAAATAAACGATTAACGTACCTTAAACATTCTTTATGCAAGGGAACCACCATAATCCCCGAGGTATCAAGATCAAGTCGATGCGCCATCTCAGCTTCAGGAAAATCCTCACGCAGGCGGTTAATCACACTATCTTTATTCAAAGGGTGTCTCCCTGGAACACTTAATAGTCCATCAGGCTTATTGATGAGCAATAAATCATCGTCTTGATGGAGAATTTCTATCTGCTTCTCGCAATGAGGGACGATATAGGGGTCTGGTTGATCCTGAATTCGCATAGGCGTGATATAAATAAAAAAAGAGATGCCATACTAGATGAGAGAATGAAAAATTGGAACTGAATCAACACGCGTAAGTAATTTTCATTGTATCGCTCCAAAAAAATCGTCACAATCCTGTCCCATGAAACTCAGTGACTTCATTTATGACCTTCCCCCCGAGCTTATCGCACAACAACCGTTGGCAGAAAGAGGGGCAAGTAGACTCTTACAAGTATCAGGCGAAACCAACACCATCAACGATGGAACCTTTGCTGATATCGAGCATGTACTAAGACCCAATGACCTGCTGGTATTTAATGATACTCGTGTAATACCCGCTAGATTATTCGGTACTAAATCTACAGGAGGAAAAATTGAAGTTCTCATTGAAAGAGTTTTGAGTGATACAAATTGTCTAGCACATATACGTGCTAGTAAGTCTCCCAAAGGGGGTTCTCAGATTACACTCGAGAATGCGTTCAGCATGGAAGTTATCGGCAGGCAAGGCGCACTCTTCGAACTACAATTAACAGATACCTCATCAATTCTCGAGTTGCTAGAAGAGTATGGTCACATCCCTCTTCCACCCTATATTGAACGCCAAGATACGGAGGCCGACAAAGAACGCTACCAAACAATTTTTGCTGACAAACCAGGGGCTGTTGCCGCCCCGACTGCAGGTCTTCACTTTGATGAAGCCTTGATGACAAAACTCCAAGATAAAGGCATCAACACCGCATCAGTTACCCTACATGTTGGCGCAGGAACATTTCAGCCTGTAAAACATGATGACTTAAGCCAGCATGTCATGCATTCAGAATATATCGACGTTAATCAAGAAGCCTGCGACAAAATCATCGCATGCAAAGAGTCAGGTGGACGGGTGGTTGCCGTAGGCACTACCTCTGTAAGAAGCTTGGAATCAGCTTTTCATAAAGGTGGCATTCAACCGTATTCTGGGGACACAGAGCTATTTATCACACCAGGTTTCGAATTTGGTATTGTCGATATTATGGTGACAAACTTCCACTTACCCGGTTCAACGCTCCTAATGCTGGTATCTGCATTTTCAGGCTATGAAAACATTTTTAAAGCCTATGAACATGCCATTGCTGAAAAATACCGCTTCTTCAGCTATGGTGATGCCATGCTCCTAACCAAAAAATAAAACGATGAAGAGATAGCTCTAAACATCCTACTTTGTATCTAAACCAATAGTCTGAAGCTCACCCTCTAAAACCTGCACCCTGCTTTCTGTACTGTGGATACTCTCATCAAGTTTTAAAATGGTATCTTGCAGAGAAGTTACTAACTTCTCTTGATCTTTTACTTGATCCTGAAACTCTTCTGACTCTGATTCAAGCAAACGAATTCTTTCAAGGTTCTTTTTCCCCTCTTTGGCAGAAAGCCTTGCCCCTTTCTCCATCTGTTTAAGTTTTCGACTCAGCTTCTTGTTTTCAGCTAGAATAGCGTCATCAGAAGATGCATTACCAAATACATCAGCATATTCAGCTTCTAGTGATTGGTAACGTGAACGCCACTCATCCTCCATCATTAGCAACTTTCTACGGCAGTTCCCCTTTATTACCCATCCAAAGATGAAACCAAGCAACAAGAACAGCACATAAAAGGGCCAATTAGTCATTAGTAGCATATCATCAAACATAGTTAAGTATCGGTCCCAATTATTTAGAGGTCATAACATGGTGACACCTTGAAATACAATTTAGTGCCCCCTGATACAGGCTCATCAATAACAATCACCCAAGAAAGAGTGTCTATCATTGAACCGCTATATCAGGAATAGTTCATTAAATACTAATATGATTCTTCTGAAAAAAAAGCAACATGGCCATTTTCTTTTGAAAAACAGATTAGTGGTAATAATTTACGGATATATGTACCCATAAACAGATATAAAATACTATGTCTAAATATTCGAATACTTTAACTTAACTTATACCAACAAAAAACTAATCGCAGCTATAAGTTATACTATTTGGCAGATTTAGTATTGCGGGATAGTATGCACACGTTCGTCAGTGCTGTAAGCGCTATACATATAATCATTCGGGAAAAAAGATGCTATGAAAAAATCCCTAAAAACAGTTTTTTACATTTTATCAATGACTTTCTTTTTTAACGTTTCTCATGCTGGAAAGATTGAAATTTATATGATTAAGTCTCTCACCGAAAAAGGACTTTTCATATATGAGGATCCCACCATTCATTCAGCTAAAATTGTCAAAATCCCAGCTAAAGCCAAGTGGATTATCAAAAGATCCAAAAAACGCCTCTATAGCAAACAATACTGGAGGAAAATTACTTGGAATAAAAAAACGGGCTGGGTAAAAGCGAACGAACTCATTCTAGACCCTAAAGCAACACGTAATGCTAAAAAGGACAAACGATGCTTAAACTCTCATGTTCGCCCAGCATCATGTAGCAGGTAAAGCAGCTGAAGTATGCCTATTTTTTCATTTCCCCCTTGGTTTCAAAACTCTCTCTCCACAAACCTCATTGCTATCAGACAATCGCCCTCTCTTCAGCTAACCGCTATTAGCACTCTCATTGATACTTTCTTACGCCAGAGCAATAATGTTTCACAATAAACAACAACTAAACCGAGACCTTTACTCTTTTTTATCATCTATATCTTATAATTTAATGCCTTATAGATAAAAAATTGACTAAGAGCAATCATTGGCAAAGCTAATTCATGAATCTAATAAAAATGTGGAGGCACATCCATAAAACTCTCTTATTTATCAAAATATTGCTCTTTGTGTGCTTACTTACTACGACCCTCCATGCGAAAGAAGGTGTCACAGTCGCTATAGAACCTCTTTCGGAGCTACTTCGCCACAAAATAGAAAGTGCGCCAGCAAAAATAGTCAATATTAACCATGCTTTACTGGCCGCAGAAGTCAGTGGCAGAGTCATCAAAATACATATTGAAAAAGGGGATATAGTTGAAAAAAACCAAATATTGCTAGAAATAGATTGTAAAGACTACACAAATCAACGACAGCAAGCCAAAGCTGCACTTGATGCTGCAAAAGCCCAGTATGAACTCGCTAAAAAACAATATTTGCGAAATCAATCACTTTCCCAAAATAATACGATTTCACAAAATAATGTCGATATTTCATTCGCTCAAAGAAACCAAGCTTTAGCGGATGTTGCTCTTAAAAAAGCTCTGTTATCCGCTAGTAATTTAACTATTGATAAATGCTTGATAAAAGCTCCCTTCCAAGGTCAAATCACCGAAAGGCTCAGCAGTTTGGGAGATTTTTTAACTCCTGGAAAACCTGTATTACGCTTATTACAAACCCAGGCATCTAAAGTAGAGGCCCAACTTACGCCAATCAAAAGCCAGTCTATTAAGCAGGCCAGAAATATTTATTTCATTGCAAAGAACATAAAATCCTCACTAAAGCTGGACACAATGGTGAATATTATTGATCCACAAACCAACTCCTTAACGGTTCGTTTTTCACAAAAACCAGCAACAGATAAACTGATCATTGGTTTAAGCGGACGCGTGCAATGGCAAAGCCATGAAGGATATTTGCCGGCAAAATACCTTATCAAAAGAAATGGAAAACTGGGTGTTATGATCACAAAAGACAAACAATCTGCAAGCTTCCATCCTATCAATCATGCCATTGAAGGACAGTCCACAACAACAGAGCTTCCGGGGGAGACCCTACTCATTATTAGTAATCTCCTCACGCTGCAAGATGCAGATAGCATCATCGTCGAATAAGCACATGTTCTATCGATTGCTGCAAAACCACGTACTGGCTAATCTGACCTTTATCCTCGTGCTGGTGGTGGGCTTTTTATCTTATCAAGCACTTCCCAGACAGCAAGACCCCACTATCAACTTCAACTGGATAAGTATTATTACCCAGTACCCTGGCGCTAGCGCTTCGGATGTTGAAAAACGTATTACGGATGTACTCGAGGACGCGATTGATGGCATTCCAGACTTACGCTTCGTTTCCAGTACCAGTCGCGAAAATGTATCGTCTATTCTGGTGCGTTTTGAGGATCTTAACCCTGCACTTTTTGAAAAACGCCTCGCGGACATGCGGCGCGAACTTCAAAATGCCGAGAGCTTGTTACCTGATGGCATTGATGACCCACAAATTGTCGAAATCACATCCGGGAATGCTTACCCCGCTGCCACCGTTGCGATAACGTCAATCGCAGACGATGAAAACCTTCGCATCGCAACACGTAATATCACCCAATATTTCGAACAAATGTCAGGCATTGATCGTGTAGATACGGTAGCACTCAACGAGCCAGAATTATTGGTACGCTTTGAACCAGATTTACTGGAACAATTCAATCTAACGCCTGGGCAAATTTCTGATACGATTCGCTCTTGGTTCCAAGATATTGCCGCAGGCACTATCGACACAGAAGGACAGAATTGGCTGGTTAGCATAACGGGGAAAACCAGTGATCCAGAAGTTATCAGTCAACTACCTATCGTTGATTTAGAAGGTGAAGTCCCCATCAGTCGCGTTGCAACGGTTGAACGCACACGGGAAAAAGCCTCAGAGAAAGTCCGTGTCGATGGCAATCCAGCGGTCTTACTCGCCATTATGAAGCAAGATAATACAAACATTATCGAACTGCTAGAACACATCAATGCCTATCTCATCTCACAAAATACTATCAGTGACAAAACAGGTATTAAACTCATCTTAGTTGATGATGGCACCCCACAAACCCTGAAAGCGATCAACATCATGCAAAGTAACGCTTTGATAGGGTTATCCTTTGTTCTTTTGGTTGCCTGGCTATTTTTGGGGCTACGTATCGCCTTTCTCACAGCGATTGGCATTCCTTTCATCCTAGCTGGCACATTCTGGATTCTTTCAGCCATCGGACAAACACTCAATGTAACAGTCTTACTGGGTGTAGTGATTGTACTTGGCATGCTCGTCGATGATGCGGTTGTGGTCGTCGAAAGCATCTACTATCGCATGCAACGTGGCATGGATTCTCTTGAAGCCTCTGTGCGATCCTTGCAAGAAGTCGCACAACCCGTTACCACCGCGGTACTAACAACCATCTCTGCCTTTTTACCCTTGATGCTCCTACCTGGAATCTTAGGAAAATTCATGCTGGTAGTCCCACTAGTCGTCACCATTGCTCTTCTATTGAGCCTTGTGGAAGCCTTTTGGATGCTGCCCGCCCATGTCGCCTCGATGGGAGGTAATATGAGAAAACCCGGAAAAATACAGCAATTACGTTCACGAGCCATGCGCTGGATTAGACATCGCTATTCTATCTTATTGATTTATGCTTTACGTTGGCCTAAAACCACCTTAAGCACGGTAATGCTCTTGTTTTTTCTTGCAATAGGCATTCTTGCTGCAGGACTCATTAAAGTAAACTTTTTTGCCGCAGATACCTTACGCCTGTTCTACGTAAACGTCGAAATGGCCGCTACATCCACGCTAGACAACACTCTCAACAAGACACTGGAAATCGAACAAGAAGTAAAAAAACACTTGCAAGATAACGAAGCTAGATCAGTTGTCAGTTACGCTGGACAGATGTTCACTGAGACTGAACCCCTATTTGGCAACCGTTATGGACAAATCATCGTTGGATTAAAGCCTGATTATGGGAATGCTCGCCGTGTTGAAGATATTGTGGAGTCGATGCGAAAAGACGTCACTAGTATTTCTGGTGCTGACAACATTTCTTTTTTGACATTTTCCTCGGGCCCTCCGGCCAGCAAACCGATTAGTGTAAAAATCCGCGGCGATGATTTTGTAGAAATCAATCGTGTTGCTGAGAAGATCAAAGCTCATCTTGAAACAATAGGTGGTATTGACGATATCGCTGACAATGCGACAAGTGGACGTATGGAACTTAGCTTAAGCCTAAATCATGATGCCGTTCGTCTTGCAGGTATTAATCCCAACGATGTAATGCGAACGATAAGCCTACTCATTGATGGTGAAATTGTTGCAGATATGCAAGATCAAGGCGAGAAATTACGGATTCGTTTACGCGCTAATCAACAATCATTCATCAATATTGATGACATCCTGGATTTCCAAATTCCTACCGCCAATCGAGGAAGCATTGCCCTTAGTGAACTCACTCAACAAAACAAGCAACTCGCGGTAGGGAATATTCGTCATCACAATTTTCGACGCTCCATTTCTGTTGAAGCCGATCTGAAGAAGTATCCGAATGAAGACTTTTATACTTGCCAAATAGAACCGCAGAGGAAAAAAACCGCGAAGGACTATTCAAAATGTAGCATTGATACGGTTACTGCCAACGCCAAGCTTTTGCAGTACTGGAATTCTATTAAAGCTGAACATCCCAGTATTGATTTGGACTTCTCTGGCCAGCTTGATGATATTAACGAAAGTATTGATGCTATGGGCAAACTGTTTCTGATCGGTATTGGACTGATGTATCTAATTCTTGGTACGCAGTTCAAAAGCTATTTTCAACCCTTACTGATACTCGCCACCATACCTATGGCTTTCGCTGGAGTCATCTTCGGCTTGTTATTTACACAAAGTCCTTTAAGCCTCTATACCTTATACGGTGTCGTCGCTTTGGCAGGTATTGCCGTTAACTCAGCTATCGTTCTGATTTCAGCAGCAAATGATCGACGCAATAAGGGCATGGGCACACTACATGCCATCATTTTTGCCTCACGACGACGCGTAATTCCTATCATCATTACAACCCTGACCACGATAGCGGGGTTATTTTCTTTAGCGATGGGCTTAGGTGGAAAATCTTTAATCTGGGGGCCAGTTGGAACAGCAATAGTATGGGGAGTAGGTTTTTCCTCAGTACTCTCACTTTTCACGATACCAAGTTTATATTTGATATTTGTTGGATGGAAAGAGCGTAGACTAAAACGTCGACTCGCTTTGTCTAAGGTATAAAAAAAGCCGACTCTTCATGACAGGCAGTCGGCTTTAAATACTTTTATAATCAGACTATTAAGAGGAAAACGATGCTCTTGCTGCTTTTACTGCACTACCTGAATCAAACTTGGCACCCATATCAGATAAAACAGCATCCATAGCACCTAAACAATTCAATACGTTAGTTTCATTACTAGCAAAACCCATTAACCCAACACGCCAGATTTTCCCTGCCATTGGACCAAGACCCGCGCCAATTTCAAGGTTGTAACTATTTAACAACTCAGTACGAACCGCAGCTTCATCAATACCTTCTGGTACAAAAACAGAGTTCAATTGTGGTAAACGACAAGACTCATCAACCAAGAATGAAATACCCATCGCTTCGAAACCAGCTTTTAAAGCTTCATGGTTCTTCGCATGACGTGCCCAAGAGTTTTCGATACCTTCATCTTGCAAGATAACCAAGGACTCATGGAAAGCATATAGCGCATTGACAGGCGCGGTATGATGGTATGCACGTTTTGCACCACCGCCCCAATAAGCCATTACCAAACTAAGATCTAAAAACCAGCTCTGCACGGGGGTTTTACGACTTTGTACTTTATCAACTGCTGCTTGGCTAAAACTAATCGGTGAAATACCGGGTGTACATGACAAACATTTTTGTGTGCCAGAATAAATTGCATCAATACCCCAGTCATCAACCATTAACGGCGAGCCTGCTAGTGATGTAACAGCGTCAACGATCGTTAGGCAATTATGATCATGAGCCAATTTCACCAATGTTTCTGCATCGGAAATCGCGCCCGTGGAGGTTTCTGCATGGACAAAAGCAACAACAGTTGCTTCAGGATGGGCTTTAAGTGCTTCCTCTAACTTCGCAGGGTCAACAGCATCCCCCCAATCGTCTTGCACCATAATGGCAGTTGCACCACAACGCTCAACGTTTTCTTTCATACGTCCGCCGAATACACCATTCTGGCAAACAATAACGGTTTCACCTGGCTCAACAAGATTCACAAAACAGGCTTCCATACCTGCAGAACCTGGTGCAGAAATAGGCATTGTCAACGCATTGCTCGTCTGGAATGCGTATTGCAGAAGCTGTTTTGTTTCATCCATCATATCTACAAAAACAGGATCTAGATGACCAATAGTAGGACGAGCCATTGCCTCAAGGACACGCGGATTAACATCAGAAGGCCCTGGCCCCATCAAAGTTCTAACAGGTGGGTGAAATGAACTTATACTCATTACAACATCATCCTCGAATTCGTAAAAAAGGAGCAGATGATATCTGCATCTTAAGGAATCTACCAATACACTTTTAAGCTTTCAGGAATTTTAATTCCACTCAATATTTCTGAAAAAATATCATTTTTTGGCAAAAATAATCAAAATTTCACAGATTTATAACATATCGGTGATATACTAGTAGGGTTAGCAAGACTTTTTGCGGAGTCTTGCTAGTCTCATCTCCGGTCTAGTATCGGTTTTTTTTAAGCCTTCGGGCACAAGAAGTACGAGTAAAATATGTCAGAACAAGTAACAGGAACTGTAAAGTGGTTCAACGATGAAAAAGGTTTCGGTTTTATTGAACAAGAAGGCGGCAACGACGTTTTTGTTCATTACAGTGTAATCCTTTCAGAAGGTCGCAAGACTCTACAAGACGGCCAAACAGTAACCATGACGGTTTCACAAGGTGATAAAGGCCTTCAAGCCTCAAATGTCACCCCTTTGTAAAACTCGGGTAACATGATAATAAAAGCCTCTATCAGTGATAGAGGCTTTTTTTTGCCTGCTCACACCTTATTATACCCACGAAGGCACTGATAACAGGATAAAGACGGCATTTATTCAGCGAATCCTTTCGGGTTTTCACTCTGCCATCTCCATGTGTCCTGGCACATCTCATCAATGCCCCTCTCAGTCTCCCAACCAAGAAAAGACTTCGCTAATGCAGGATCAGCAAAACATTCGGCAACATCACCTTCACGTCGATCAACTAAATTATATGCAACCTTGTTGCCTGAAGCATTCTCAAATGCTTTGACCATATCAAGTACTGAATAGCCCTGACCTGTTCCCAGATTTACCGTAAATAAACGTTTATCATCCTCGCGATCAAAAGCATCGAGTGCTTTTACATGACCTTTTGCCAAATCAACAACATGAATGTAATCCCGTACACCTGTTCCATCACGCGTAGGATAATCGCTACCGAATACTGATAAAGCATCATAAGTGCCCACTGCAACACGAGCGATATAAGGCATTAAATTATTAGGAATTCCGCTAGGATCTTCACCAATTAAGCCACTTTTATGCGCGCCAACAGGATTAAAATAACGAAGCAACGCAACATCCCACTCGTTGTCTGCATAATTCACATCTCTTAGAATTTCTTCGATGAATAGTTTGGAACGGCCATAAGCATTAGTAGCACTAAGTGGAAAACCCTCTTTGATTGGCACCGAAGCAGGATCACCATATACCGTTGCAGATGAGCTAAATACAACACGCTTAACGTTATTACGTTTCATCGCGGCAAAGAGATTGATACTGCCAGCAATATTATTTTCGTAATACATCATCGGCTTTTCAACCGATTCACCCACGGCTTTTAATCCTGCAAAGTGGATAACTGCATAGATATCATTGTCAGCAAAGATTTTATCAAGCAATTCAGCATCTCGAATATCACCCTCTACAAAAGCTACATCTTGGCCAGTTATTTGCTTCACCCGATCCAAAGATACCGCTGAACTATTGCAGAGATTATCTAACACAATCGGACAATAATCACCGGTTTCAATCAATTCAACGCAAGTGTGTGAACCGATATAACCAGCACCACCTGTGACAAGTATATTTTTCATTATTCTTTCTTTTCCATTATTGGACTTGTGAAACTTATAATTATACTCAACAAACCTACTTTTATGAAACCTACCTGTAAATATCTTTAGTTAATAATCTTGCATACCTATAACTAAGGAGATTTTATATGTTTATAGAGAGACTCTATTTCTTAGTAGCCTTCTTCTCAACCTTGTACTCACCCCTAGAAAGAGATACGTTTTTCTTTAGACCATCATAGATTCCATCACCAATTCCTGGTATGGACTTCAGTTCTTCGACCCCCTTGAAACTTCCATTTTTTTGACGATATGCCACGACCGCCTTCGCACGCTTCTCACCAATTCCAACCAAGTACTTTTGCAATGTTGCAGCATCGGCTTTGTTCAAGTTAACTATTGTATTTTTGTAAAGCTTTGCCTTATCAGAATTCGCCTTAGCAACGCTTCGCTTATTGCCTGATGTCCTCGTTTCTTCCGTCGACTGTCTATCTTTTTCTACTGACTTATTGGCTTCTCTAGTAGATTCTTTACTCTCAGACTTAGCTGTCGTCTTTTCCTTTTTTACTACATCTTTATTCGAGGTTTTGGCGTTGCTATCTATTTCATCTTTAGCCACCTTCTTCTCTTTATCTAAAGCCTTGGTCTTTATTTCTTTTTTATCAGAATTTTTACTCGCCTTTTCCTTTTCTTTTTTCGCTTTCTCTTTTTTAGCCTTTGCCTTCTTTACTTCAGCAGATTTTTCCTTAGATGTTTTAGCTTCCTCTTTTGCCTGAGCAACAGGTGCAACTAAAGCTGCACTTAGCACTAAGGCCAATACCGTTGTTAACCGTTTCATACATTTACTCCTAATAAACATTTCCAATAAGTCGTATCACTGGACCAATTGGTTCAACTCGAAAATAGGTAACAAAATCGCCAACACGATCAACAACACAATGATTCCCATAATAATTATGAGAATAGGCTCGAAGACACTCAATAAAGTAGTAAGCGTTGTATCTGTCTCTCTTTCTTGCTGAGTAGCTGCACGCTCCAACATTTCATCGAGCTTACCGCTACCTTCACCACTCGCAATCAAATACACCGTCATTGGAGGGAAGTAACCGGATTGCTCTAAGGCCTTATAAATTGGCGCCCCTTCACGCACCTTCACAGTGGCTTCTTTTACAGCCTGCTGCATCGGCAAATTTTGCATGACTTCCGAAGATATACTCAGTGCATCCAAAATAGGTACACCGCTTGAGGCTAAAATACTTAGTGTTCGAGCAAAACGTGCTGTATTTGTCGCTCTCACTAAACGACCAATCAAAGGCAAACGTAGCAACAGCCTGTGATAGCGCATCTTCCAGGCAGGAATACGAATTAGCCTTTTAAAAATGTAGACAGCAACTGCAAAGACGAGCAATACCATCAGACCATAATCAACAACAAAATCACTAATTCCCAAAATAATTTGGGTTAAAATCGGTAGCTCTTGATCCATTTCCTGGAAAACAGTCACCACTTTGGGGACAACATAGCCTAACAAGCCAGAAACAATCGCAATGGCCATAAACACCAGAATGGCGGGATAAAACATGGCCGTTGAAACTTTTTGCTGCATTTCCTGGCGGCTTTCTGTGTAGTCAGCCAAGCGTTCTAATACCGCATCCAAATGCCCCGATTTCTCACCTGCATCCACCGTCGCACGATACAACTGAGGAAAAGCATTAGGGAAAGATTTCAAGGCTGCAGCTAGAGAATGCCCCTCTATTACTTTCGAACGAACCGCAGACATAATACGCTTAACATTATTACGATCTGTCTGTTTAGAGGCTGTAGCAAGGGCTTCTTCCAAGGGGGATCCTGCTTGAATCAAAGTTGCTAATTGTCGTGTTACCAGCGCTAAATCTACAGGCTTTAATTTACCGCGCTTGGAGGCTTTAACATTTGTCTTCGACGTGGAGGACTCCTGAACCGCTTCAACGGTCAGTGGCATATTGCCCGCATCACGTAACATCTGCCGAACTTGTCGCGCATTATCAGCTTCAAGAATGCCCTTCTCTTCCTTCCCACTGGCTCCAAGAGCTGTATATTCGAAAGCAGCCATTAACGATCTTCGCGGGTAACTCTAAGTACTTCTTCCAAAGTCGTTTTCCCCTCTAATACGAGCCGCACACCATCGCGACGGATACTTTCTGATTGGGTACGTGCATATTGCTCCAGAGCCAGTTCACTTTCTCCCTCATGGATCATGTTGCGTAATTTATCATCAACAGTTACCATTTCATAGATGCCTGAACGGCCAATATAGCCGGTGTGATTGCAGTGCGAACAACCTTGATGATGATAAATAGTGGGCGCAGGACCTGTCACTCTCAGCATGTCCATTTCTGTGGCATTCGCCTCATTCGGTTGTTTGCAACGCCCACACAACACACGCACAAGACGCTGCGCAATCACACCAATCAGACTAGATGACAAAAGATAAGGTTCGACCCCCATATCGCGTAAACGAGTAACCACACCCACAGCTGTATTGGTATGCAGGGTTGAGAATACTAAATGTCCCGTCAAACTCGACTGCACAGCAATCTCGGCGGTTTCCAAGTCACGAATCTCACCAACCATCACCACATCAGGATCTTGTCGTAAGATGGCGCGCAAGCCTCGTGCAAAGCTCATATCAACTTTGGTATTGACCTGTGTCTGACCAATACCATCGATGTAATATTCGATAGGGTCTTCTACCGTGAGAATGTTCCGACTACTCTGATTCAAATCGGTCAAAGCGGCATAAAGTGTCGTTGTCTTACCAGACCCCGTTGGACCTGTCACCAAAATGATGCCGTGGGGCTTTTTGATTAATTCAACTAACCGCGCTTCAGTATGCGTCGCCATACCCAGGTTTTTAAGATTTAAGCGTCCTGCCTGCTTATCCAACAAACGCAATACTATTCTTTCATTGTAACCAGAGGGCAAGGTAGAAACACGAACATCGACAGGTCGTCCTGCAACGCGTACCGAGATTCGCCCATCTTGCGGTATACGTTTCTCTGCGATATCCAATTTCGCCATCACTTTAATGCGGGAAATAACCAATGGCGCTAATGCCCTAGGTGGCTCCAACACTTCTCGTAACACACCGTCCACGCGCATCCGTACAATCATACGTTGCTCATAGGTTTCTACATGGATATCCGAAGCGTCTTCTTTGATCGCTTGCGTTAGCAAGGCATTGATCAAACGGATAATGGGCGCATCATCTTCGGCTTCTAGAAGATCATCAGGCTCAGGTAAAGCATCAGTCAAATCATGAAGATCAATCTCATCGCCAAGATCGTCCATCATCGCTTTTGTCCCAGCATTACCACTATCGTAATGCACTGCCAATTTCTTTTCGAATTCGGTACGCTCAATCTGCTGGAAACTAACAGGCACCCCCAAAAAACGTCGCACCTCACCCACGGCCTCTATCGATAAACCGGGCTGATGAAGCACTAAGGCTGTTTCTTGCGTACCACTTAGTGAATCCAACAACACACCAAACCGTTTAGCAAAGCTATACGGCAGATCCTCGACAAGCGTGGCATCTTCAATAAGCTCCTCAACAGCGTTATTGACTACATTCGGAGGAACATTCATAGGCATATTATTCATAAAAAACGGCCTTAATAGTCATCAATGAATGGAATATAATCTGCCTTGTTCTCAACTGGCTCAACAATAGGCGTCGTTCTCTGTATCGGTTTTGCAACCGGTTTGCGAGGCTGTTGTTGCTTTTGAGGTTGCTTGAAGGGCTGCTGAGTAATCACCTCATGTAGCGGCGGCAAAGGCTCAGCTCGGTTCTTAAAGGTACCTCTTCCGAGAATCTCACTATCCTTTTGCTTGCGCTGAATTGCAGAATATTTCCTCCTTGTATAAACATCTGCAGACATATGATCGCGCAAAATAACGGGATGTATGAACACCATCAAATTCTGTTTTTGTTTAGTGGTTGCATCATGTCTGAACATACCACCAACAAGAGGCAAGTCTCCCAGCACCGGTACTTTTTCCTGACTATCTCTGAAAGTATTTTCAATAAGACCACCTAAAACAAGAACCTCCCCGTCCTCAACCATAACATTGGTGGTAATGGAGCGTTTATTCGTAATCAAATCAGAAGCGCTCGAATTACTGGCCGCCAAGCTGGATACTTCCTGTTGAATCGCCAACTTTACACTAGTACCTTCATTAATTTGCGGAGTGACCTTTAGCGTTAAACCAATATCTTTGCGTTCGATCGTCTGAAACGGATTACTCCCCGTAGCCGCAGAATTGGTGAATGAGCCGGTTAAAAGAGGGATATTCTGACCAACAACAATCTCTGCTTCTTCATTATCCATCGTCACCAAGGTAGGTGTTGACAGAATATTCGTCGCACCATCAGAGGCTAAAGCGTCTAATAGAGCCACAAATTGTGTTCCACCTGCTGTTCCTCCAACCCCCAACAAAGCTCCCGTACCAATCGAGCCTGAGCCTGTCGCTGCAATCGTTGCTATATTCAACAAGCTGTTACTGCCTGCTCCTGCAAAGTTTGATACCGCGATAGGCCCTTTGTCATCACCTGCTAAACCATTAAAACCAAACTGAATGCCCAAATTTGCAGATAAAGCGGTTGAAACCTCAGCAACAATAGTTTCAATCATGACTTGCGCACGTCTCACATCGAGCTGGCGTACAATCTGCATTAAATTATTCATCACATCCTTTTCAGCGGTGATGATTAATGAGTTACTCGATTCGTCTGCTTGAATATCCAGATTCGATGATGCCCCGCCTGAAGTTGCTCCTCCAGGGTTTTGTGCAGACGCTGCTTTCCCTTGCGTATTGGAGATTTGTGAGGTTTTCGATGCCCCTTGAAGCACCTTAACTAAATCAATGGCCTTAGCATATTTGAGGTAAATAACACGCGTATTACCCTCTTTCTTCTTAGGAACATCCAATTTCGCGGCAATCATACGAATCCGATCACGGGTTGCCTTATCACCTGTCACCAAAAGACTATTTGTACGCTCATCAGCAGATACTTTATTACCCGATGATAATTGGCCTTTAACGCCAGTTTTGTTTAATGCCTGAATAGCAGTAACGACCTGCTTGGCATCCGCATATTTCAGCGGCACAACTTCGATTTGCTTTTCATCCGCACGATCCATGCGTTGAATAATGACTTCCAAACGACGTAAATCACCCGCACGACCAGACATCACCACAGAGTTACTTTCTGCATGGTGCTGAATCTGTACTGTTCGGGACAAAGGACGTAGAGCGCTGACGATAGATAAAGCAGATACGTGTTCAACTTGGACTAATTTAGTAACAAATTTTTCAGAGGGCTGTTGATAGGCATCACTAATGATGGGATGCGTTTCTTGTTTAGCAATATTGGACGGAATAACCTTCAGAATTCCACCCGTCTCTACTACGGATAAATTATGCACCTGTAATACGGAAAGAAATGTTTCGTAAAGCTCATCGTTTGTTAACTTTCGCCCTGTAATAACCGTAGCCTGACCTTTCACTCTAGGGTCGACAATGAAATTTTTACCTGTTAGACGCGAAACCGTTTCAATTAAGGTCGTTATCTCTACACCCTTCAGATTAAGTTCTGCCGAACCCTCAGCATGCAACAACGGCATATTCAACGCAACAGCAACTACCCCAGCAAGTAATTGGACTTTATAGTGTTTTTTTCGAAGAAAATTATTCATTCAATTATTATTGTCTGTTAAATAGATCAGCGCATGAAACCTAGCATTGATGTAAATGTAAGCCCCGCAATGATCAAAAAAGTTCTAAAACAGCATTACCAAAGCTGTGTAGATTAGAAATTCCAAGCCACTCTTATATAAGTATTACCTTATCCCAATCCGTGAAATCAGCAGATTGTGCCCGAACTATACCGAAAAATGACTGGCTTTTGCATAATACTGCGCTAAATTCACAATTTCGTCATATTTCAAGGGATCAAAGGAGGCAAGCAAAACATAGCTTTAACCTTAACAGGCCATTGCGAACAGTCTATACTCATCGTACTTTTTTACGATACAGGATACCAAGATGCTTCATCACTTAGCCTTAGCATTACACGTTCTCGGCGTGGTTATCTGGGTTGGCGGCATGTTCTTTGCCTACATCACACTACGCCCAGCCGCTGTCAGCACACTGGAACCACCTCAACGCTTACCTTTATGGGCTGCAACCTTCCAAAACTTTTTCCCTTGGGTTTGGGCTTCTATTATCGGCATTCTCATTAGTGGCTATTACATCATCCATTTAATTGGTGGTTTTGCTAACAGCTTGCTATATATCCACATCATGCATGGACTCGGCCTCCTTATGATGCTGCTTTTCTTCCATGTCTTCTTTGCCCCTTTTAATCGCTTAAAAAAAGCCGTTGCTGCAAAAGACTGGCCAGCTGGCGGGAAAGCTTTGGCACAAATACGCTGGCTTATCGCTGCGAACTTGACCTTAGGCTTAATCACCGTGATTATTGCGACCGCTGGACGTAGTTTTCTGCAATAAATTCACTGCGACACGCAATACCTAACCATTTTTGAAGATCAAAGAATTATGAGAAAAGGCATTATTTTAGCAGGAGGAAGTGGCACACGCTTACACCCGTTAACTCAAGTCGTTAGCAAGCAACTGATGCCTGTCTATGACAAACCGATGATTTACTATCCTCTAACGGTACTCATGTTCTCAAATATCCGTGATGTTTTGATTATAACCACACCACATGACCAAGCCATGTTTCAGGCTCTGCTAGGTGATGGCTCTCAATGGGGCATGAATCTTGAGTATGCTATTCAGGCTAATCCAGAGGGATTAGCTCAGGCATTTATCATTGGTGAAGAGTTTATTGGCAATGATGAAGTCACCTTAATTCTCGGTGATAATATCTTCTACGGCGAAGGCTTATCAGGACGCCTGGGAAGTCTTGCAGAACAAGAGTCCGGTGCCACCGTGTTTGGTTATTATGTGAGTGACCCTGAACGCTATGGTGTTGTTGATTTTGATGAGAGAGGAAAAGCCTTAAGCATCGAAGAAAAGCCAGAACAGCCAAAATCTAATTATGCCGTTACTGGCTTATATTTCTACGATAACGACGTCGTATCTATTGCCAAGGAGGTAAAACCCTCTCACCGCGGTGAACTTGAAATTACCACAGTTAATCAGATGTATCTCGACCAAGGTAATCTCACGGTAGAAATCCTAAAACGTGGTACAGCCTGGTTAGATACAGGCACGCATCAGTCTTTATTAGATGCCGCAAACTATATACGTGTGATAGAAGAGCGCCAAGGGTTACGCATTGCCTGCCCTGAAGAAGTGGCATGGCGCATGAGGTTTATTGATTCAGAGCAGCTCCTCAAACTTGCTGAACCACTTAAAAAGAGCGGCTATGGACAGTACCTGGCTGGCGTGATTAATCAATAAAATGAAAATTATCGACAGTAAAATTCCTGATGTGAAAATCATCGAGCCAGCCGTTTTTGGAGATGAACGTGGCTTCTTCATAGAGACATGGAATCAACAAACATTTACCGATGCAGGTTTAGATATAGAGTTTGTACAAGATAATCACAGCCGATCAGGCCAAGGCATCTTACGCGGATTGCATTATCAAATGGAGCAAACTCAAGGCAAACTGGTACATGTTATTACTGGCAAAGTCTACGATGTTGCCGTGGACATGCGTAAATCTTCAGATACCTTTGGGCAATCAGTAGGTATCGAACTTAGTGATCAAAACCATCGAATGCTTTGGGTTCCCCCAGGCTTTGCGCATGGCTTTTATGTCATGAGCGAAATGGCAGATTTTGTTTACAAGTGCACGGATTTATACGCGCCACAACATGAGCGTTCTTTGCTGTGGAATGATCCTGCTCTCAAAATCGAGTGGCCACTGCTGGATGGCGTAAAAACACAACTCTCAACTAAAGATATAGCAGGCACACCGCTCGCCTCTGCTGATACTTTCTAGTACCGAAATAATATGACCCAAAAAATTCTACTTACTGGCGCAGATGGCCAACTTGGCTATGAACTACAACGTAGCAAACCAGATCATAT
>CACVAY010000102.1 GCA_902727985.1 uncultured Thiotrichaceae bacterium | reverse complement strand
ACAGTTGATGATGTTGCTGCAATGCAAGATGGGGCAACGTTGATAGCGACCATGTTGGCGCACAAATACCCTGATGTTGTGGCAAAGCTAAACGAAAAAAATATTACCAGTTTTGCAATGGAGTTAGTGCCGCGTATCTCACGCGCTCAGTCTATGGATGTTCTATCTTCACAAGCAGCAGTAGCGGGCTATAAAGCGGCCATCATGGGGGCTGATCTTTCGAAAGGTTTCTTTCCGATGCTAACCACTGCGGCAGGTACGATTCGACCTTCTAAAGTGATTGTGATCGGTGTTGGTGTTGCTGGCTTACAAGCAATTGCAACAGCAAAACGTCTTGGCGCAATCGTTGAAGCTTACGATGTTCGCCCTGAAACCAAAGAACAAATTGAATCATTAGGTGCAAAGGCAATTCAGTTGAGCATCAATGCTACAGGCGAAGGTGGTTATGCGCGTGAACTGACGGATGAAGAGAAAGCACAGCAACAGCAAGAGTTAGCTGACTATCTTGCCACTGCCGATGTATTGATTACGACTGCAGCGGTTCCCGGTCGTCCAGCACCCAAAATAATTCCTGAATCTACGATTGAGGGTATGAAAGCTGGTGCGGTGATTATTGATTTGGCTGCTGAAAGTGGTGGTAACTGTACGGTTACTCAGCCCGGAGAAACCATTACGCATAGCGATGTGATTATTCATGCTCCTCTTAATGTTGCAAGCCAAGTGCCAATGCATGCCAGTGAGATGTATGCGAAGAATTTAGTGAATTTCATTACGCCGATGTTTGTTGAAGGTGAATTCAAGCCTGATTTTGAAGAAGATGAAGTTATTCAAGGCGCTTTGCTAACACGTGATGGCAAGATCATGCATGAAGCAACGCGTGAACAATTGGAAGGAGAAGCCTAATGGAAGGTTTTATCGCACTATATATATTTATGTTAGCGGCTTTTACGGGTTACGAAGTGATTTCTAAGGTGCCTGTGATTTTGCATACACCCTTGATGTCGGGGTCTAACTTTGTACATGGCATCGTGCTGGTGGGCGCGATGGTTTCGCTTGGTCATGCAGAATCGACCATGGAAATGTTGGTTGGTTTCATTGCGGTTATCCTTGCAGCAGGTAATGCGGCAGGTGGTTATGTAGTGACCGAACGGATGTTAGAAATGTTTAAGAAAACTGATAAAGGAGAGAAGTAATGGAATTTATTATTCAAGCCTCTTACTTTATTGCGGCTGTTTTGTTCATCTACGGCCTGAAAAAAATGAGTTCGCCGGTAACTGCTCGCAAGGGTATTGTTTGGGCCGGCGTTGGTATGGTATTGGCAACGGTCGTTACCTATTTCCACCCAGCTATTTATGGCGTAGAAAAATATGTGCTGATTACGATTGGTATCGGCATTGGTGGTTATGTGGCATGGATCACGGGCAAGAAAGTCGCGATGACCGATATGCCGCAAATGGTTGCTTTGTATAACGGCATGGGTGGTGGTGCTGCTGCCGCTATTGCTGCTGTTGAGTTGATCGGTCAGCGTGAAATGTCGCAGTCTGTACAATTGTTGGCTGTGATTGGTGGTTTGATTGGCACGGTGGCCTTTTCTGGCTCTCTCATCGCATATGCAAAGCTGCAAGGCATTATGCGTGGTACGATCCGTTTTCCAAAACAGCAACTTGTCAACGCAGCAATCTTTGGTTTAACGGTCTTACTTGGTTTGATGATTGCCTTTGGTGGATCTGAATATAGCATGCTGACCTTAACGGTATTCTTTGTGCTTGCCTTAGCATTCGGTGTAATGATGACGGTGCCTATCGGTGGTGCTGATATGCCTGTTGTTATTTCGCTATTCAATGCGTTAACAGGTCTTGCGGTTGGTTTCGAAGGGTACGTTTTAGAAAATCCTGCGATGATGATTGCTGGTGTGGTTGTAGGTTCAGCAGGTACGCTTTTGACGCAGTTGATGGCGAAAGCCATGAATCGTCCAATCTCCAATGTATTGTTCAGTAACTTCGGTGAAGTGACAGGTGAGGCTCAGGCAGTTTCAGGCTCGATGAAAGAGATTGAGGCTGCTGATGTGGGTGTGATGATGGCCTTCGCTGATAAGGTGGTTATCGTGCCGGGGTATGGCATGGCAGTAGCACAGGCTCAACATAAGATGTGGGAGCTTGTGAAGCAATTGCAAGATCGGGATGTCACTGTGAAGTTTGCCATTCATCCAGTTGCTGGTCGTATGCCGGGTCATATGAATGTATTACTTGCTGAAGCGGGTGTGCCTTACGATATTATTTATGACTTGGATGAAATCAATGAAGAGTTTGCCACTACGGATGTAGCGCTGATTGTTGGTGCAAATGATGTTGTAAATCCCGCAGCACGTACTGATCCCAATAGTCCTATCTATGGAATGCCCATTCTAAATGCTGATTACGCAAAGAATGTGGTAGTTATTAAACGTGGTAAAGGCACCGGTTTTTCAGGTATTGAGAATCATTTATTCTTTGCTGATAATACCCGTATGCTATACGGAGATGCGCAACAAGCAACCAGTGATTTGATTGCGAATATCAAAGAAATATAATAAACATCAGAGTTATTCACAATTCTCATTGGTATATTAAGAAAAATTCTGATGAGTTTTACATGATACGTGAATTTTTTGTAAGTATTTGATTATAATAGGTTGTTTTTTCATCGGTACGTGTGAGAATGTTTCACTGGAGCTTATATATAAGGCCTTGAAAGTAATTATCTAATGCTTTATCCACAGATTTTTCCACAGGATGCCTGGATTAGATACTTTTTCTAAATTTAGTCGGTATTTACGAAATACTCTTAGTGTAGGGATGATATAAATAATTTTTTGAAGGAGCTAAGAGGCGTTCTTAATTTGACAACGCCTCTTCTCTTCATGGAGCCACACATTAGCGCAAATAACAGCTAAAATTCGGGTATTATAAAGTAAGCTGAAGTGCTGTTTCAGTGTGAACTAGAGTATCTTTATTAATACTATGGGCTAGCAGGCTCATCGTCACGATTAGCGATAATAATAGCAGTTGCTGTAAGAAGACTCACTCCAATTACCATCGCTCTTGTGTCTCTACCAAGAAATTCTAGTCCAGAACTATTCTTAGCTCTAGCAAGGCTGACTCTATGGTTGTCAGAGAAATCTGCGCCGAGACTTTTGGTTTGAGGACAAGCTTCTTCACTTTCAAACAAAGCAACTCGATTCATAGCGATGTTTGTAGAGCAGTTAGAAAGCCTAGCCGACCCTTCGTAAACAGAAATAACATCTCCCGAT
Organism: uncultured Thiotrichaceae bacterium; assembly: GCA_902727985.1. Classification (GTDB taxonomy): domain Bacteria; phylum Pseudomonadota; class Gammaproteobacteria; order Thiotrichales; family Thiotrichaceae; genus HyVt-477. Next base: position 636 of record CACVAY010000102.1, on the reverse strand, counting down.
TGGATTTCCATGTTGTTGCTTGCTGGAAATAAATTACCCAAGCGGTTAACTGTCACAGATCCTTCAACATCAACTAAGGTCGTAGCATTGACAGTAAGGGAAATAGAAGATGCTAGTATCGTTATTATCAATACTCTAAATATTTTCAGTACCATAATTGTGAGACTTTTTAAAAAATATTGCGGTTATGATAATTGTGTAATAAAACTCCGGACAAATAAGTTCCGGTGGAAGGTTAGAAGGAAGTGATTGAAGGGCGTATAAGGGGAGGGGGAAGCTGATCTCTCTTTGTTAACTGTTTTTTTTCGCTGGATGAGATGGTGTGGATGGTTGGGTTATATTGCAAGGAATTTTGCGATAGAAAACGATACTAGTAAGTTTTTTCATAAGATACACTTATCAAAAATGTTTTGTATAATTAGAAGCTTATATTTGCCTATTTTAGAATATCTAAGAAGGTTTTGGGGGGGGAGATTTGTTGGGAAGGGAGTGAAGATGCTGGCAAAGCCAGAGTGAGAAGATAAATTTCTTAAAAAGGCCGATGAAAATGTAATCATCGGCCTTGATCAGAATAAATAGTATAGACTTATTCTACTATGGACTTGCTGGGTCGTCGTCGTTACTACTACTGATAAG
>CACVAY010000101.1 GCA_902727985.1 uncultured Thiotrichaceae bacterium | reverse complement strand
AGGGGCATGATTGAGAGTGAGGTGATTTGCTCAGGAAAATATTTGAGAACAGCCTCATAGCAATGTACACGTGTGTAGTAATGTGTGTCGCCAGGTTTGGTGCTGCCTACGGTGGGATGAATCAATAATTGTGCTTGATGTTCTTTGGCAATGTTGAGCAATAGTTCTCGTTGCAAGCGATGGATGATTTTGCTTGTTTGGTAAGCGATTACTTTACGCCAGCCTTTTGTGGCGAATAACTTTCTTTGTTGAGTCGGCGTTTTACGATAGGAACCAAAGACATAAGAATCAGGCTGTGGTACTGCTTTAATGGATCCACCAAGATAAATATCATGGGTTTTCTCTAGTAGGTAGCTAACGCCAGGGTGTTCTTCAGACTGGGTTCCGTAAACGAGCTGCGCTTCACGTTGTTTGTCTGGCGACCAGATGCTTTCAATATCAAGTACGGCTAACATAAAGCCTTCGCCATCTTGCAGAGCAATGCTAGATCCTTCTTTAATATCGTGTTTTTCAATGAAGTTGCGTGACACATCAAAGGTTACAGGCATTGGCCATAGTAAACCGTTTGGTAGGCGCATATTCTGGATGACTGACTCATAGGTTTCTTGATCCATAAAACCTTGTAGAGGACTGTATGCGCCATTGATAAGTAAGCCGAGGTCGCAGTTCTGTCTCTGGCTCAAGGTCAATGCAGGGTAATGTGCTGCCAGTTGCTTGAGTTCTTCTGCTTCATCCTTTGGTAGGGTCAGGTTACATAGTGAGCCGCCATAGGGTTGTATTGGGTTGTTAGGTGAATGCACTATGTTGTTGACTGCTTATTTTCGAAGTTTAAGGTGAAAGCGATATTCTCAAGCCACGCTTTCTCTCTTTTTAGGTCGGCAAGTAGCATGGGTCTGTTGCTAAGTTCACGACAATGAATAGCCATTTTATTCTCACCGAGCTGAATGTTTGGAAGTATATGTTCATTTTTGCGCGATCGGTGAAATAGTACAGAAAGCCTGAGTAACACGGAGAGTTTTTTTACAATTGCTTGCTCTTGTGGTGGTAAGCGTTCGAAGTTTGCGTGATTAATTGAGCGGCGATGGGTGTCGACTAAGGTAGATAACCAGCGTTGTCCTTTACGGGAGAAACCGGGTAGGTCTGCATTATCTAGAATGTACGCACCATGGGTATGGTAGTTTGAGTGTGCGATGCTGAGACCGAGTTCATGAATCATGGCGGCCCAAATGAGCAATTTTCTATATCGTTTATTGAGTTCCCATTCTGTGGCAACTTGTTTGAATAGGTGATCTGCTGTTGTGGTGACTTGTTGTGATTGGACAAGATCAATATCAAAGCGTTTCATTAGGCTGTTTATTGAGTTGTCACGGGTATCTTCATGATGAATGCGCCCAATGAGGTCGTATAATAACCCTTCGCGCAGTGCACCGTCAGAGACTGTCATGCTGTCAATTTTTAGGGTTTCAAATGCAGCTATCAGTACTGCAAGGCCACCCGCGAAGACAGGCTTACGGTCGGCTTTGAGTTTGGGAAGGTCTACCTGTTCTATATCACCGGCTTCAATCATCAAGTCTTTGACTTTATGTAATGACTTCAGGGTAATGCCAAATTTTTCTAACTCGAGTGCATGAATAATATTGCGGGCGGCTTTGATGGTGCCTGATGCGCCAGTAGCTATGTTCCAATGACCAATTTCGTAAGCACTTTTGATAGGAGTAATTTCCAGGGAGAGTGCTGTGATTGCTTTATCCCAGTTTTCTTTTTTCAGCGAGCCATCAGCAAAGAATCGTTGTGTGACGCTGACAGAACCCATATTTAAACTTTCAAGTTCAAGCGGTTTAAACTTCTCACCAATAATGAATTCGGTACTACCACCACCTATATCCATGACGAAACGTTTTCCATCGTCATCGGATAAAGTGTGTGCGACACCGAGGTAAATGAGACGTGCTTCTTCGCGACCGGCGATGATAGAGACAGAATGCCCGAGAGCTTCTTTAGCAAGGGCTTGGAATTCAGTGGCATCTTGCATGGTACGAAGCGTGTTAGTTCCTGCAATGCGGACAGACTCAACAGGTAGGTGACGAATGCGTTCGCCAAATCGTCGTAGACAGGCAAGGGCTACATCTTGTTTCTCGGCAGAGAGGTTGTTGTTTTCGTCCAAGCCACCTCGTAAACGAACCATTTCTTTGAGTTTATCAACTTGTTTTAGCTCATCATGTTCATTTACTTGGGCAACAATCATGTGAAAGCTGTTTGAGCCAAGGTCAACGGCGGCAATGGTTTCTGGTGTGAATTTTGTCATAGCTTGCAATAAGCCCCTAGGTATTTCTTATAGTGTTGATATTTCAGGTGTTGCTAATAAGAGGAAGTGTAGCAGACATAAGTGACCATCAGGAGGTCGCTTGAACCATCAAGAAGGTCATTACGGCAAGTACAAGGCCAAAAAACATGGTGAGATAGGCTGAAATGACAATAAGCTTTTGGGCTGTTCCCGAGGTGGCTTGCTGTTCTTGCTCGTTGCCACCCACGAGTTGACCGATTTTATTGGTAAACACTTTATTGCCAACCATTTTCAGGAGTAAACCATCAATGAAAAAGAAGGCGGCAACACTGTACATAATCCAGGCGTTTCCAGGATTTTGAATAAACTGCAAAATTGATTCTGGCATTTGTTTAATCGAGATTAGATAAACGCCAAGTATAAACCTAGAGTATCCTCAAATGAAAGTAACTGATTGTTGTCGACTTACAGGGCAACTTGTTGAGTCGGGTTCTCAAACAAGGGGAGCGAGCGATAGCTGAGGGCTTCCATAAGGTATTGCGTGTTGATCTCTGCGCTTTCATCGAGATCAGCAATGGTACGTGCCACTTTTAGGATGCGATGATAGGTACGGGCTGAGAAGCGGAATTTATCCATGGCATGGGCAAGGAGTTGACTATCGCTATCATTTAATATGCAAACACGTTCGATATCTTGATTGGTGAGACTTCGATTATTCTTGTGTTGACGTTGTATTTGACGTGTTCGAGCGGCAATAACACGTTCGCGCACTGACTCACTGGTTTCACCGCTTTCTGCGCTTTGTAAGTCCTGTCGTGGCAGACGTGGAACTTCAATGTGTAAGTCTATACGGTCTAAAAAGGGGGCTGATAGCTTGGAAAGATAACGGCGTTTCTGTTCTTGAGAGCATTGGCAATCTTGTTGCAAGTCACAAGAAAGGCCTTGCGGGCAAAAATTGAAGGCACAAATGAGTTGGAATTTAGCAGGGTAGGTGGCTTGTCGTGCGGCACGCGAAATCGAAATGGCACCATTTTCTAAAGGCTCACGCAATACTTCTAATACTTTCCGATCAAATTCCATCAGTTCATCAAGGAAGAGTACACCATTGTGCGCCAAAGAAATTTCACCTGGTTTAACCTTTGCGCCTCCACCCACTAGTGCTACGCCCGATGCGGTATGGTGAGGTGCGCGAATGGGGCGCAGACTCCATTTTTCAACATCAAAGCCTTGGTTGCTGATAGAGGCGATAGTTGCCGATTCAAGCGCTTCTTGTTCTGTCATAGGAGGCATGATGGTGGCCAAACGGCTGGCGAGCATGGTTTTGCCTGTGCCAGGTGGGCCAACCATTAGCATATTGTGCCCACCTGCAGCGGCAATTTCCAACGCGCGTTTTGCATGATGTTGTCCTTTCACGTCCCGCATATCAACACTGTTGTCGCTGCTTTTGGTTTTTAGGGTACTCTGAAATGATGAAATGACCTCGATGCCAAGAATATGTGCAGTAAACTGCCCTAAATGTTGAATCGCGATAACATTTAGGGCTTTGATAAGTGAAGCTTCATCTGCATTATCCATGGCAACAACGAGGGTTCGTCTCGCTTGATTGGCGGCGTAGGCTGTCGGCAATACGCCTTTCACCGGACGCACTTGTCCACCCAGTGACAATTCTCCAATAAACTCAAATCTATCCAGGGTTTCCATCGGGATTTGTTCACTGGCCGCTAAAATGCCTATTGCAATCGGTAGATCAAGTCGACCTCCATCTTTCGGAATGTCAGCGGGTGCCAAGTTGACGGTAATCCGTTTTGCGGGGAATTCAAATCGAGAGTTGATAATTGCTGCACGGACGCGGTCTTTGCTCTCTTTTACTGCGGCTTCGGGTAGGCCAACAATGGATAGGCTGGGTAAGCCATTAGCAATATCGACTTCTACGCAGACAAGAGCTGCGTCAATACCGTTGTTGGTGCGACTATAAATGATGGCGAGGGGCATAGTGTTTTACTGATGTAAAAAAGTGCCTAAATACTAACAAAGTGTTGACCAAAAATAGGTGAATTCTGCTTAGCGGTGTTGGCCGGTGAAGGCGTGGCGATTTATAGAGGATCATGTAAGAATGATGTGCATGAAATTTAAAATACTGAGTAAAGAAACAAAATATCAAGGCTTCTTTCGTATCGATGTCTATGATTTCGACCATGAGTTATTTGCAGGTGGTTGGGTTAACCCTGTGAGGAGAGAGGTTTTCGAGCGCGGAAATGCGGTTGCCGTGTTATTGCATGACCCAAAGACCGACTCTGTATTGATGGTTGAGCAATTTCGTGCGGGTGCAATTCGAGATCCGCAAGGCCCATGGATGATAGAGATTGTTGCGGGAATTGTTGAGAAAGGTGAAAGCCTGGAAGATGTGGCACGACGTGAATCAATGGAGGAGGCTGGATGTCACGTTGAGTCGTTAAAACACATGTTGGATTATTACCCAAGTGCGGGTGGTTCGACGGAGCAAATCAGTTTGTTCTATGCGCCATTGGATTTATCGTTGGTAGAAGAGGGTATCCATGGTTTGCCCGATGAGCACGAGGATATTAAGGTGAGTATTGTTCCTCGATCAACAGCGATGCAATGGATTAAGGAAGGAAAGCTTAAATCCTCATTGGCAATTATTGCTTTGCAGTGGCTGACCTTAGAAATGCTGATGAATTAGCTTCTGGGTTTTTCCGGAATCCAATGGGAAAGGTCTAAACTTGTATCTGCCTTCCATTGATGAAATTTCGGGATGGGTGATTGCTTGAGAGTTTTTAGATACTCATCACGAGGCATAGGGTGAGCGCCAAGGCTTAGTAGATGCGGGTTTTCTATCTGACAGTCAATGAGCTGATATCCCCATTGCTGCAAATGAGCGGCTAAGCCAACAAAGGCCATTTTTGATGTGTCTGTTGCGAAACTAAACATGGATTCACCGCAAAATACCCCTCTTACGGCTACGCCGTACAGGCCTCCGATTAGCTCATCGTTTGCCGACCTGATTTCGACTGAGTGCGCGTGCCCCATTTTGTGGAGTTGGGAATAGGCATCCAGCATTTCATCGGTAATCCATGTGCCACCACCATAATCACGAGGAGCTGCACAGCATTTCATGGTTGCTGAGAAGTCTTCATCAAAACTTAAACGATAACCTTTGTTACGAATACTTTTGCGGAGACTTCGGCTGATGCGAATTTCGTGGGGGTAAATAACGGCTCGAGGGTTTGGGCTCCACCAGTAGTAAGGTTCATTTTCATTGAACCAGGGGAAAACGCCAGAATTATAGGCATTCAATAGCCGCTGCGAAGAGAGGTCTCCACCAACGGCAAGTAAGCCATTAGGCTCATCCCATGCCATCTCCACAGGTGGAAATGGCTCGTCACTTGCGTTTGGGTCAAGTAATGTGAGATTAACGCCTGACATCTTTATTTTGCTTTTTCGCCGGTTTGGGTTTTTGCGTTGTCTTTTTCTTTTTTAGCACTTTTGGGCTTTTTAGAGTCCTTAGGTTTTTCAGAATCTTTGGTTTTTTCAGCTTCAACGGTTTCCAGCTGATCAAGGTACTTTTCAGCATCCAGTGCGGCCATGCAGCCTGTGCCAGCTGATGTGACCGCTTGACGGTATACATGATCCATCACATCGCCTGCTGCGAATACACCTTCGATGCTTGTTGCTGTCGCATTACCCTCACTGCCACTTTTAACAGAAATATAGCCGCCATTCATGTCCAGTTCCCCGTCAAAGATAGCAGTATTGGGTTTGTGACCGATTGCGATAAAGATGCCATGCACATCAATATCCTGCGTTTCATCAGATTTCACATGCCTGATACGCATACCTGTAACACCAGCCTTGTCGCCAAGTACTTCTTCCAAGGTGTGATCCCACATGATGGTGACATTGCCATTTTTCTCTTTCTCAAAAAGTTGACCTTGTAGAATCTTTTCAGCGCGTAATTCATCACGACGATGTACCAGTATGACTTCATCAGCGATATTCGATAAATACAATGCTTCTTCAACGGCAGTATTACCGCCACCAATGACGGCCACTCGCTGGTTACGGTAGAAGAACCCATCACAGGTTGCGCAAGCTGAGATACCTTTGCCCATGAATGCTGTTTCAGATTCGAGACCTAGGTACATGGCAGATGCGCCTGTACAGATGATTAAAGCATCACAAGTATATTCGCCACTATCCCCCGTGAGTTTTAGTGGTTTTTCCTGGAGGTCTACGTGATTGATATAGTCAAAAATGATCTCAGTATCGAAACGTTCAGCGTGTTTACGCATGCGCTCCATCAATTCTGGGCCTTGCACGCCATCATTATCACCGGGCCAGTTATCAACATCAGTCGTTGTTGTTAGCTGCCCGCCTTGTTCCATGCCAGTAATCAAGACAGGGTTTAAGTTGGCGCGCGCTGCATAAACTGCCGCTGAGTAACCTGCAGGGCCTGAACCAAGGATAAGGAGTTTGCAATGTCTAGCTTCACTCATAAGGTATTTCTCCAAAAAGAATATTGGCGTAATCCTATGTAAAGATAGGACAGAGGTAAAGAATTACTCTTTTTTTTGTGAGGCCATCAGTAAAGATGATGGCGTGTTTGAAAGTACAACTCAAAACAACCAGCATACAGCCGGTTGTTTTAGAGCCTATGTGGGGGATGGGGGGAGCTTAAGGGTGAACCACCGCTAGAGCTTCTGATAGAAGTAAGCTTGAAAGCACAATGACTGGAATAAATGGTGCAATAAATATCCAGAATAAGCGCCCAAGTTTGTGTAAAGAAACAAGGCTACAGTAGTTTTTACAGCTTGAAATCCTGAAAAAACCGCTCTCATAGCTCATCCAGAAAACAATCTTCAGACAGCCCAGCATGAAGCCTAGGAAAATAAATTCCTTAGGATGATCCAGCAGCCAGAAGATGATTGGATAAAGAATGGGCTGAAGCATGACAAGTGATATCAAGAAAATGAGATTTCTTGTTGACATAATGCCGTCTTGAAGTAGTTTTTTACAGGTCCAGTCCTCGTATTGTTGTAAGAGTTCCATGATTAAGGTTATTCAATTATGTTATTATTATTTCGATTCAAATGAAAATGAATCGCTCTCGCAGATATTATTTTTTTTAATAGCCAAAGTATTGAGTTTATCTCTGAAGTGCAGCACGTACTCAGAAGCCCAATTTATTGACAGAAATTAGTAAATTAATTTCATAATTGAATATTTATCACTCAATGACTGTATCGAAACTGAATCTTAAGGCTGCCTCTAAAGCAATTCCTGATCATCTGTTTTTTTGAGCCATAAAAAGAGTAAACATGACAACACAATTAAGAAGTACTCCTAAAATATTCACCTTGTTTGCGTTGCTGCTTTTTTCCAGTATTTCGTTTGCGGACAGCTTGTTGCTGAGAGGAAATGGGGCTGAACCTGAAACTCTTGATATACATAAGTCCTCGGGGGTACCGGAGGCAAACATCCAGCGTGATTTATTTGAAGGGTTGATCACTGAAAATGCCAAGGGAGAGTTAAGTCCTGGCGTCGCCAAAGAATGGCGAGTTGATGAGTCAGGAAAGGTATGGATTTTTGAGTTGAGGAAGGATGCAAAATGGTCGAATGGTGACAGTGTTACAGCCAAAGATTTTGTGTTTGCCATGCAGCGTGCTGTAGATCCGGCAACAGCATCTGAATATGCGTTTATTCTATGGCCTTTATTGAATGCTAAAGCCATTAATAAAGATAAAACGAAAGACGTGGGCGAGCTCGGAGTAACTGCGATTGGTGATTTTCAATTAAAAATAGAGTTGGAAAACCCTACGCCTTTTTTAACCGGCTTGCTTTCTCATCATATGGCCTTTCCTTTACATAAAGCCAGTCTTGAAAAGCATGGGAAACGTTGGACGCGTCCTAATAATATGGTGTCGAATGGTGCTTATCAATTGGTTGAATGGATGCCGCAGTCACATGTTCTGCTTAAGAAAAACCCGTATTTCCATGATGCTATAAATGTTGCCTTGGAAAGTGTGAAATATTTCCCGAGCGAAGATCAGAATGCGGCTTTAAAACAATTCCGTGCGGGTGAGTTGGATGTTACTGCCGATGTGCCTTCCAGTCAGATTGATTGGGTGAAAAAGAATCTGCCCGAGAGTTTCCGTAATTCTTCCTATATTGGGACTTATTATTTGGCAGTCAATCTTGAGAAAGCTCCTTTTAAAGACCAGCTAGCATTACGTCGAGCGTTGAGCCTGGCAATTAATCGCAAAATTTTGACTGAGAAAGTGACGAAAGGAGGGGAAATACCTGCGATGGGCTGGGTTCCGCCAGGCATGAATCACTATGTTTCTCAGAGCATGGAAGAGGCGTCCTTACCCTTTAAAGAACAGCTAGCAAAGGCTAAAGCACTTTTTGCAAAGGCTGGCTATTCAAAGTCGAATTCTTTAGAAATAGAGCTGTTATACAACACGAGTGAGAACCACAAAAAAGTAGCCATTGCCGTTGCTGCAATGTGGAAACAGGCCTTAGGTGTGAAAACAAAGCTTCGTAATGAGGAATGGAAAGTTTATCTAAATTCACGTACCCAGCGACAGTTTGAGGTGATTCGTGCAGGATGGATTGGTGACTATAACGATGCTTCTAATTTCCTTGATTTATTTCGCTCGGATGTTGGAACCATGAACCCGTCATCGTGGGTCAATGCTGATTATGATGCGCTTATGAAGCAAGCAGAAAAGGAGACTGATGTGAGTAAACGTTCAGAGCTACTGCAAAATGCGGAAAAGATACTCTTGGCGGATATGCCATTAATTCCGATTTATCACTACACCACGCAGCATCTTGTGAGCACAAAAATTACAGGCTGGGAAGATAACGTAATGGATATTCATCCCACGCGCTTCTTGCAGAAAAAATAGCGTTTGGAGAAGAGTCTGCTTCCTTCGACTGGGCTCAGGAAGCGTTTGGTATGGTTTAAGCTATTATTGTTTCCAGAATTTCTCAACTCCACACTCAGATTTCTATGTATAGCTCCCTGAGAGCAGTCGAAGGGGAGTTAAGCTTTTTCGCGGGCAATTGCTCGATAGCCAATATCATCACGAAAATAGACATTTTTCCACTCAATAGAGCGAGTTAGTTCATAGGCTTTCGCCTGTGCCTCTGTCACACTATCGCCAAGTCCAACTGCACAGAGTACGCGTCCGCCACTGGTGACGATCTCGCCGTCCTTTTCTTTGGTACCTGCATGAAACACTTTGCTGTCTGCGGATTCATCCGTTGGTAGATTGCTAATTTTATCTCCAGAATCATATTTCTCAGGATAACCGCCAGCAGCAAGTACCACGCCAAGTGAACAGCGAGGATCCCATTGAGCTTCACTTTTATCCAAGGTGCCTGCTAATGCCGACTCGATCAACTCCACAAGGTCGCTTTGTAAACGCATCATCACTGGTTGTGTTTCAGGGTCGCCAAATCGTACGTTGTATTCAAGAATTTTGGAGTTACCTTGTTCGTCAATCATCAGGCCTGCATAGAGGAAGCCTGTAAAGGAATTACCTTCTGCTGCCATACCTTCAACAGTCGGCTTAATAATGGCTTCCATAGCTTTGTCTTGTACAGATTGTGTTAGGACGGGAGCAGGTGAGTAAGCGCCCATGCCGCCAGTGTTTGGGCCTAAGTCTCCATTGTCACGTGCTTTGTGGTCTTGTGAGCTGGCCATAGGAAGGATGTTCTTGCCATCTACCATAACGATCAAGCTTGCCTCTTCGCCAACCAAGAAGTCTTCGATAACAACCCGGTGTCCTGCGTCACCAAATGCATTGCCTGCAAGCATATCGTGAACGGCTGCAATGGCTTCATCTTCCGTTTTCGCCAGAATAACGCCTTTACCTGCGGCCAAACCATCAGCTTTTACAACAATCGGTGCGCCTTGTTGCTGGATATAAGCAACGGCCTCATCAATATCCGTGAAGTTGCCATAAGCGGCCGTTGGAATCTTGTGGCGCGCCAGAAAGTCTTTCGTGAACGCTTTGGAACCTTCAAGTTGCGCTGCCCCCGATGTTGGGCCAAAACATGCTAAGTCAGCTTCTTTGAAAGCATCAACAATACCGATCACTAAAGGAGCCTCAGGACCAACAACCGTTAAGCCAATGTCGTTCTTTTTGGCAAAGTTCATCAAGCCTTCGATATCGTCCACAGCAATAGCCACATTGGAGATATTTTTTTCAAGGGTGGTGCCAGCATTTCCTGGTGCAACAAAGACATGATCGGCTTTTGGGGATTGCGCGAGTTTCCAGGCGAGCGCATGTTCTCTACCGCCATTGCCAATAACCAGAATATTCATAACTGTTCCTTTTCTACCGTTACTTAGATAAACCTCGGCGTTGAGCCGATTTTATTTGATGACTTTAAATCAAGGTGCGTATTTTGGTGTTTTTTCACAAGCTTTGTCCATGAAATTTTTATTCTTATTACCGATTATCCTTGCTGTATGTACTGCTTGCACAGATAACAGTGCTTCGAATCCCCAGGAAAGTAGTGAAGAAGCCCTGCCTGAACAACGAATTATTGCTGAAGTGTATCAAGTGATTGAAGTAGCGAATATTGGTTGTTATCTAAAGCCTGATGAGGGGAGTTACCGGTTGGCATCTCTCAGCCATGGGCAAACGGTGCAGCTTGTGCTGGAGGGAGAGCAGTCAATTTGGCATGGAAATGAATTGTGGTTGCATGTTGAGGGGGCGGTGAAAGGTAATGCTGCCTGCTTTATTAAAGCGCAATATCTTGAACCTTCTAACGAGTAGTGGTGAGAAACTCCTCAATGGTTTGGTTGAGATAAGTCCAACCTTTCTCTGTTGTTACAATTTGCTCACTATTTGGAACCAGAAGTTCCTTTGCTTGTGCCGATGCTAATTGTGGTTCTACCCATGCTGTATCCAGATGAGTTCTTTCATAAAGTCGCGTTTTCGGCACACCTTCTTTTAACCGCAAAGCATTCAACATAAATTCAAATAGTTTGTCCTGGTCGTTTAATGATGAGCTTGTTGAGCGTGCTTGTTTATTCATTGCCGCGTTGATGTAATCGCGAGGGTGTTTGACCTTGGCATAGCGCGTCACATGACTATCTTGGGTGTATTTACCATGAGCCCCAGCGCCGATGCCGATGTAATCCCCAAATTCCCAGTAGTTAAGGTTATGTTGGCACTGTTTGCCTGTTTTTGCATAAGCAGAGACTTCATAGCGAGAGTAGCCAGCTTTATTGAGCAAGGCTAATCCGCGCTCCTGCATTTCCGCAACGGTATCGGGGTCAGGCAAGGAAGGAGGGTTATGATGAAACAGAGTGTTCGGCTCAAGTGTTAATTCGTACCATGAAATATGTTGGGGTTGATGATCAATGGCTTGTTGCAGGTCTTCTAGTGCTTCCTCAATACTTTGCTCAGGGAGGCCAAACATTAAATCCAAGTTGATGTTTTCAAAGCCGACCGCCTGAGAGGTAACAAAGGCAGTCTGTGCTTCCTTCTCATCGTGGATGCGTTCAAGACTTTTTAAATGTTTTGGGTTGAAGCTCTGAACCCCTAATGAGAGTCGAGAAATCCCTGCATCCAGATAGCCTGCGAAACGTTCTTGTTCGAAAGTGCCGGGGTTGGCTTCCATGGTAATTTCCATATTCGGGCGCACGGGCAATAATTGTTGAATCTGTGTCAGCAGCTTTTGCATGCCTTGAGGGGAAATTAAACTGGGCGTACCACCACCAATGAAAATGGTATTCAGTCTTCTCCCCCAAATATGTGGCAGTTCCTGTTCCAAGTCGCTAATTAATGCTTGTATGTATTCTTCTTCAGGAAGAGTTGCTGAAGCAGTATGCGAGTTGAAATCACAATACGGACATTTGTGGATGCACCATGGAAAATGGATATAGAGGCTGAGTGGAACAGGGATCATGCTTGTGTGAGTAAATAGTTGCTTAAACGTACATAGTCTTCAACAGCTAAGGTTTCAGCGCGTGCTGTTGGGTCGATGTCAGCGGCTTCAAGATCAGATACACCACAGGTGTTTTTGAGGGAGTTTCGGAGTGTTTTTCGACGTAAAGAAAATGCGGCAGTCACCACTTTGCGAAGATGTTTTACATCTGTTGCAGGATACGGCTTTTTTTGCCATGGACGCAGTCTGACAATTGCTGAATCGACCTTGGGTGGAGGATTAAAGGCGCTTGGTCCTACATTGAAAAGTGTTTCTGTTTCACAATGGTATTGAACCATGACAGATAGGCGCCCATAGAGTTTAGTATTCGGTATAGCACTCATGCGGTCTACCACTTCTTTTTGTAGCATAAAGTGCATATCTTCGATGAGTTCTGATGATTCAAGTAGATGAAAAATTAAAGGTGTTGATATGTTGTAAGGCAGATTGCCAACAATTCTCATGGGTGTTGACTGGATATTCAAATCTGCCAAGTTGAGCTTCAGTGCATCAATTTCATGAATTGTAAGTCGGGGGTCTTTCATCTCTGTGAGATGAGCGATAATGTCTCGATCAATATCGACGACATGAATGTGTTCAACGCGTTTTAGTAGGGGGAAGGTGAGCGCCCCAAGTCCCGGGCCAATTTCAAGGAGATGTAGGTCGGGGGCTGGGTTTATCGCTTGGATAATGCGTTCAATGACGTGTTGATCATGCAGGAAATGCTGGCCAAAGCGTTTTTTGGTTTGATATTTCTGCATGTTGTGTCTCTTTTGTGTGGGGTATCGGAGGAAGAGTTCCGATACCCCGTCTGTTTCGCTATTTTACTAGGTTAAGTTCAACGCGACGGTTCTTCGCGCGACCTTCCGGTGTACTGTTATCGGCAACGGGCTTGGTCTCACCATAGCCTGTTGCTGACAAGTTGGCGGCTTTAATACCTTTAGAAATTAAATACTGCATAACCGATGTTGCACGCTTCTGTGAAAGCGCCAGATTCAAGTTGTTGTTACCGCTGCTATCTGTATGACCCGCAACCTGAATTTTTACACTAGGGTGGCGTTTTAGCGTTGCAACTGCGGCGTCAAGAGTGCCGAAAGAGTCAGCTTTGATAACATCAGATGATGTTTCAAAGTTGACACCTTCAAGAGTGATTTTCTCATCGCTTGCACATCCTACTGTGTTGACATCTTTACCGCTAGCGGTTCCAGGGCAAAGGTCTTTTGCGTCTGCAATACCATCAGCATCTTGATCAGGTTCACAGCCAGTATTGCTATCAACCTTGATGCCTGTAGGGGTGTCTGGGCAGTTGTCCGTAATGTCAGTCACGCCATCGTTATCAGAGTCTAATGCACAGCCTTTAGTATCAACGGGTGTGCCTATTGCTGTATCAGGACATTGGTCTGCATCATCACTAACACCATCTTTGTCTGTGTCGATTAGACACCCTTCTGCATTGACCTTGTTACCATCTGGAGTTGTTGGACATTTATCTTCTGCATCAACCACTCCATCGTTATCGCTATCGAGTGCACAGCCTTTGTCATCGACTTTTGTGCCTGATGGGGTAGTAAGACATTGATCGTTTGGATCGCTAACGCCATCTTTATCGCCATCAACAGGACAGCCCTTGTCATCAACGGGTAAGCCAATTGGTGAGTCTAGGCACTTGTCTGCCTCATCAACAACGCCGTCTTTGTCGCTATCTAATGGGCAACCTTTGTCATCGACTTTAGTGCCCTCTGGTGTAGTAAGGCACTGGTCGTTGAGATCACTAACGCCATCTTTGTCGCTATCAATGGGGCAGCCTACATTATTGACAGGCATTCCCGTTGGTGAGTCTAGGCAGTTGTCTGCCTCATCAGTAACGCCGTCTTTATCGGTATCTAATGGGCAGCCCTTGTCATCAACTTTGCTAGCTTCAGGTGAGTTTGGACACTGGTCAGCACTGTCGTTGATACCATCGTTATCGGTATCGAGTGCACAGCCACTACTATCGACTTTTGTCTCTGCAGGTGTTTGTAAGCATTGATCAAGAAGATCACTAACGCCGTCTTTGTCGGTATCGACTGCACATCCATTTTCATCAACAGGCGTACTTGCAGCTGTTGCAGTGCATTGATCTGTATTGTCTGCAACGCCGTCTTTGTCAGAATCCAGTGCACAGCCTGTGGTGTCGACGTTAATGCCTTCGGCCGTTGTTGGGCATTGATCAGTGTCATCAGCCACACCATCTTTGTCGGTATCGAGTACGCAGCCTGTGGCATCAACCGTGGCACCTTCAGCAGAGGTTGGGCATTGATCGTTATCATCAGCTACACCATCTTTGTCAGCATCTAATACGCAACCTGTTACATCAACTTTTGCGCCTTCATCAGAGGTCGGACATTGGTCTGCATCGTCAGTAATGCCGTCTTTGTCGCTGTCTAATAAGCAACCCGCTTCATCAACCTTTGCGCCTTCAGCAGAAGTAGGGCATTTGTCCAAACTGTCTTTTACGCCGTCTTTATCGGTATCGAGCTCACAGCCAGTGTTATCGACCGAGATACCTTCTGCTGAGTTTGGGCATTGGTCGTCGCTATCTTTGATGCCATCTTTGTCACCATCCAGTTCACAGCCTCGAACATCAACTGTTGCTGCAGGTTTGGTATTAGGGCATTTGTCAGAAATGTTCACAACGCCGTCAATATCTGAATCGCCTGTGGCATTGTTAAAGTTAGAAAGAAGTTTTTGATGATCGGCTTGTAGGCTGAGTAATGCCGCTTTATTGGTATCTTTTTTCACACAGCCAGTCTTATCAACTTCTGCTTCCTTTGCTGAACTAAGGCACTTGTCTTGGATATCAGGAATACCATCCTTATCAGAGTCGGTAAAACAACCGCTTCCATCTACAGGAATGCCAGCAGGTGATGCTGGGCATTGATCAAGGTGGTCTGTTACTCCATCTTTGTCACTATCAATCGGGCAGCCTTGCTGATCTACGCGGATGTTGGGTGCTGTATCCAGGCATTTGTCTTGAATATCTGTAATGCCGTCTTTATCTGAGTCGGTAAAGCAACCATTTTTGTTAACAGGTATGCCTGCAGGTGAGGCTGGGCATTGATCAAGGTGGTCTGCAACACCATCTTTGTCACCATCAACCGGACAACCCTGGTGATCAACGCGTACATTAAGTGGTGTGTTCAAGCATTTGTCGAGGATGTCTGTTACGCCATCAAGGTCGGTGTCCACGGAGCACCCATGTCCATTAACAGGAGTGCCTTTTGCGGTGCCTTGACAGCGGTCTTCGTTGTCAGCAACGCCATCTTTATCAGCATCTGCGAGACAGCCTTTTAAGTTCACATAGGTGCCTTCAGGTGTGTCCGGACATTGGTCGGAGGCATTAACGACACCGTCTTTGTCATTATCAGCCATGTTTGCTTGCATTTCTTTAAGCTGCTTGTTTTGTTGCTCCATGATTAACAGTGTTGCACCATCAAATTTGGGTTTTTCAGGGGCTGATGGTTTAGTTAAGTCTGGTTTTGCGAGGAAGGGTTGCTCTTTAATAACATTGGACTCAGAAAGTTGTGTGCTCTCAGCTTCTTGCATTGGAAGAGTAGCCTGATATTGCATTGGCATCGGTGTTGGGATTTGAATAACGGGGCCAAGCATGTGCATTGGTGGTGCAAGAGGGTAACCCTCCATGGTGGGTATATTATATCCGAATGGGTTGCCCATATTGCCTGGCATCACTGGAACCATGTTGTCCATTGAGGGCATATAGCCATATGGAACTGCCATGTTGCTCGGCATTATTGGAAATAGGTTTTCATTAGGCGCCATTTGCATTGGCACCTGCGGAAAGTCAGGTAATGTTCTTGTGGGTATTTCAGGTGGAAATGTAGGGGGTATGCCCATTTGTTGGAAATTGAAGGGTTGTGCTACGCCTTGTGGAGAAATTTCAAAAGGAGGGATGTACCCCCAGTCTGCTGGATAAGGAAAGGTTTCCCATTTTATGTCAGGGAAAACGCCAGCGGCCTGTTCTTCTGAGTTCGCATGTCCGCTAGATGCAATGACTGTGAAGGTTAGAAAAGACGTTGTGATTAATGTATTTCTTAACATAAGAACATTACCATTGGTTAAGATGCAATGGGGGGCATACTACACAGATTAGCCCCCCCCACCAAGTCCTATATCGCGGCGGGCTGAGGAAATCGTGATGGTAAATCCGGCTATAACATCTAAAAAAGACATCATGGCTATGATCATGAAATAGGAGTTTCCTGCCCAAGGATAAATCAGCCACATGACGAGGAATGCGACCAAGACGAAGGTTGATAAGATGTGATCAATAATGGAGGTAGTAGATGTTCGAGTCGATTTAAACAGCTCTACAAATAAGACAAGAATTCCCATCATTATCATGAGATCACCATAAGTCGGTTTCCAAATGGAGCCTGAGGGTAGCTGTAAATGGAAAATAATGATGTTTAGATATTTTGGGAAAAAGCCGATGAGATGTAGTCCCACGTAACCCGCCAGAATAAAAGAGAAAAGTGGGATGAATTGTAGAATGAACATTATGACTTAATTCCGTTTTTATCAGTTTTCACAGGTGTCGTTTTACCAAGAGTACTGATCGCTGAGTTTTTCATGGTTTGCTTCCCAAAAGAGTGTTAAAGCAAAGTTGCCTAGAGTTTAGTACTTTTAGAGGCAGTTGTTTACATTACTGCAATGAATTTGCTGAAGTGCAGGAGCTGTCAAATACTCATGCTGTTACCTCTTTGTGAATATTTATACTACTGGTTCTAAAACACCCATGGAGAGTCGATAGGATATTGATGATTGAAATTTAATCAGTGTCTTTGAAGTAAAAGACTAATAATTCCAAAGGTTAAAGGACAGGTTTATCAATTGTTTATCGCTTCTTCTTAAAAAGTGTGTAAAGAATAGACGATTTTTCTGAGGATTGCTAGTGAATGAGGGGATATTCCTCAAAGACAGCCTAAGGTTTAGTAGGAATTATTTTTTTCGAAGCTTAGATGTTTTTTTATGGAATACAAGTCTGTAAGGCCTTGCTAATATTTATTCGGTGGGGAAAACCAGAAGAGCGGTATCAGTAGTATTTATAAGCGGATAGTTGGGCCTGTCTCAAATAGTAGAAAAATTTATCATTGTCTTAATCATTCTATCGGTGGGAAACGTGGATAAAAAACATGAAGCCATTGGTTGAATTACCAAACAACAGCTTGAAGAGATAATGATTATGACTGCCAAAATAACAAAATCACAACATTGGCTTCTTTTACCCGTATTACTGTGCTCCTCAGCGTCGATTACAGCGGTAGCAGCACCGCAAGGGCAAGTAGCGAACAACGTACATAAAGATGACTTTCGTGAAGTGAATAGCTTAAGCCATGAATATGTAGGTGGGAGAACACGTGTTGGTATAGGTATCGATACAGAGTTTGATGGGACGGCAGATGTGTCACATGTTTTTACTGAATCAAAAGAGGCTTCAACATCAGGGGATCTGTGGGCAGGTTTCGATGTTAGTGGCGATGATAAAGGTATAAATGCGGGGGGAGTGCAGTTGAATCATCATTGGGTAGCTCGTGATGAGCAGGGACGCCCTCTTCGAGTTAACAAGGTTTTTGGTGCGTATGATCGAGATACTAATGATAACGACAAAGTAACGGTTGGTTACGGTCAGGAAGTCGATGCGGGCTTCTGGGAGGCATATGTTGGGAAGGGCTTGTCAGACAAGCGTGTGGTTGGTAAGACCAATGATTTCCTGCCTCTCGATATTTTCGATAAAGCCTATGAATACAATGTAGGTGCTAGTGTCGGTAAATTCCTTCCGGGTTCTGATGTTCGTGTAAGAGGTGGTCTGGACTATGCATGGGATAATGAGCGTGGTCTTAATGAAGATAAACCGCACAAAGTGACATTGTCGGGAGGAGTCGAGAAGTTCTTTACAGGAAGTCCGCATAGTGTGTCTTTAGATGTTGCTGCAAGTAGGAAAGAAGGTGGGTATGGCAAAGATGATTCAGATACACGCGGTAATCTCAGTTACCGTTATGATTTTGGGTCTGATGTCTATCAGAATGCAACACAAACACGCCGTGTTCGCGTTGAAAGACCAGGTGTGAATGTCGCAACGGTTAAGCCACAGTATGTTAAGAAGGCCATCAAAGTTCCTTACAAACAACAATATAAGAAGGCAGTTAAAGTTAGAGCGTGTCAGCTTGTTAAGTCTACAGTTGAGTTAGGAAGCGATACTTTCTTTAAGCCGAATAGCGCTAAGTTGTTACCGTCAGCAAAAACGCGCCTACAGAAGGTTGTCGCACAAATGCGTAGAACGGGTTATCAGGGGAATGTGCGTATCACAGGTAATACTTGTGATGTGGGAACGATTGCCCATAATCAGGTCTTGTCTGAAAAGCGTGCCAGAGCAGTGAAACGTTATATGTTGGGACGTGGCTTTGATTCAGCAGAATTGCTTGCACGTGGCTTGGGTGAAACACAGCCGAAATATCCTAATACGCCAGACAGTCGCCACAGAAATCGTCGTGTAGACATTGAGTACGTGACAGAGGATGGAGCTTGTAAAGAGGGCTTTAAAACCGTCTATAA
Organism: uncultured Thiotrichaceae bacterium; assembly: GCA_902727985.1. GTDB lineage: Bacteria > Pseudomonadota > Gammaproteobacteria > Thiotrichales > Thiotrichaceae > HyVt-477. The sequence goes on along the minus strand of CACVAY010000101.1, from coordinate 974 downwards.
AGATGCATATAAGACAGCATATCGCACAGAGTATCAACATGTAAAAGTGCCTCAGCCGCCGATTGCCAAGGGGGTTCAGTGGAAAACTGAAGTTGTCCAAGGTGAGCCTCTATGGGTGAGGCGAGCGTTGAGAAATCGCGTGCAGCATAATCGTTATGTCGATACTTATCAGACAACAGCTGGGAACTCTGTTATTAATCAGGGGGATGTCCCAGGAGATAATGGTGGCACCCCACCAGCGACCAGCAATGTAGCTCCGGTTGCTAATCCTGACACAGCAACAACAACTATCGGTGTTCCAGTTGAGATCAATGTGCTAGCTAATGATACTGATGCTGATAACAATGTTTTAACAGTGGTCAATATTGGTGCCCCTATAAATGGAACAACGGGCATACAGGATGGAAATATTTTGTATACACCAGGTGCTGGATTTACTGGTACAGATACCTTTATTTACACCATTGACGATGGGTTTGTAACGAGTACGGGAGTTGTCACAGTGACCGTAACTGATAATGGTACAGGCACAGGTGGTGGTACAGGCACAGGCGGTGGTACAGGCACAGGTGGTGGTACAGGCACAGGCGGTGGTACAGGCACAGGTGGTGATACGGGCACAGGTGGTGGTACAGGCACAGGTGGTGGTACGGGCACAGGCGGCGGCACAGGCACAGGCGGCGGTACAGGCACAGGCGGCGGTACGGGCACAGGTGGTGGTACAGGCACAGGTGGTGGTACAGGCACAGGCGGCGGTACAGGCACAGGTGGTGGTACAGGCACAGGTGGCGGTACGGGCACAGGTGGCGGTACAGGCACAGGTGGTACGGGCACAGGTGGTACGGGCACAGGCGGAAGTTCTGGTGCTAATGCTGCCCCGATTGTCCAGAATGATACGCTATCAAACTGGCCAAACAACCAAGTGCTTACTATCCATCCACTAGCGAATGACTCTGATCCTGATGGTGATCAAT
>CACVAY010000100.1 GCA_902727985.1 uncultured Thiotrichaceae bacterium | reverse complement strand
TTATAGTAATATTTATTTTTACATTGCGCTAATTTAGGAAATATTGAACCCAGTTTTCACTAAAGATTAATAAACACTATCAGTATTCTTTGGTCGAGTCTTAAAGTATTGTAGGCTCCACATGTATTGCTCAGGAGCTTCAGAAATAGCGACCTCCAAAGCACTATTCAGTTTACTGGCACTTTCTTGGCTATCTATAGCAGGAAAGTCTTGTATCTCTGGAGAAACTTTAATGTGATATTGCCGATCCTTCTTGTCGAAAAAAGCGAAACACGGAAAGCACTTTGCTGATTTCATTTTTGCAATTCGCGCAGGAGTATTGAGAGTCGCCTTTGGTACGCCGAAAAAATCAACGAAGTCGGCATGTTTCTCACCCAAATCTTCATCGGGCAAAAAGATAAGAAATCTACCAGGTACAAGTGACTTAACCAACTTCATCATTCCCTCTTCCCGAGCAACCACGAAAGCAACACTCCTGCATCGCGCCCTTCTAACAAACCAATCCAATAGTCCATTTTTAACAGGCTTATATGAACCATACACAGTGTAGCGATCACCCAAAGCAAACGGTGCTAAATCAAGCATGGAGCTATGCAGCAATAGTAGTACAGCATTTTGCTTCTGCCTATTTGCCTCCTCAAGCTTATCAACACCATCAAGTTTGATATATTTACACAAGCGCCGTTTACTCGCAAAAAATAACAAACTATATTCTGCTAAACCAACACCTTGCCAATAAAAACTTTCAGCAACACGTTCGTTAATCTGTTGTTCATTGTCATCCGGAAAGACAATACTTAGATTTTTTTTAGCAATATTTCTGCGCTTATCGTTACTATGGAGCAGTAAACGTCCAATAATTCCCCCTACCCATTGCCTTATTGCCAAAGGCATTACTGATAGTAACAACATAAAAAATAAACCAAGCCAAGTTAACCAGTATTTCGGTTTTAAAAAACGACGAGCAAAGGGCGGATTACACACAGCTAAATATCTTTCCTCTGAATTACATGGTCGATATTATTTTTCACGAAGTAATCCTCTAACCACCGGGATGCATTTTCAAGCATGTTCTTCTCACCTTTTATCCCAAAATCAATGACATGACGCTTCTCCGTATTTGGTAAGCTTGATAGCTTAACCCCCTGATGCAAATGAAGTAGCTCATTCATCATAGGCAGTAAATTACTTTCAACCTGTCCGTTTATAAACCAACGCCTTTCTAAAACAACGACTTCTCCTGATAAAGCTGAATACTCATTCTCTAATAACCACTCAATCATTGGCCAAGCCATGTTTGGAAAGCCTGGTACAAAATGATGTTGCTTTACTGAAAACCCCGGAATTTGATTGATAGAATTGGGAATCAACCTTGCCCCTTTCGGTAACTCCGCCATAAGAATGCGATTAGGATAGGAGGCCTCACCAAATTGATCTTCAATCAGCGATTGAGCTTCTTCATGAAGTTGCAACGGCACATCGCAGGCCTCAGCTACACAGGCTCGCGTAAGGTCATCGGGCGTTGCACCTATTCCTCCAAAACTGAAAACAACATCATCTGAAGAAAAACTATCTTTAAATGTATTTACGAGCATCTCATGATCATCACCAATCATCTTTACCCAACTCAACGATAAATTCTTTGCTTGAAGTCTCTCAATCACAGCTGACAAATGCTTATCCTGCCGATAGCCATTTAGCAATTCATCACCAATGAGAATTAGACCAAAATTCATAACTTTGCGCCTTTCGACTTTGCAATCTCTTGGCTTTGTACATTCCTCTTATCAACAACATTCGCGTTCCAGTCCGCCGAAGTTTCTGGCCAGCCTTGCGTATGCTGCTTAACCAAATCAGCCATCAACTCAATATGACTATCGTTATCATTTAAAGCAGGGATATAGTGGTAAGACTCCCCACCAGCTCCTTCAAAAACCTCACGGTTTTCTCCTTGAATTTCTTCGAGTGTTTCTAGACAATCCGAAGAAAATCCGGGACAAATAACATCCACTTTTTTAATTCCCTTGCTAGGTAAACTCTCTAATGTCTTATCGGTATAAGGCTGTAGCCATTGAGCCTTACCGAAACGAGACTGGAAGGTCAACATCCAATTATCATCGCTCAAATTCAGCTTGTCAGCCAATAAGCGAGCCGTTTTGTAACATTCACAATGGTAAGGGTCGCCCTGATGAAGGTTACGTTGCGGTAAGCCATGAAAAGACATAATCATATAGCGACCACGCCCATGTTCTCGCCAATGTTGCTCAACACTATCCGCTAGAGCATTGATGTATTGAGGATGATCATGATAATGATTGATGAAACGCAGCTCTGGTATCCAACGCCAGCGTTTAAGTACATTGCTAACTGCATCGAATACAGTAGCTGTCGTGGCTGCTGAATACTGTGGATAAAGTGGCAACACCAAAATACGACGCGCTCCTTTAGCCTTTAGTTTTTGTAGCCCTTTAGAGATTGATGGATTCCCATAGCGCATAGCAATCTCTGTTTCGACAGGACCTGCGAATTGCCTTTGCAAAACATCCTGTAGTTTCACTTGCTGACGCTGCGAATACACCAATAAAGGAGAACCCTCATCCATCCAAACTGATTCATACAGTTTTGCAGTAATAGGCGGACGCTTATTAAGGATAATTCCATGTAAAATCATTAACCAAATAGGACGGGGAATTTCAACGACTCTAGGGTCTCCTAGAAACTCAGCTAGATAACGTTTAACCGATTTTCGGTCAGGTGCATCGGGCGTGCCAAGATTTACAAGCAATACACCGGTACATTCTTCTTTACCATGAAAGTAATCTGTCTCGCCTTGATACTTTTTTAGAAACATTGAGAGGTCAATCCATAAAAAATTAGTGATTTTGTACTTAACACTGGTGAATATCAACTCATGATAAATATAACACTGTTTTTTAGACAGCACTGACTATATACTTATAACTGACATAAATTCTATTATTTGCTCTCGGAGTTACCCCTCCTAATGATCGTAAACAATAGATAAATTGATTTTTTTAAGGAATATTTGATGGCTCGCATTACTGTAGAAGATTGTCTTGAACACACTTACAGCCGTTTTTCACTTGTCTTAGAGGCATCTAAACGTGCTCGCTCTATTGCTCAAGGTGCACAGCCGCTTGTCGAAGAAGAAAATGACAAGCCAACGGTTATTGCATTACGAGAAATTGCTGAAAATGTTCAGGAAGTAGAAGCTCCACAATTACCGGTGATTACCCCTGAGGTTTCATCGTACTAAAGTTTCTTCTGTAAACACGGGTATGAAGAACACAATTTCATACTTACGTTTAACAAAATATTCTTACGTCATTCGCCATCGAATATGCATTAAAATACTTAACAATAATTTGATATGCAAATGCCGATAACAGTATTGCCTGATACACGAATGAATGAACAAAGAATCACTTTTCGAATGGTAGACCTATGCTGCATTGTTGAACGATATATGTCAGATGATGACGTAAAAAAAGTTTATGATGCTTTCATGCTCGCAGCAGAAGCACATGACGGTATTCGCAGGAAATCGGGCGAACCCTACATCACACACCCTATAGAAGTAGCACGCATTCTGGCCGATATGCACTTAGATGCGGACACTGTGTGTGCAGCGCTCCTCCATGATGTCATCGAAGATACCACATACACTTATGATGATATTGTTGCTCATTTCGGATCTACTGTTGGGCACCTCGTAGAAGGAGTCACCAAACTTAGTCAAGAAAAATACAAAAATAAGCAAGAGGCTGGCATCGCAAGCTTTCAGAAAATGATGCACGCGATGATTGAAGACTATCGAGTCATACTGATTAAACTTGCTGATCGCCTACACAATGTCCGCACCCTAGGTAGCATGCCCCCCGCAAAACAACGACGAATTGCTAAAGAAACCCTGGACATCCATGTGCCACTAGCAAGACGCATGGGAATGAACGCTATACGTCGTGATCTGCAACTTAATGCCTTTCAATGCTTATACCCATTCCGCAGCCAAATTCTGGAAAACTGGTGGAAATCCTGTTACGAAGAAAAAAAAGCCGCACTCGATAAGCACGAAAAGCATATACAAAAACTGATTGAAGATGAAAATATCATCGGAAATATATTCCCTTGGAATAAAAACCTCTACCGGATTTATTCTGCAGAAAGATCTAGAAGCGCTGATAAAAGATTCCGCTCAAGTAATTTAAGCTACCATTACCGTATCGTTACTCGTAACAATCTTGACTGTTATCGTGTTCTAGGGATCGTCCACCAAACCTTCAGACGAAAAATTGGAACATTCAAAGATTTCATCTCTGTACCCAAGGTATACGGCTATCAAGCCTTAGAAACCATTGTCATTACTAGAGAAAAGGAACTCATCCGCTTTACCATACAAAGTGAAGAAATGTTTCAAGTTGCACAATATGGCATTACTGCAGAACGGCGCTACCCACACTTAGCAAATGATAAAAAAGTCGTTAATATGGCACAGAAGCGACTTTCTAACTGGTTAGAGCAGGTTCGAGAAATTGAGCAGGCTACCATAAATCCAGATGAGTTCTTGGCGGATATGAAGGCCGACTTTTTCTTTACAGAAGTTTCTGTTACCACTCCCAAGGGAGATTCCAGAGTACTCAGAAATGGTGCCACTCCCGTAGATTTTGCCTACTCTATTCATTCTGATATTGGCCAACACTGCGTTGGGGCGATTATTGATGGGAGACCTGCTGCTCTAAATGCGCAATTACACGATGGGGCAAGTGTTGAAATTATTACCAATCTGGATGCAAGACCCCACCCATCTTGGCTAAACTTTGTGGTAACAGGTAAAGCACGCTCTGCAATTCGACACTGGCTAAACTCCCAAAAAGAAGATGAGTTCATCGATCTTGGTCGCAACATTCTCAATAGCTCAATCAAACCCTTTGGCCTCGACTTATCGAATATTACACCTAACAGCAAACAACAGGTTCTGGACACTTTAGAGTTTCCTGACGAAGAATCGTTATTCACCGCCATTGCTAAAGGCGACCAGTGTTCAAAAATTATAGCTAGACGACTACTCAACAATGCTGGCTTAAAAACTATTCCGGAGAATCATGACCAAGCTATCCTTATTAAAGGCACGCAAGGCTTAGTTGTTAGTATTTCACGCTGTTGCCACCCTATTCCTGATGACACTATTGTAGGTAACCTAAGCAATAAAGGTCTAGAAGTTCATCGTGCTAATTGCCCCATGCTCAATTACACCAAGTCACAAGAACCGTTAACCTTATCGTGGGCAAACGAAAATACACAAACATTCTCCGTACCCATTCAAATTCAAACCAACAATGAAGTAGGCGTACTTTTTGCGATTACGAATATTATTCGTGATTTTTCTATTAATATTGAAGACTTAAATATCAGCGGCGATGGTAATACTAAAGTCATGCAGCTCATCATCAATGTAAAGGATAGTGTGCAATTGCATGATCTAATCACTGAGATCAAGCATGAGTCTGCTGTCAAAGAAGTGATCAGGACCTACGACATACTAGCCTCCCGCGGTTCATAGAAATTCATTCTAAAGAAGCATCTCTCCCCATCTTCCAGAATACCCCTTAAGCGGGTATCCTTCATGCATAGCATTTTTTACGAACAATCATCGAGAATTCCCCATGAGCAGAAAAATTATTGCCACAGACAAGGCCCCTCAGGCCATCGGCACCTACTCTCAAGCCGTACAATCAGGAAAAACGATTTATTTTTCGGGGCAAATCCCCCTGATCCCTAAAACGATGGAATTAACGACGGGTGATATTGCCGAACAGACACGTCAGGTGTTCACTAATTTAAAAGCCGTAGCTGAAGCAGCTGGTGCAACTATGAACGATTTTTCCAAGGTAAATATCTTTTTAACAGACCTTGGAAATTTTCAAACCATTAATGAAGTGATGGCAGAGTTTTTTGAACAACCTTACCCAGCTCGTGCTGCAATTGGTGTTGCTGCGCTTCCCAAAGGAGCAGAAGTTGAAATTGATGGAATCATCGAACTCGATTAATTGACACGCTATCTAAAAAAAGGGTTCGCAACTGAAATAGCTACGAACCCTTTTTAATCATTTACTAGCCCTTATTAACGCCAGCCGTTCAACCATTTATTGGGTGTAAAACCGTTCATTGGCATACCAAAGAAGTTATTATTTTGCTGCTGCTGACGAGGGCCAATTGCAAATAACAACTGTTGACGAGTTGCTTGGGGTAAATCTTTTGCGTTCAAGACCTGTGCATATAATTGCTGGCGATTGCCTTTATAAGCACGACGCTGTTTCTGCCCTGATGAATCGACAAAACCAATTGACGCTTCATAAATATCTTGCCCAATTTTTCGAATGGCCAAACCCTCATAATCTTTCCCTGGAGGAGCTACAGCTGGCGTACTTTGAGGAGCCATGGGCATTATCTGCTGGGTAGCCGGTGGATACATCTGAACAGGAGGGTAGCCAACAGGAGGTTGTACGGTATAACCGGGAACAGGATATCCTGTCATTCTCTGCTGCTGTCCCATTGACGGCATCATTGGCCGAGAAGCTTGTGCTTTAACTGACTCTACAACAGCAGGTTGTGAGCCTATTTCAATATTCAGCGTTTTCTCTTTTCCTTGACGTACAACCTTAAGTACAACATCGGTTTTGGGTTGATCATCTCGAATCCACTGAATAAATGCAGCTGGATCGCTAATCGGTTTATTATCATAGGCAAGAAGCACATCGTGTACCTTAAGCCCCTCCTCTGCTGCAGGGGAGATTTTTGAAAAGCTCGTCACGACGATGCCTTGATCAGCAGGAATATTCTTTGGCAATACAGCCCGTAACTGCGGACTAACCACGTCAACCCCAAGCCCCAAATAACCGATAACTTTTTTATCAGGCTGAGTTGTTGGCGTTGAATCAGCAAAAGCAGATTGAGTGAATAGTGCTAAAAGGAAAACATGGGTCAATTTCATTGTACTTATCCCTATTTATTTTTCAGGTGCTACAGAATACCAAATAGAAACCTAGAGTAGATATCAATTCCGTATGTCAGCAAAGAGCGCGGCATGATTACCCCAGAACACGGTGCAAATCATTTAATAGATTAGACACCTCACCCGTCATTAAAGCAAATTCAATATCGAGTCTTTCAGCATGACTTTGTGGATCACTGTCTTGCATCTGCTCTTCTAAAACATCCATGAAACGTAACTTTTTAAGTTGGTACTCGTGGGTCAGTACAAACTGAATTTTATCATCCCATTGTAATTCCATTTTTGAGGCAGTCTTACCCAAGCCCAGATGTGAAGTGACCTCATCCATTTGCAATTCATGTTTGCGGAAACTAACGACCCCTCCCTCTTCTTGCTCAGATTTAAGTTCACATTCTCTGCCGATAAGAAACGGATCTGGAGCCACACCATCTTGCAACCATTTACCCATGGATGCAGCAACACTGATTTCAGTATCTGGCAAACTTGTTGGGAGACTCCCCACAGATTTACGTAATAACGTTGAAATATCTTCAGCACGTTTAGACGATGAGGTATTAATAACCAAACGATTCCCTTTTAGATCAATCCACGCATCCATTTGTGATGTTCGAGTGAACGCTCTTGGCAAAAGCTCAAACTCAATCGCTTCACGAAGATCTTTTTTCTCTTTTCCAGAAACCTTACGGTCTTCGTCAACTTGAATTTGTTCAACTTTTTCTTCAAGCGCCTCTCTAACCACCGACGATGGCAGGATTCTTTCCTGTCGCATCAAACTAATGAGTAAATAACCGGACACCGCATGAACAAATGCATCAGTATTTTTACCCAAGGGTGGAGCCCAGCCCATAGATTCACGCTGAGTAGCCCCGCACGGCTTAAACGACTTTTCTGCTAAGGCCTCGTCTAAGGCATCAACATCTAAAGAAAAATCATCGTCTAAAGTAAAAAAATATAAGTTTTTGAACCACATAAATAAGTATTCGCAATGGTTAAGAAAGAGGTATTTTAAAAAAACATGCGCAGCATAATGTTCCCCGTCTTTCGGAACAAATTTTTGTTTTGATCATTTTTATAGCTACTCACACTATCCATTATTAGACCGAAACAAGCGTAATATGAGTAGCACACTGCAACTTATGATTTAGCCAACCATAAGTTTGCTTAAATTATTTTCTATTTTCGCGTCGTCTTGGTCTGCCACCGCTAGGCTTTCCTCTTCCACCTTTTTTAGGAGGTCGACGTTCTGAAGATTGTTCGGAGAAATTAGCATTGGCTTCAGTGAGTTCTTCGATATTCAGTTTTTTCTTGCAAACCCAAACGTTTTTTAAAGCCTGAAATGTTTCTTTTGGCATGCCATCCGGCAAATCAATCGTTGAAAAATTATCAAATATCTCGATAGCACCGATATAACAACTTTCAATCTCAGCTTCATTAGAAATTGCGCCAACGATATTTCCTGGCTTAACCTGATCATCATGACCAACAGCTAAACGATAACGACACATATCAATTTCGGGGAAAGCTTTTAACTTTTCAGCTTTCATACTGAATTTGCGACGTCTTTCTGGACGATCACCCCGCTCACCTTTTTCACGCTCAGGACGATCTCTCTTTTCCTGATTGCGTTGAGGCTTTTCAGAGACCAAAAGCGGCTCTGTGCCTTGTGCCATTTTTGCTAATGCCGCAGCAATCATCAAAATATCACTTTCAGATTCGGTTTGGTACTCCTCAAGAATCTTCTGAAACATCGAAACATCATCATTAATTAATGTATCGGTAATTTTTTGCTTGAATGAATTAACACGTCGCTCATTGATATTTTTCGCAGAAGGTAGCTGCATCGGCTCAATCGTTTGTCGCGTAACGCGCTCAATCGTTTTCAGCATACGTTTTTCACGTGGCGATATAAAGAGAATCGCGTCACCTTTACGACCAGCACGCCCTGTTCTACCAATTCGGTGAACATACGACTCTGGGTCATAAGGAATATCAAAATTCACAACATGACTGATACGCTCTACATCCAAGCCACGAGCAGCCACATCGGTGGCAATCAAGATATCAATTTTTTTGTTTTTAAGCTGGGTGATTGTTCGTTCGCGTTGTTGTTGCTGAATATCCCCATTAATCGCCGCAGCATTGAACCCCCGTGCCGATAACTTATCAGCCAGTTCAACCGTTGCATTCTTAGTTCGTACAAAAATGATCAACGCATCAAATTCTTCAACTTCCAAGATACGCGTTAAAGCATCCAGCTTATTAACACCACTCACCTGCCAGTAGCGTTGACGGATAGTTGTTGCTGTCGTTGTCTTGGTTTTAATTTTAACGATTTCAGGCTCTCTGAGGAACTTCTCAGCAACCTGACGAATAACATCTGGCATTGTTGCCGAAAACAACGCAATTTGACGCTCTTTAGGCAAACGTTCCATGACCCATTTCACATCATCGATGAATCCCATACGCAGCATTTCATCTGCTTCATCAAGAACCAAAGCCTTCAAAGAATCGAGTTGCAATGTACCTCGATCAATATGATCCATAACCCGTCCAGGTGTACCGACAACGACATGCACTCCTTGGCGAAGAGGTTTAAGTTGTAAGCCATAAGCTTGTCCACCATAGATCGGCAAAACCTTAAAACCTTTCAAGTGACGCGCGTAAGACTGAACCGCCTCAGCGACTTGAATCGCTAACTCGCGTGTAGGAGCCAATATCAAGAGCTGTGGGACTCGCAACTTCAGATCAATATTATCTAGAAGTGGTAAAGCAAAAGCTGCCGTCTTACCTGTGCCGGTCTGAGCTTGCCCAATAATGTCATTGCCAGCTAGCAACTTGGGAATACACGCTTCCTGAATAGAGGATGGCGTTTCATAGCCAAGATCATTCAGTGCTTGGAGTAGTGGTTTCGAAAGCCCAAAGCTATCAAAGCGTGTGGTGTTATCAGCGTCGGACATAATCGTGCCTACAGTGGCGAAATGGGGAGCGGATTATACACTACAAAGGTCACACGCGGTAATTATCTTTTGACCTAATCACCTACCGTTATTGCCGTTATTGCCGTTATTGCCGTTATTGCCGCTGTTGCCGCTGTTGCCGCTGTTGCCGCTGTTGCCGCTGTCAGATGATGAAACCTCTTCAGAAACCAACTCAATATTTGTGATGATAAATATCATTCCTTCGAACTCACCTTTCACGATCACATAGGAAGTCCCCGCATCTAATAAATTCAGAAAGGAACTAATAGACACCTCTTCATTCGATGAATCTAGTAAACTCATCGAGTCATCCAATTGAACATCAATCGCGGAAAGCTTTAACTCTAAGGTATCAGGGTTAACGGATGAAACCACTGACCTAAATGAAAACACCTGCTTTGGCTCACTTCTACTGACTAAAAGAGCGGTGTTTATGCCATCCTTTACTACTCCGACAATTTTCACAAAGTCTCCAACCAACAAATCACCAAAGTTAAAGGTTACTCCTGCATTATTTGTTAAGTCTTGATAGATCGTTAAATGTGACACCCCAAATACTTGGTTAAATAACTCGAATGTTTGCGTATCTGGATTTACTGACTGAACAAAGCCTTCTAAAGTAATCTCAGAATCGAAGGTAAATGCCTCAATGGTAGTTGCTACCAACTGATTGTTAGCATTTATAACCCCCGTCACTTTGGCTTCAACATCTTCTGCTAAATCACTTTGCACACTATTAATAAACTCCGTTGTATCCGAAATAATAATTTCCACACCATTAACAACAAAAACATTTGATGATACTTCCGAGATGCGCCCAGACAGAGAAAGAGCAACACCTTCAACGGCCAATTGCTCTTCAACAAGTACCGTTTTTGCACTTAATATATTATTGATTGGCGATTGATCACTAACAACCGTAAGTAGCAACCCATCAAATAACTCACCTTCCACTAAATTTTCAAATGCAGCGACAGAGTAATCAATGTTAAGCGTATTAATTGAGAATGTTTTATTCACTATATCAAGATTGGAAATGTTACCTTCGAGTTCTATTTCTTCACCTGGTTGTAAAACCGGATTCACAAAACGGATTGTTAAGGCATCGATCTCACCATGGGATTGATTAAAACCTGAAACTTCAACGACATTTCCAATTTGTAAATCACTGAAAGCCACTCCATGAAATAGAGTCATGGCAGAAATATTCACTTTATATGACAATATTTCTATAGATTGATCAACACTGGTCGTATCAATAGCAGTAATTGCCCCCTCCATAATGTCAGAAAAAATGACATCCTGTGCAATACCAGTCACTTTATCCTCACTAACATCCCCGCGAATATAAACGAATTCACCGATATTAAAATCTTCTTGTAATTGCCCTGATTCTCGGTCTCTGATGAAGTTGCTCGTATCTGTTTCATATTTCACACCATTCACGTAGATACTTCCAAAAGCAGTAACACGCCCCATACTAATTCCCGTACCACCAATGCCATCAGCCACACGATCATCATCTGGGGAGCAGGCCATAAGCAATAAAACGAAAAAAAGACCCACTAAAGCTTTATTAAAAAACATGATAACGTCTACCCCTTAATCCCCTGATCACTTTTTTTCTGCTCACCTTCATGAAACATATATAAGCCAATATCTAATCGATGTTTTTCAGGAGATGGACGTGCTATATCTTGCGTTTTCAATTTCATCGCAACGTCATTTACCGCAAGTAACGTTTCCATACCTTTTTCTTCGATTAACGCCTTCAATTCAGCAACAGATTCTTCGCTTAAGCCATCGTAGTAAACACATCGTTCAAAAAATGGTGGTTGCTCACCTATTACATTATGTGTAGCAGCAGATAGATGGTCTGAGAGGTTATGCCCTAGAAAGAAGACTTTTTCATCATTTCCTTTCGATGGAATAAACGCCTGCTGGTTTAATTTCACAAAATCTTTATTAACCAAAGATATGACCCCTAAATCAAGCCATTCGTCAAGAATAACATTAGGTCGAATATCTTGCTTACATATATCTTTAACCAGTTTTGCAAAACTCACACCCGAGGTGCTTTTCAATGGAAGTTGCCGAGGATTCCCCTGTTCATCTTGATATTCCTTAACACTCGTCCATCGTGACACTAATTTTCCACCAACATTCACGCTAAAAGGCATTTCATCATCATCCTTTCTTTGTTCACGAATACGCTTTATGTCTTTGCGGTATATCCCCGTTAACAAACTCAATCTGGAGTCTGTTTGCACTTTTTTAGGTAAAGAAAATTCATCCTCCGCCACTTCAACATAAACACTTTTCAATAATTCAGCCATTTGTGGATAGGCCATACGAAAATTCAATGCAAAACGCACCAATCCACGCAAGATTTTTCGTATAGCAATGATAACCGCTTTTGTTGGAGCTAATTTCACCTAAGGCTTCTTTATATTTAGTATCTAAACGGATTGGTGGTAAATATTACCACAGGATAGTTATAACTTGTACTCGCGCCCCTTTATATAGTACTGACATTATTACTATGTTGATAGTAAACAACCTAATAACTTTCTATATAAACATTTGACAACGCCGGAAAATTAGTAGATATTTCGCACAGAAAGGGATTATTTCCCACAAGAAATACAACGAATAAGCAACAAGAGACTTACGATGCTAGAGAATTTATGCTCAAAATAATGATCAACAGGGGGGCAGTGAGGTAACCAATATACAAAGGGCTTTGAGGCAAGTGGTTTGACACAGTGGTGAACTACTTCCTCAATATTGGTTACAGAGCATTTAATAACTAATTATTATAACCCCACTAAGCGCAAATTTGGCTGATGCCAATACACTCCAACATACTTGATATGTTGGAGTTTTTTTTTGCTTGCTTATTTAATATCACATACGTTTTAAAAAGAAGACACAGACATGATCAAAGATCCCCCTCTCATATTTTCTCAAACAGGATTAACGCACAAGACCCCTGCCTCTGTTGAAATACTGACGACATTGATAACAATATGATCGTAAAAACCTTAGCAGAATACGACTTTGTAAAACTTAGCGATCACCAAACACTTGAACATAATACGTTCCGAAGTAGCTATCAGCATTTTGAGCACATGCCCCACCCAGTTCTGCAAAACCAGACTCCATGATATTCACACAATGTTCCGGGCTATTAATTAGACGATCAACAGCTTGCTTTGTTGATTCAGCTCCACTTGCCAAGTTTTCTCCCCAAGCAACCCAATTATAGTTTTGGTCTTCTATGCGCAGCGCGCCATCGCTACCATCGGATCCTACATGAGAAAAGAAATCATATTTCGCCATATCATTCGCATGGACTTGTGCAGCCGCTTCCAGCTGTGAATTCCAGGTGAGCGCTGGTGCTCCATTAAATATTTGACCACCACAGTTCACCGTTTGTTCGCGATAAAAATTTACGCGACTCAGCATAGCTTGTTGTACCTCCGAAGGAATCTCACAACGAAAAGAAGCATTAGAACTAATAAGTTCTTCTGTATTACAGGCTGAAACAGACAGCATCAAAGAAAGAACAGCTATTGGTCGTACTAGATTCATAGTAAAGTCTACTCGCAGATTTAGGAACATATGATCAGATCACCAACCTGAACAATAGGTTCAATATTTTGCTTCATGACGAAAAACACTATGAAATGTTTAAAAAAAGGGATAAACAAAATCAAGCCTAAGTCTCGATGGCTTCTCATCTTTTTCATCTTCGGGGGACTGATATTGTGGTACGCAGACAGTTTACCAAAAAAACTTTTTAATGCATCTTATTCGAGCATCATTTTTGCCAGTAATGGCGAGTTATTAGGAGCACATATTGCCTCAGATCAACAGTGGCGCTTCCCTTTAATCGAAACCCTTCCTGATAAATTTTCTCAAAGCCTTATCCAGTTCGAAGATAAGCGTTTTTATAAGCATCCAGGCATTGACCCTTTCGCTTTAATGCGTGCTACTTGGTTGAACCTCAAACATGCCAGTATCAAGAGTGGCGCTAGTACGCTTACTATGCAGGTTATTCGCCTTTCAAAAAACAACCCACCCCGTACTTTTTTTGAAAAAATCAAAGAAATCATCTTGGCCACGCGTTTGGAAATCAGACTTGGTAAAAACGATATCTTACGCCTCTATGCTAGCCATGCACCGTTTGGTGGCAATGTAGTCGGCGTGGAAGCGGCAGCTTGGCGATACTTTGGTCGTAGTCCTGCGCAACTCTCATGGGCTGAAAGCGCTATGCTTGCTGTACTCCCCAATAGCCCTGGCTTGATTCACCCTGGACGTGGTCAAAAAGTATTACTAAAAAAACGTAATCGTCTCCTGCAACGTTTGCGCGACAAAAAGATCATCACGAATTTAGATTATTCACTTGCGATCAGCGAACCTCTTCCACATAAACCTAAGGAATTACCTCGATTAGCCCCCCACCTGCTTGATACGTTGAACAAAATAACCAAGCAGCAACGTATGTCCACCACACTCAAGTATACGCATCAAAAAGCAGCTAATGAAGTGATCGGACGTTATGCGGAAAGACTGGCGTTAGCAGGCATTCATAATCAAGCAGCTCTGATCATCAATAATAAAACCTTTGAAGTCATAGCCTATGTAGGTAATGCCAGTGACCAGCAAACGGGGGAGCATGGTCATGCAATTGATTTGATTCGTCGCCCGCGTAGCACAGGCAGCACACTCAAACCTTTCCTCTTTGCCTACATGATCGAAGACGGAGAAATCCTGCCGGAAACCTTAGTTGTTGATGTTCCTGTACGGTATGCCGGTTTTCGTCCTCAGAACTATGATCGCGGCTATCGCGGCGTCGTACGTGCCAAATCTGCTTTAGCAAGCTCTCTCAATATCCCGGCAGCGAATATGCTGAGTCGTTATGGTGTAGCACGTTTTCTGGATAAACTACAAAACATGGGGATGACCACCCTACACCGACGTCCGGAGAATTATGGTTTACCGTTAATCCTAGGCGGCTCGGAAGGAACCCTATGGGATCTCACCAATATGTATGCCAATCTTGCTTTCTTGGCCAATCAAACAAGCAATCAACAGGCCTATCATTGGCGTCAAGCCCATGTTCGCCAACAAACAAAAACGACCAACGCTGGCAAGGCTGTAGATTTAAGTATTGCTAGTGCATGGATGACACTCAATACCTTGTTAGAGGTCTCTCGACCAGGTACAGAAGGTTTTTGGAAGAAATTTACCAGCACGCAAAAGATTGCTTGGAAAACAGGCACCAGTTTCGGACAGAGAGATGCATGGGCAATAGGCACGACCCCTGATTATACCATCGGTGTGTGGACAGGAAATGCCAATGGACAAGGTGTCGCAGGGCTGACAGGGGTAAATATTGCTGCCCCTATACTCTTTTCTCTCTTTGATATATTACCCCACCAAGATGACTGGTTTAAGAAACCCGAATGGCAGATGAAGAAAATTGCTATTTGTGAAAATGATGGCTTCCTTGCGGCCAACCAATGTAAAACTAAAACCTATGATATTCCGGTCAGTAGTTTCTTTGAGCGCATTAGTCCCTATCATCGTGTTATCCATCTCGATCAACAGGGACAATTTCAAGTACATAATGGCTGTGAGTCCGTTGCTAATATGCAAAGTAAAAGCTGGTTTTTACTACCTCCTAACCAGGCTTATTATTATCAACAACATGCACCAAACTATCAAACGCTCCCCCCATTCAGAGCAGATTGTCAATCCAACAACCTTGTTATCCATAGACAATCAGGCTTACACATTCAGTATCCAGGCAAACATACACAGATTTACATTCCTATTGATATTGATGGTAAAGCCAGCAAAACCGTTTTTCGCGCGAATCATAGCTCTCCAGAGAAAAACATCTACTGGCATCTTAATGAATCCTATCTTGGAAGTACGCAAACTTTTCACGAAATGGCATTATGGATTAAGCCTGGAGAACATAAGCTCACGCTAGTTGACGAGGATGGACAACAAGATTCTCGTCAATTTACAGTGATTGCAAGATAAGGGATTACCTGAAAGAAATAAAGAATAACTGTGTTGAAAAGCCATATCACCACGCAATGACTGATATAGCCTAAGATACTTTAAGATGGGGAGCTAAAGAGTTTGCTTCAAAGTTTCCAGCTCATCCCACTTTCCAGCTGCAGCCAGTTTAGCTTGTGCTTGTAAATCATCTAACTTCGCACGATTTACAATTTTTACTTCCGCAAGCTCGAGTTTTTCTACAATATCGTCTCCAGACATTTCTGCCAACTGGGAATAAGAAGTAACATTTACTTCCATCAGTGACTCGGCAATTTTAGGGCCAACACCTTTTAACTTACTTAAATCATCAAAAGTCGGCGCTTCCTCAGACTCAGAGCTCTGAACAGTTTCTGTTGCCTTAACTTCTTTAGCTTCTGCTGCTTTAGCTTCTGCTGCTTTAGCTTCTGCTGCTTTAGCTTCTGCTGCTTTAGCTTCTGCCGCTTTAGCTTCTGCCGCTTTAGCTTCTGCTGCTTTAGCTTCTGCTGCTTTAGCTTCTGCTGCTTTAGCTTCTGCTGCTTTAGCTTTTGCTAGAGCTTCTAATTTTTTATTTTTGCGACGTACGATCAGCATATAAAACAGCCATTCGATAATCCAACCTGCGAAAATACCTGCAACAAAGATAATTGAAGGTTTCATGTATGATTCTCCTAGTATTACTCAACGATGGGATACGAGAAATACCCCAGCATATTATGATGAAAAATTGACTAAATATTAATCAAAACGTCATAAACGTCTTTTTCTAAACGGCATTGCATAGCCATTTATTAGTATTTCTATTCTCACTAATATAGTACGTACTAGCAAATCTATTAGATAGAAAGCATCCAAACATCAAAAGAAAATACATATTCCTCGATATTGGTCAACTAAACTGAGATATGGCAACAAGTTCATGTTGTCATATTCATTCCAACCCAAGATGCCCAAGGCTTTTCTACCGTTTTAAAAACCAAAAGCGAATCTAGAAACACGTATAAAAAGCAACCCACTGCTAAGAATATTGTACTCACCAATAAAAAAGCCTCTTCGATTTAGGTCGAAAAAGCCTTTTTGATACGAACCTCATTACTAGTGAGACCCATATATAAGCTTAGAAATGATAATTAAGCGATACAGCACCTACATATACAGCCGAGTCCATTTCACCGCGTGTTGTGTAACCCGTATCACCCGTATAATTAACGGTTGCATCTTCAGGACGCACCACTGAAAGGCTAACATCGACGCCCACCTGCTTATTCATTTGATGCGATATACCACCTGACAACCACAGATTATCAGAACTCGGGGCACGAGGTGTTCGATGTTCAGCATCCGGAGTTGGAGTCGGGTCAAAAGCAACTCCCGTTCTGAGAGTCGTCTTTGGGTTCATTTTATAAGTCATCCCTAAACCAACGCGCGTTGTATCATTCCATTGAACATTGGTAACAGAATCTGTGCGTGCTGTATCAGGAAATTTGATCCGTATTTCAGGTACGGATGACCATTGCGTCCATGTCATATCACCATGCACAGCTAATTTCTCAGATACATTTTTTGCAAATGCCAATGAAGCAGACGCTGGTAACTTTAAGGCGGACTCTGCATCTTGGTCAGTTAAGCCAGCAAGACCAACTGCTGCTCCAGCAGTAGATACTAGCGTGGAATTGAGATCAAAGTCAGCCTCACCTTCCAAGTCATAATTTACGGCAGATCGTAACCCTAATGATAAGGTCGTTGAATTATTAGGATGGTAAACACCACCAATATTAGCTCCATAACCAACACCATCCGCTTCAATCGATACGCTGCTATCTAGGCTCTGGTCTGATAAATTTGCTACGCCAAGTCCGTTTCCGGTACAATCAATGGCAGGATTAACTCTTGCTTGTAAAGTTAAACAAGCAGCAGCAGAATCAACAGCTTTTGTTAACGTAGCCTTACCTACTTGGATACTAACACCCGCTCCAACATCAAACTTATCATTCACACGCCATGATAAAGCAGGGTTGATATTAACGGTTTGCAGATGTGATTCTACGGCTTCATAACGAGTAAAACTATCATCATCATATTCCGTGGCGACGCCAAAAGGGACGTTGATACCAAGACCAAAAGCCATATTGCGAGCTGATAAGTCACGTTTGTAAAACAAACTAGGGGTGACAGAAGTTCCACCGGGATCAACCATTCCATTTGCTCCCCCATCGACTTGCCCATTCCCAAATGCAGCTGGAGTTGTGCTCCCCGTATCGGTTAAGTTTAACTCTGTATTGACAATGGCAATACCGCCATTTATCTGGATCCCGTTCATCGACGATAGTAAAGCTGGGTTGTACCACATTGCTGAAGCATCTTCTGCCAAAGCATGTCCTGTTGCGGCATTACCTCCAACCGAACTACTTTGGACGGTTATACCAAGTCCGCCAGCCATAGCATTAAGTGGAAGTCCAAGAAGTGTGGATATATAAATAGAGTGGTGTAATTTAGTTGCGTTAGTCATCTTATTGTTTCTCATTAAACAAGCTCCTGTGTTTTTTTTACAACACAAAATACCTGTAACAAAATGTATTAGCAATAAATAAAATATAGCCACACACTCTTAACAAATATCAAAGAAAAAAGAAACAAGGTTTATAGGCAACCACTGAACACCAAATGTCTTCAGCAAAACGCTCTAAGTACAGCTAAGCGCAACTTTATGCGGTAATACAGTCGTAACTAAATCTATCAAATCCATAGGTAATTACATTTTTATATAGCAAAAAAAACTAAGGACTTCGCCTTGAAAATAAAAGACTTACAACAAAGCCCAGAGAACATCTTCAAACTAGCAACATGGCACCATGAGGAGTGGATGTACCTAAATCCAGGTCAAACCCTTGAGGATAGGATACAGAAGATGCAAACCTACCTAAGCGACAACATTGTTCCTTCTACATGGTTTGCTGAAGAAGATGGGGTAGTTTTAGGATCAGCCGCCATTATTGAATCTGACATGGAAACGCACCCAGAATACACACCATGGATGGCAAGTGTCTTCGTCGCACCAGAACATCGTCGAAAAGGGATAGGTTCAACATTAGTGAAACATGTGGTTGCAGAAACAAAGAAAACGGCCTACAAAACTTTATACCTATTCACTCCTGATCAACAGGATTTATATAAAAGCTTAGGCTGGAAGCAATTACAAAATGAGAACTATCGAGGGTCTGACGTCGCCATCATGAGCTATGACCTGTCATAAAAATTAGAATGAGAATGAAGCCCAAAAATCATTCCTTCGGGGTTTCCTTCATGGATGGGATCAACAGCGGATGTGATTCACTCTCAAGCTATGCACTAACTTTATACTAAAGTGACCACATCCCCTTATGGAAGCTCTGATTAAGTCTATTTTTTTGAAACCGGGATTTTATTTCCAATACATTAGGCGAGGCTAAAGCCTCGGTTCCAATATTGTTTGGACTTGATCAGAGGTCCCTTATGTGAATTTATGGGTTGAGGCGAAATGATTGATTGCCTCATGAACCTCTTTAGAACGTTGCTCATCAGCATGCTGTTCTACATGCTCTAAATATTGCTGCATCAGCTTTAAAACTTGTCTACTATTTTCAGGATTATCTTCAGCTGCATGCGCTATGGCACATGCTTCCACATCAGATACTTTAGCTTCTTGAGCAATGGTCTGGATTTCTTCTTCGCTTAAATCACAAAAATCAGAAAAATCTGAGAATCGTAGCATTGTAACGTCCTCCTCCAACTATCAAGTTGCACATTGTTAGTGCGAGTTCCAAATCGCCGCACCATATCAATCCATGCAATATAAACAGTTTAATGATTGAATACCTGTAACTTATTGAATTAAAAACTCCGATATCCACAAAAAACTCTTAATTCAACTCCCAATAACAATAATGCAACAAGCATACCAAGATGATCGTATTCTGTTTATTTTTAGATATGCTTCGGTACCTAATACCTCCAGGCTTGCCACAACACCCTCAAT
>CACVAY010000099.1 GCA_902727985.1 uncultured Thiotrichaceae bacterium | reverse complement strand
ACCGATCCTACGGTTCAGCTGGACTGGCCGGATACGGGATAACGGGTAACAGGAGGTAACTGATCGACAGCGTATTAAGCGGCAGAACAACGGCAGATTTCAGGCAAAGCAGCAGGCTTTGAGTGGTGATCTTTGCTCCTCATAAAGTACTTGTTTCGCTCGGCTCGGTTTCACACATCAGCGGGAATGGCTGCAGTTACAATGATTATTACGGAAAAAATTGAAGATGAGCATGAAGGTTACAAGCTATCTATAGATAGATAGTGATATCGTTAAGTTAGTTGGTTTATTTTTGGTAAAAAATGAAAATTATTGCTGTCTGTTGTAAATAACAAGAAAGTTATCTAACGTTTATAGTTGTAAATAGCGTGTATTTAAGGCGCTTTGTTGTTTTCGTTGAATGATACAATTGTCAAAATACCTCTCATGGCTGATATTGACCTGTTTGCTAATGTTCATCTGTTTATGAGTGCTATTTTGTCGTTAAACTATCTTTTCATTATTAGCTTGATGTTAAATGGCTAAAAATACAGCAGCTCCCGCTCACGCTGTAGACCGTATTAGATGAGGCTCTAAAAATAGTAGTGATGTGCTAATTTCTCACTAAATGGCTTATTAGCGCTGTTTATCTTAAATTAGAGCGGGGGCTGCTGCTAAAAATCTGTTGTGAGACGTGATAGTTATGCTATTAGGTACAATGCTGCCTAGTGAATACCCTCATACATAAGTATGGTTGTTTTTTAAAATTAATGACCTAGAAAAATGATAAATATTTGTCATTATTACTAAGTCACTACTTTTAATTCTACTTGAAATGAGAGTCTTGTTTATTAAAAATAATTATAAGCTTTTGATTTTAAATGATACATAGGGTTTATGTATAAGGAGATGGGCCTAATGTTGGCATTAACACTGTGGCTGACGAAAAGTAACTGGTTTTTATCGGATATTCTTGAAATGGTATATTCGCCAACTTCAGATTTGGCTTTTTAAGTTACGTGTCTATAGGTAATTAGATTGATAAAAAGAATGTTACACCTATTGATTTTTAATCTTGTAAATAAAAAACTCCTAGAGCAATGTACTCTCATTATTGGCTAATAAGGGGGAGGTGAAGCTCCAATTTTTTTTGGTATATAAGAATTTATTTTTTCAGAAAAGTCTTGATTTTTTGATATTCAACGAATAAGGTAATATTAAGATTCCGTTAAGCGAGTGTTGACGTGAACGGAATTGGGCTTTTCATTTCTAAATGAATATAAATATACTTTTCTGGATGTAATCAATGATTAAAACAGGGATGATTCGCAGCATAGTTGCGTTGGGTGTTTTTCTTTCGATTTTTTTTCTGTTTGGCTTTAACTCAAGCTATGCTGAGACATTAACTATCACCTTAGCGAGTGGCAATGATGATGCCGAAGAGCGTGATGATGGCAGCATGTATCTCGACAGTAGTGATCTGGAGTTAATCGCTGATGGTTCTGATGAACAAACTGTTGGCCTACGTTATAGCGGTGTCAGTATCCCTACTGGCGCTACCATCACCAATGCCTATTTGCAGTTTGAAGTGGATGAAGTCAGCACGACAGCCACGACGCTCAGCATCGTTGGAGAAGCTGCGGCGAATGCCAGCAGTTTCAGTAGCACTGCGAACAATCTCAGTAACCGTACCCCGACTAGTGCCAGCGTGAGCTGGACCCCCGAGGGCTGGAACACGGTCAATGAACGAGGCACTGCCCAGCAAACGCCTAATCTCAGTGCGATTCTTCAGGAAATTATTAATCAAGGTGGTTGGAGTGAAGATAGCGTCGCCTTCCTGATCACGGGTAATGGAACGCGCATTGCGAAATCGATCGAAAAAGGCAATGGTGCAGCGACACTACATATTGAATACAGTGTTGGTGAGCCTGGCAATCCAGCCCCTACGGTCACTCTTAATGGTGAAGCAAGCATTGCTGTTGAAATCAATAGCAGCTATGAGGATGCTGGTGCTACCGCAGTTGATTTTGAAGGTAATACATTAACTGTGGTGACGAGTGGCAGTGTTAACACTGCGGTATTGGGTGAATACACTCTCCGCTACAGCGCTACCGATAGTGAAGACAAAACGACAACGATCACGCGTACCGTCACCATTCTCCCTGAAGCAGGCAGCATTCAACGTCTTGATCTTAGCCTGGCCAGTGGCAATGATGATGCCGAAGAGCGTGATGATGGCAGCATGTATCTCGACAGTAGTGATCTGGAGTTAATCGCTGATGGTTCTGATGAACAAACTGTTGGCCTACGTTATAGCGGTGTCAGTATCCCTACTGGCGCTACCATCACCAATGCCTATTTGCAGTTTGAAGTGGATGAAGTCAGCACGACAGCCACGACGCTCAGCATCGTTGGAGAAGCTGCGGCGAATGCCAGCAGTTTCAGTAGCACTGCGAACAATCTCAGTAACCGTACCCCGACTAGTGCCAGCGTGAGCTGGACCCCCGAGGGCTGGAACACGGTCAATGAACGAGGCACTGCCCAGCAAACGCCTAATCTCAGTGCGATTCTTCAGGAAATTATTAATCAAGGTGGTTGGAGTGAAGATAGCGTCGCCTTCCTGATCACGGGTAATGGAACGCGCATTGCGAAATCGATCGAAAAAGGCAATGGTGCAGCGACACTACATATTGAATACAGCATGGCTCCAGCTGTCACAGAAGATAGTGTTGTAATTAGTGAGTTCATGGCTGGCAATGACAGTGTCCTTGCGACTTCCGCAGGTGCTTATGAAGATTGGATCGAATTGCATAACCAAGGTAGCAATACGGTTGATCTTAGCAACTGGTGTCTGAGTGATACTGACGAGACGCCAGCGCTCTGGTGTTTTCCATCCGTAACTCTGAATGCTGGAGAATATTTGGTTGTCTTTGCTAGCGGTGATGATGTCACTACGGGTGATGAATTGCATACTAACTTCAAGCTAGGTAAAGGGGGGGAATACCTCGGATTAAGCAAACCGGATGGTAGTATTGCGGATGAATATGCACCCGTATTTCCTGCACAAGACGACGACGTTGCCTATGGTAAGAACAGTAACGGGGAGATGCGTTACTTTCCAATCCCTACACCCAATGCAGCCAACAACACTGGTGTTATAGACTTACTGCAATTCTCAGAAAACAGTATTACGCTCAACAGTGGTGTTGCAAGTCAGGAAGTGACATTGGATGCTCTGAATGGTGGTATTACCAGCTATACGTTGACGCCCGTCGATAACAATGCGGGATGGTTATCGGCAGCAGCCAGTACAGGTGAAGATGGCAATACATCTGACCAAGTCACCCTTGCTGCAAATCTCAGTGGGCTCGGCGAAGGTAGCTATACTGGAACGGTTACAGCCAGTGCAGAGGGCTATCAAAGTACCCAAATCAGTGTCACCTTAAATGTTAGTGTCACAGTAGCGTCTGACGATATTGTCATTAATGAATTCATGGCTGGTAACGACAGCGTTCTTGCGACTGCCGCAGGTGCTTATGAAGACTGGATAGAACTCTACAACCAAGGAGCTAGTAATGTCGCTTTAAATGGTTGGTGTCTTAGTGATCTTGATCAAACTCTGAATCAATGGTGTTTCACTGAAGGAACATTGAATGCTGGAGAATACCTCGTGGTTTTTGCTAGCGGTGATAATGTCACTACGGGTGATGAACTGCATACCAACTTCAAGTTAAGTAAAGGAGGTGAATACCTCGGATTAAGCAAACCGGATGGTAGTATTGCGGATGAATATGCACCGGTATTTCCTGCACAAGACGACGACGTCGCCTATGGTAAGAACAGTAACGGGGAGATGCGTTACTTTCCAATCCCTACACCCAATGCAGCCAACAACACTGGTGTTATAGACTTACTGCAATTCTCAGAAAACAGTATTACGCTCAATAGTGGTGTTGCAAGTCAGGAAGTGACATTGGATGCTCTGAATGGCGGTATTACCAGCTATACGTTGACGCCCGTCGATAACAATGCGGGATGGTTATCGGCAGCAGCCAGTACAGGTGAAGATGGCAATACATCTGACCAAGTCACCCTTGCTGCAAATCTCAGTGGGCTCGGCGAAGGTAGCTATACTGGAACGGTTACAGCCAGTGCAGAGGGCTATCAAAGTACCCAAATCAGTGTCACCTTAAATGTTAGTGTCACAGTAGCGTCTGACGATATTGTCATTAATGAATTCATGGCTGGTAACGACAGCGTTCTTGCGACTGCCGCAGGTGCTTATGAAGACTGGATAGAACTCTACAACCAAGGAGCTAGTAATGTCGCTTTAAATGGTTGGTGTCTTAGTGATCTTGATCAAACTCTGAATCAATGGTGTTTCACTGAAGGAACATTGAATGCTGGAGAATACCTCGTGGTTTTTGCTAGCGGTGATAATGTCACTACGGGTGATGAACTGCATACCAACTTCAAGTTAAGTAAAGGAGGTGAATACCTCGGATTAAGCAAACCGGATGGTAGTATTGCCGATGAATATGCACCCGTATTTCCAGCGCAAATAGACGATGTATCATTTGGGAAAGACGCAAAGGGTGATGAAGGTTATTTAGAATCTGCCACGCCAAATGCTGTTAATAGCAATCATAGAACTTCAGGACAACAACAGCTTAGTTTTTCCGTCGGTGCGGGCTCAGATGATGCGGAGGAAAGTGCGGCGGGTTCTGTGAATCTAAGCAGTAGTGACTTGGAATTGACAGAAGATGGTGGAAACCAGCTCGTGGGTATTCGTTTTACGGGCGTTGATATTCCTCAGGGAGCATCGCTTGATGGCGTTTATATACAATTTGAGGTTGATGAGGCATCAAGTGTTACCACTAACTTAGCTATTCAGGCTGAATTGGCCGCAAATCCATCAACTTTTTCTACTGCCAGCAACAATATTTCATCACGAGTATTGACCTCTTCTGTCGTCAATTGGAGTCCCGATGCTTGGGCGGTTGTAGGGCAGCGATCTGCTGCACAACAAACGCCGAACCTGAGTGAGTTGATCCAAGAAGTTGTGAATACCTCTGGAAATTTCGTCAATGATATCGTTTTTGTGATTAGCGGAAATGGTCAGAGAATTGCAAAATCCTTCGACTTGGCAGGAGGATACGAAGGGGCAACGTTACTGATTGAGTATTCGTGTAATGGGAGTTGTGTACCGCAGATTTCCTTAGTTGGTGACAATGTTCTCACGTATACACAAGGGCAAGATTACGAAGAGCTAGGTGCAAAAGCGATAGACCGTTTTGGAAATGATGTAGCGGTTACCATAGAAAGTAATGTAGATATGAATGCAGTGGGTTCTTATACGGTTACTTATAGCTTTACCGATGACGTTTCAAATACGCTAGTATCCGTTAATAGGACGGTGTTGGTTCAAGCTGTCGACATTACGGGCTCAGCGCCATGGAGGGAATTAAACGTCAAGCTGGAAGATGTCGGTTTTGGTGTTGATGATGCTAGTTCTCGCTTGTTTTATCCATTAGGGGCGGGTTATGAGGCGGCATCCACGTTTGTTGCAAGCCTCAGTTATATCAATGTAGCAGGCTATGCTATTGGGATTAACAACTCGGGGCCCTTAGCGAATGAAACCGATTATGATTTTGGATCGATCACTTATGATGCTAATCCATCCATGCAGATCTATCTCAATAATGTACAGATAGCAGATTATTCATTGGTATTTAGTCAGTTTGCCGTGATTGAGCTTGATGCAGACGAAATTAGAGATGAACCAAAGTTACCTGGTACTTTTCGTTTAATGAGTCATGAATATGAGCAAGATACGGGGGTGTTTAGCATAGGCATAGAATCTCGTGGTAATTCAGCACAAAAGGTTCCAAAAATTCCCTACGCG
Source organism: uncultured Thiotrichaceae bacterium (assembly GCA_902727985.1). Taxonomy (GTDB): domain Bacteria; phylum Pseudomonadota; class Gammaproteobacteria; order Thiotrichales; family Thiotrichaceae; genus HyVt-477. The sequence goes on along the minus strand of CACVAY010000099.1, from coordinate 14,528 downwards.
ATTGAGCTGTCAGAGGAGGAGTATCCTTCCGATGAACTGAAGACAACGTTGTTGGATTTAAGAAACGACGGTGATTGGATTCTTGATGCGTCTTATCGTGATAAAACCTATGTGCGGAATCTGGTTTCAATGGATCTCGCTCGAACGATTACTCCCTATGTTTCAATTGATGAAGAGGGTAATCAATCAGGGATCCCTGCGGTTCGGGCCCGCTTTACAGAGATGATACAAAACGGTGAGTACTCTGGTGTGTATTTGCTCCAAGAGCGTATTGATCGAAAACAGTTGGGGCTCGAAAAAATTACCGTTCCAACGAGTGAGACGGGAGAAGACGATTGGAGTAATGTTGATTTTACTGATCCGAATAATGGTTCCGTTTTATACTATGCCCAATGGGATTCTGCGACACTCTACTTTGATACCTTGGAGAGTCTCCAACGTAATTATGAGCAGAAATACCCCAAGGCAGATGATGTTTCCCGTTGGGAGCCTTTACAGGAGCTAGCCAACTTTGTTCTAAATTCCAGTGACGAAGAGTTTGTTGAGGGTATTGATAGCATAGTGGATATTGATAGCATTGTAGATTTTTGGTTGCTCGCGAATGTCACTCAATCAACTGATACTTTGGAGAGGAATTATTTTATAGCGAGAAATGGTGCAGGCAAATTTAAGTATATTATTTGGGATTTTGATGCAACGTTTGGGATGCAGTGGGATGGAAGTAAACGGAATACGAGAACCTATTGGGATCCAGAGAGAAATAATCTGATTAGACGATTAACCGAGCTTCCTGCAACTGGCTTTAATACCAAGTTAAAGGCGCGTTGGAATGAACTAAAAAATACGACTTTCTCAAAAGCCAGTATTGTTCAACGATTTGTAGACTATGAGCAAATGTTAGAGCCTGATGGCATCACTAATAATGCTAAAGCGCGTAACCTTGAACGTTGGCCAGGTACAGGTGATGATGGAAGTTCGGATGATGAAGTCGGTACAATAGCCTATATAGAAGACTTCTTAGATGTGAGACTTGTTTTTCTTGATGGTCAAATTACTGGTTTGGACGAATAATTTTTGCGATATACTCCTTGATGTTACCTAATATTTACATCTAAAGGATTCAAACTATGCCCTATCCGTCTAACCTTATTAATGAACTTAATGCACTATTGTTATTCAATCCGTCAAACCCACTGGATGGAATCAAAGTGCATCATAATGCTGATCCTGAGATGGCAGAAGCAGTGCAGTCGTTATTCGATAAAGGCATGGTGACGCAGGTTGATGGTGGTTATCTTACTGATTTGGGACAGAAAGCGGCAGAGCGCGCAGAAGATTTGCTGACGATGATGCATTAATCATGTAAGCATAATGCTGGTTCTATCTTCGGATGGTGTTTTCATCCGGAGTAGAGCAATAGCTGTTATTTTCCTTTTTTGCGAAACATTAATAGAACCAATAATTATTAAAAATGGCTGTTCTTATATTTAAGCTACGTGGCGCACCTGATGATGAAGCGGATGATATTCGCCAATTACTCGATGACAATCACTTTGACTGGTACGAAACCACTGCAGGAAATTGGGGTATTTCCATGCCGGGGATTTGGTTGAGTGATGATTCACAAAAAGATCATGCGGAAGAGTTAATAAAAGATTATCAGGTCGATCGTTATATCCGTGTGCGTGGTGAGTACGAACAACTCAAGCGTGAAGGTAAGCATCGAAAATTGATTGATGTTATCAAAGAAGATCCAGGGAAATTTGCGCTTTATGTGATAGGTATTGCCGCCATTCTCTATTTCTCTGTCGAGCCCTTTGTGGATATGTTTCTTAACCCAGGGTATTAGGGTTTACACGGCGTTGAGTCTGACGATTCTTGGCGAGCTTTTTCTTGGTCGTACCAAGCTTGCGTCATGTGCACGACTTGTGAAATGAAGCGGTCAAAGAAAGGGAATAGATCACCGATATCAGTGGTTTCTGTGCCTAAGCGAAATTCAAAGCGTTTAACGCCATCATGAGTATCCATAAACGCGGCTGAAACGGTTAATGGCGTCCCTGCTTTGTTGGGGTGGTCGTAAAGATTGGCAAATGGCATCACGTCTTCATCGACCAGCTCAACGATATTAGCAAAGTATTCTGCGTCAACATGTCCTATTATTTCAGTTTCATCAATCGGTAAAGAACCATTTCCTTGACGTTTGAGCATGCCATCTTTATCCATCAATATGCTAAGTGCGCTTTTTTTATCACTGAGAATGTCGAGGCGAATACGTTGTATGTCGGTTTTTTTCATGGAGTTATTCTAGCGAAATTTTGTTGTTTATACGATAAGGGAAGAATGATATCTCAAGGTGATAACGAGTCAATGACGTTGATAAGGATTTTTTGAATACCATCGGTCTTAAATTTTAACTTGTACGGTTTGTATTCAGTATCTGTTTTCTGGTTTTATGTCATATCATCTGTATGTGAATGATTCGAAGTTGTACTTTGTTTGTTTGAAATAGATGTCTTTCTAAGTGTGTAGTGTCCGTATTCAAGATAATTGAATTAACAAGCGTATTTATTCAATACGTCAATAAAAAAATAGAAAAATATAAGGCTTTTCAAAGCAGCGATGTGGGTATTTGAATCATGAATGAGTCATTGAATAAGCCCCCTTTAAAGGTGGCAGTATTTTTATCAGCAATGGAAGTTCCTGCGTGGATCTACAAGCTCCTTGAGCGCATCAACGATTCCACGTATGCCTCGGTTGAGGTCATTGTTCTTAATGGGGGAGGGGATACCAAGACATGTAATGAACCTGTACATGGTTTGTTGCATAAGGGTAGGCAAAGTATGGTGACTCGGATCCAACAGTTGCAAGAGGGGTTTTCAAATCGCTATAAATCCTACCCTGATTATAATGAAAAGCATGACCTCAAAACTTTATTGAATACAGTGTCGATTGAGGTTTTCGAGCCACTACATGGGCATAATGAGATTTATTTTCGAGATGATGATATCAAGCAATTAGAGCAATACGATGTTGATGTCTTGCTAAATCTTGATGAAAATGATTTGCGTGGCGATGTTACCGAGGCTTTTCCATATGGTGTTTGGCATTACATATTTACTGACAAGCATACGAATTACCAGGCAAAGCCTGGAGCAAGAGAAACACTTGCGGATTGGCCTGAAACGAGTTCTGCACTACTCTATGCAGGAAAGTCATTGAACGATGACAAGGTGATTACACAGTCGTATTCGTGCCCTGATAATACGTGGATACATAAAACCAATAATTTGAACTATTGGAAAAGTCTGTCTTTTATGCCAAGAGCCTTAGAAAGATGCCACCGTCTTGGTAAAGCGGCTTTCTATGATGAATTATGTCGAAATACGCCGCACCCCTTGTTCCTTGCAAAGGAACCTCCACGTGGTTTTGGTAAACTTGAAATGCTATCGCTATTGATGAAAAAAGCCTTTCAGAAGGTTCAGTTGCGGATAAATGATCGTTTATTTTATGAGCAATGGTTTCTGTTGTTTAATCTTAATCCTGCGACGTCAAATGTATTGGATAGCTACCAGTATATTTTGCCGCCCAAGGATCGTTTTTGGGCTGATCCCTTCGTGATTTATAGGGATAATAGGTATTACATCTTCTTTGAGGAGCTGTTGTTTGCAGAGGATCGTGGCTTCCTTTCGGTGATGACAATAGACCAACAGGGTCGTTGTTCAGAACCTGAAGTTATACTTAAAGAGGATTATCACCTTTCCTATCCTTTTGTTTTTGAACATGAGGGGGAGTTTTTCATGATCCCTGAAAGTGCGCAGAACAAGACGATCGATTTATATCGTTGCACTGGCTTCCCAAATCAGTGGGTTCATGAAATGACCTTAATGAAAAATGTCCATGCTGTTGATGCAACGCTTTTCTTTAAGGATAATAAATGGTGGATGTTTACTAACATTAAGGAAAATGAGGGGGCTTCCAGTCATGAAGAGTTATTCCTTTTTTACTCTGAATCTTTGATGAGCGAAAACTGGGTGGCGCATCCTGCAAACCCGATTATTTCTGATGTCAAAAAAGCGCGCCCCGCAGGCAAGATCATAGAGAAAAACGGAAAACTTTACAGACCTTCGCAAAACTGTTCACGGTATTATGGCTATGGATTGAATTTCAATGAAATCACGGTTATCAATGAACACAGTTACCAAGAACATACCGTAACGAGCATTGAACCAAACTGGGATAAGAAAGTTATTGCCACCCATACCTTCAATACTGATCACGACATAACAATTATAGACGGTATTATTCGCCGTAGTCACTATAGATAACAAAGTGGGATTATTGCTACTTGATCGTTTCAGCGCAGCTTAAGACCTTTTATGCAAGGTTACTTACGAGTTTCCTTAGCCAATTGATTATTTATTCGTCTATACTCTAAGAGTAAAGTGGCTTTTGTCAGGGGCGGAATACAATGAGAATTATCATACTAGATGTTCTGGTCGCAGATTTTTTATCAATAAATTTTATCAATAAATAAGGAAAGCAATGTCTTACGAAACAACTATTAGTCATTTCAAAGAGCGTTTGAACGCCCAGTCATCAGACGTTCTTTTTGAAGAAATCATCGCGATTGTTGATGAGCATTTTGATTTCACACCAACAGCTTTCCAGAATGGTGAATTACATAATGATGTGGGGCAGAACTCAGGTTCATGCAAGGTATTCTCTGTTGCACAAATAATAGGCTTGGATGAGCAGCAAACATTGGTTTCTTTCGGACAGTATTACCGTGATGATGTATTGAGTAATCCTGAGGGTGAAGACCATCAAAATATCCGAAATTTCATGAAAACAGGCTGGGCTGGCATAGATTTTGAGCAATCGCCACTGCAAATGAAAGAGCACTGAACCACAGGGCTAAATGTGCGTCTGAAAATGAGTGCCAGAAAAAGTTAAGAATAAAGCCGTGAAACGGTTCCACAGAGGAGAGGGATATGCTGAAAAGAATAGCCACGTTAGCAGGTATAAGTTTGTTATTGGTGTTAACAGCGTGTGAAGAAAAGGGGACTACTGGCGTCACTTTACAAGAGAATAATGTTGCGGCAGCCCAATCTGAATCGGATGCGGGAAAGTTGGAAAAAGCTCGTAAGTTTGACTGGGATCACCAAATCGTCTCCCGAACCCATGGGCATATTCCTCGGGATTCAAATATCAGTGTTGAATTCAAACATGCAGTGGTGGATGCTGAGCGGGTGTCTCAAAGTGCCAGTGGTATCTTCAAAATCAAGCCGAAAGTCAAAGGTGTCGCTATTTTTGATGCGACGAATCGGATTGTATTTAAGCCTGAAACATCTCTCAAATCTGGCGAAAAATATACGGTTACTCTGCATCCGAATGGCTTAAAAGGTGCCTCAAACTCAAGTTTGCCCTATACCTTTGATGTAGCCGTCATTCCTCTGGAATATGAGTTGACAATGAATTCGCTGGAAAGCGTGGTCGGTGATTCAAGTGCCATGTTACTTCGTGGCGAATTGCAATTCTCAGATCGGGTAGATGCGGGGAGAGCGGCAAAAGTATTGAAGGCTAAATTGCAAGAACAGCTATTGCCGATTGAGTGGTTAAGCAGCGTTGATGGGCGGATACATCAATTTATTGTACAGGGAATCAAACGTGAATCCTTTACCAGTAATTTGAAACTACTGTGGGATGGTAAACCCATTGGTATTGATACCGCTGGTTCGAAAGATCTGATTATTCCATCCAGCGATGAGTTTAAGGTGCTGGGTGTTCGCTTAATAACGCTCCCCAAAGAAAAGCCCTTTGTACAAATTGCTTTATCGGGTACGCATGATAGTGCGCAAAACCTCAAAGGCTTGATTGCCGTAAAACCGATTCCTACACAAAAAAAACCTAAACCGAAAGCGATACCTTTCACCATGAGTGCGGATGGCAATGTCATCAAACTTTTTATAAAAGATGGCACGAAAGGTGATGTTGTCATCTCGGTTGATGAGGGTTTAAAAGATGTAAAAGGTCATCGACTCGGGAAAACAGTTAATCACACGATCACATTAGAAAGCCTAAAACCAGCCGTTCGTTTTGTAGGAAAAGGTACGATTCTACCGGCAAATGATGTATTAGAGATTCCCTTCGAGGCTGCAAATGTCAATGCGGTGCACGTCACAGCAACTTTGATTTACCCCGATAATGTCGGGCAGTTTTTACAGACGAATAAACTATCAGGCGAGTATCAGTTAAATCGTGTTGGGCGCCAGTTGTGGCGCAAGATGATCCCTCTTACATCGCCTAATCCTGCGCAATGGAATCGCTATACTTTCGATGCCACCGAGTTATTGAAAGCTAATCCAGGGGGGATGTACCAATTAACGCTATCAATAGATCGTCGTTTTTCAACCTTTGATTGTCCCGATGGCACAGCGGCGACGAAGGCGACTGACTTGCCCATTGTTAATTATGAAGATAATGGCGTCAGTGAAACGAGCAATTGGGATGCGAGTGGCTCAGAATATTACCAGTCAACACAAAGCTGGAGCTGGAAATGGGAAGATCGCAACAAACCCTGTACAGATTCCTATTTTCAATATAGCGATAATCCGGTTCAAGACAGCAATAACTTTATCGCTAGCAATATCGGCTTGATGGCAAAACGTGATGATCAGGGCGATATGGTAATCGTAACCACGGATTTGCGAACTGCCGAGCCATTAAAAGGTGTGCAATTAGAAATTCAGAACTTCCAACGTCAGAGATTGGGTACAACGATCTCAGATAGCTTTGGTTTTTCAAAAGTGAGAATTGAGGAAAAACCATTCTTGCTGATTGCTCGTAAGGGCAAGGATATGGGTTATCTCAAACTCAATGGCAAAACGGCGTTGGCGGTTAGTCATTTCAATGTTGGTGGCGAAAAGATCAAGAAAGGGCTGAAAGGAGCGATCTACGGAGAACGGGGAGTGTGGCGTCCGGGCGATGATATTTATTTAACTTTTGTATTACAAGATAAAGAAAACACCATTCCTGAGAATCACCCAATCAGCATGGAGCTTATCAATCCGAAAGGTAAGGTGGTTGAGACCATTACCAATACCGAGCCTGTGGGTGATTTCTATCGTTTTAAGCTAAAGACGGATGCAAAAGCGGAAACGGGTAAATGGTTAGTCAAAGCACGTTTGGGCGGGAATACCTTTAGCAAGACGCTGGCGATTGAAACGGTGCGCCCGAATCGCTTGAAGATTGAATTGGATTTTGGCACAGAGGAACTTCATGGTTATCGTGATTTGCCAGATGGCAAACTGTTTGCGCAATGGTTGCATGGAGCAGATGCGGATGGCTTAAAGGCAGATATATCCGTCCGTTTTCGTGAAAAAACCACCAAGTTTGAGCGCTTTGAGAATTATGTATTTGATGATCCAGCAAGAAAGTTTGATAGTGCAGAGCAAAAGATTATTGATGGTCGTTTAAGTGCTGATGGAAAGCTAATTTTTTCTCGCCAATTCAAGCCCAAAGCGAAGCCACCGGGTATGTTGAGTGCATGGTTTACGAACCGTGTATTTGAAAAAGGCGGCACGTTTAGTACCAGTAAACAGTTTATGGATTTTCATGCTTATGAAAATTATGTCGGTATCCAACTTCCCGCAGGTGATAGCGCGCGGAATATGCTGCTAACGGATACCAGGCATGCCATCAATCTCGCCAGTTTAAATGCGGATGGAAAGCCCGTAAGTTTAGATCGTGTCCAAGTGACTTTGTATAAAGTCGATTGGAAATGGTGGTGGGATAAGTCTGCTGATTCCCTCGCGGGCTATACTGATGCCAACCACACGCGCAAGTTACAACAAGCGGTAGTGAGTACGGTTGATGGACAAGGCACATGGCAGTTTCAGATTGATTATCCAGACTGGGGACGTTACCTCATTCGTGCTTGTGATCAACAGGGCAAACATTGTACCGGTAAGACCTTATATGTGGACTGGCCTGGTTGGGCAGGGCGAGCGCAAGAGCAAAACAATGGTGCGGCTAATCGTTTAGAGCTATTTACGGATAAAGAAAGCTATACGGTGGGTGAAAAAGCCCAGGTACATTTGCCGGAAGCCGCGCAAGGTCGCGCACTGGTTTCGATTGAAAATGGTAGTGATATCCTCAGTCAGCAATGGGTCGAGTTTAATCAAGAGCGGCGTTTGGTTGAAGTCGATATTACGGAGGGTATGGCACCGAATGCCTACGTTAATGTGGCTTTGCTACAGCCGCATAATAAAACCAATGATCGCCCGATTCGTTTGATGGGTATTATTCCACTCAATGTGACGGATCCTAAAACTCACATCAAACCACTGTTATCAGCAAGTGATGAATGGAAGCCACTCTCAAAACAGACCGTTATCGTTAGCGAAGCCAATGGCCAACCCATGGAGTACACGCTTGCGATGGTTGATGAAGGTCTATTAGGGTTAACGCGCTTTAAGACGCCTGATTTACATAAGCGTTTCTATCGAAAAGAAGCACTCGGTGTAAAAACATGGGATCTATTTGATGATGTTGTAGGCGCTTATGGTGGCAAGCTAGAACGCTTGCTAGCACTGGGCGGCGGCGATGAAGTGCAAATCGATGATGCGGCGAATAAACCCAAACGCTTTCCGCCCGTAGTGCAATTCCTTGGGCCTTTCCACTTAAAGAAAGGTGAAAAACGTCCCCATGATTTGAACTTGCCAGCGTATATCGGTGCTGTGCGTGTAATGGTCGTTGCAGGGCAGAATGGCGCTTACGGTAAGGCAGACAAATCGGTGTTTGTGCGTCAACCGTTGATGATGCAACCGAGTATGCCACGTGTGTTGAGTGTGAATGAAGAGGCGGTGATTCCAATTACCTTGTTTGCCACGGATGAGACGATTAAAGACGTAAATGTCGCTTTGGAAACCAATGACTTGGTTGAGATTGTTGGAGAAGACAAAACACAGGTTACTTTCCAAAAATCTGGTGATAAATTGGCATTCTTACGAGTAAAAACCAAAGCTCAAGCCGGGCAAGCGACGCTCAAGTTTACTGCTAGTAGTGGTGCACATCTGGTTCATAGTGAGATCAATATTGACGTGCGTCGCCCGAATAGCGAAACCAGTCGTTACATCACTCAGGAGCTCGATGCTGGAGCGGATTGGTCAGAAACCATCAAACCTTATGGTGAAAAAGGCACAAACTCAGCGATATTGGAGGTGTCATCAGCCCCTCCCTTGGGGATTGAAAAGCATCTGAATACCTTGATTCGCTATCCCCATGGTTGTTTGGAACAAACCACCTCAGCGGCATTCCCGCAGTTATACCTCAGTCGCTTGATGAGTCTTGGAAAAGGGCGCAACGAGCAAAGCGAAACGCATGTGCGCGAGGCAATTGAGAAAATTCGTAACTTCCAGAACAGCCAAGGTGACTTTAGTTATTGGCCGGGTGGTAATGCTACTAATGCATGGTCAAGTCTCTATGCAGGACACTTTTTGATTGAAGCGGAACGTATTGGCTATCAATTACCGAGCGGCCTGAAAACGGATTGGGTGCGTAAACAATCTGGCTTGGCGCAGAACTGGCTGGCTGGCGATAAAAACTATGCCTATGTGCAAGCTTATCGTCTGTATGTATTAGCCATGTCAGGTTCACCTGAATTAGGAGCAATGAATCGTCTGCGTGAGAGTCAGAGTCTGGGCGCAAAAGCTCGCTGGTTACTTGCTGCGGCCTATCAAAAAGCTGGACAGATCGAAGCCGCTGGAAATGTTGTGCAAGGTTTAGTGGCTGATCCAGATGCTGTCTTGGATAAACACGCAGAAACCTTCAGCACGCGATTGAGTGATCTTGGTTTGCAACTGGAAACCTTGGTGGCATTGAATAAAACACAAGATGCCGAGCGCTTTGTGAAAGCGATTGCCAATGAATTAGCGGGTACGCAACACAATACGCATGGCTTAGCGTGGGCATTGATGTCGGTCGCTAAATCAGTGAATGATGCACAAGGCAATTCAGTCAGCTTTGATTATTCATTGGGTGATGGGACCTTCCAGAATGTTCAAGGTAAGAAGGCTTATTTACGTCAAGAATTAGGCTTGATGACGAGTGACACCTTGCTCAAGCTCAAAAACTCCTCTACCAATAAACTCTACGCCAGTGTGATTCGTAAAGGTGTCCCCGCACTAGGTGATGAAGAAAGTACCGCACAAGGTCTGAGTCTAGATGTGCGCTATGCAAAGCCAGATAGCAATGGTGTCTTGATGAATTTGGCGAGTCCTATTAAGCAGGGAAGTGATATCGTGATCACTGTTATGGTGAAAAACATTGCAGGACGCAGTCTTGAAAATATCGCGCTGTCGCATTTATTGCCGACAGGTTGGGAAGTCCACAATGCACAATACTCTGGCAAAAATGCTAAGAATAGTGAGCACGACTATCAAGACGTGCGTGATGACCGCGTGTACAGCTACTTTGGCTTGAAAAAAGGTGAAACCAAGACTTTCACGATGCTTGTCAATGCCGCATTTAAAGGCCGTTATTACCTGCCAGCGATTACTGTTGAACCCATGTACGAACCTTCCATTATTGCCCGCCAGAAAGGTCAATGGGTAACTGTCGAAACGCCAGAACTTGAAGCCACTAGTCGTGAGGTATCTGCACAGAGTGCTGAACGTCAAACAGTGCGCCCCAATTTGGATACGGCAAAGGTCATCGTTGAAAAATGCTGGCTTTATGACGATGCTGATGAAGCAAGCCGAAGCAAAATGTATCTGATCAAAAATGACAAGATGAATGTACTGGGCGAAAAAACCAATGCCAAGAAAAAGGTTTGGAAGAAAATCTATTTTGAGGGTAGTAAGCCCATCATCAAATGGGTCAAAGCTGAAGATATAGAGGGATAAATGATGAGTAGCTCCGGTAGGCGATGGTTTGGCCTGCTGGAACTATTCATTCCTTAGCATCCCATGGGGTAAAGCGTTCTACTCCATGTTGTTTCATGTCTGAAACATTTCTTGTAACGACCACACAATGATTGCTTAATCCTGTTACGGCTATGAGGCCATCAATTACAGGCAGTTGACATGGTGGTACCTCTGTGTTTTCGATTATTTTTATAATTCTACAAAGAAGTCTTTGTCATTGAAAATGCGTACACCCCACTCCTTTTGGAATAGACGCTTATGTAGTGTGCGTAGAATTTGTTTCGGTTTACCTAAATTGCAGAGATCTTCTACTTAGTAGATTTATATCAACAAAATTCAGGTTGATACCCCTATAAAAGGGCCTACAATACACCGCACCTGAAAACTCGGCTATCGATTGGCCACAGAATTATAATAAATAACCCTGTTGATCCCCCCGTTTTCATATTGACTACAATGAAACGGAGACGGCATGGCAGAAGAAAGCATTACATCCTCAACGAAAGATATCATCAAGAAGCGTCTCGCTTCCCTGGCTATCTTTATTATGATCGGCATTTTTCTGGCTTATGAGGAACCCACGATCGAGATCGTTTGGGTAACGGTCATTTTACTTCTCACGATTTATCTATTTGCGTTTGAGATAGTAGATGTCGATATCGCTGCCGTGAGTATTATGGTGCTGCTGGGGTTAACCAGTCTCTTTGCGCCCATAATGGGGCTTGAGAAAGGCTTGGTCGATCCAAACCGTCTTTTCGATGGCTTTTCCAGTAATGCGGTGATGTCGATTATCGCGGTCATGATAATTGGTGCGGGCTTAGATAAGACGGGCATTATGACGAAAGTCGCGGCCTTTATTTTAAATGTCGGCGGCACATCAGAAAAACGTATTATTCCGATTGTTTCATCGACCGTCGCATTCATTTCATCCTTCATGCAAAACGTTGGGGCTGCGGCGTTATTTTTACCCGTTGTTGCACGGATTTCAGCACGTTCTGGTTTACCCATGTCGCGCTTGCTTATGCCGATGGGGTTTTGCGCAATCCTGGGTGGCACGGTCACAATGGTTGGTTCATCACCGCTAATTTTGTTGAATGATCTGATTTTGACCTCTAACTCTACGTTGCCTGCTGATCAGCAAATGGAGACGTGGGGATTGTTTTCAGTCACCCCCATTGGTTTAGCATTGGTGGCAACGGGTATTATTTATTTTGTGCTGGCAGGACGTTTTGTTTTGCCGAAGAGCAGAAATGAAAGTAGTACCAGTGGTGAAGATGCCATGCAATATTTTCATGATGTTTATGGGCTGGACTACGAACTCTTCGAAGTAGTGGTTCCAGAAAAAAGCCGCTTGATTGGCAAAAAATTAGATGAAGTTGAAACGCGTAATCGAGTGCGCATTATCGCGACGAAATTATCGGGACAGGGAACGCGTGTCGGTCCTGGAGCCTTAGATCGCGATACGGGGTTATCAGCGGGTATGGTTCTCGGTGTTGTGGCAGATCCTGAAACATTAGATAAGTTTATTTCCCACTGTAACCTCAAGAAACGTGACGAGTTGCGTACCTTTGCAGAGGCTTTAGCCAGTACCAAGGCGGGTATTGCAGAAGTGGTTATTCCGCCGCGTTCATCATTAATCGGTAAAAGCGCACGAGATGTGTGGATGCGTAAGACTTACGGTATCGCGATGGTGGGTTTACACCGGGATGGCAATACCATGCATGAAGGTGACGATATTCGTAATATGCCACTTCATTCGGGGGATACCTTGGTTATCCATACGACATGGGAAACCTTAATGCGCTTGGAGAGCGACCGTAACTTTGTGGTGATCACCACGGAGTATCCACGCGAAGAGCTTCGCCCTACCAAGGTGTTATGGGCAGGGATATTCTTCTTTATCGCGCTTGGTCTCGTTTTATTTACGGATATTCGTCTGTCGATAGCCTTATTGACAGGGGCAATTGGTATGGTGTTGTCAGGCGTTTTGAAGATTGAGGAAGCCTACGAAGCGGTGTCGTGGAAAACCGTCTTCTTACTGGCCAGTTTGATACCGCTGGGGCTTGCCGTACAAGAAACAGGCACGGCCAAATGGATTGCTGATCAGACCCTTTCTGTCGTCGGTGATATGCCCGTTTGGGTTATTCAGATGTCGATTGCGGTGCTTGCAACCTTTTTCACGCTGGTTATGTCGAATGTCGGTGCGACCGTTCTGCTTGTGCCGTTGGCCGTGAATATTGCCTTAGGTGTAGGAGCTGACCCTGCCTTGTTTGCATTGATTGTGGCTATTGCTACGTCGAACTCGTTCTTAATCCCGACGCATCAGGTGAATGCTTTAACGATGGGCCCTGGTGGTTATCGTGTGCCGGACTTCCTGCGGGCAGGAAGTGTGATGACCTTGCTCTTCTTATTTGTATTGATTGGCATGGTGAATCTGATTTTCTAAATAGTGGCGAAGTAGTCATTGAATCAAGCCCCAGCAGTGGAAATTGCTGGGGCTTTTTTGTGTATGTGATATGGCGAATATAGAGCGTTATCTGACCGACCCGCTCAAGTGAATGAAGGCACATCAGCTTTTCTTTTTTCTAGTCCTCTTTTTTGGGGCTTGTGCTGCTCGTTCTGCCTTGATTTTTTCCAGCAGGACTGCGGCACTGTTGTCACCGCTGATTAGCTCAGGGTTGGCGGCCCGCCAGTCTTGGGTGAGTTCGCCACGGAAGGCTTTGGCGAGGATGGATTGGGTTAGTGTGTTGACGCGCTCGGTGGCGGTTGTGACTTGTTGTTCTATTTTGTCGGCGTAGGTGAAGAGTTGTTCTACGCGGCGGACGATTTCGGTTTGTTCTTCGAGTGGAGGCAAAGGAATTGGCAAGGAATTGCACGCTGTCTTATTTAGATAATTTACAGTCGTAGAAGTTGACTTATCTTCAAAGAACCGGATATTTGCGCGAATACAATACGCCAAATATTCTGGCTTTATGAATTTATTCACCAAAAAGGCATGAAGCTGTTGATTAATCACAGCATCTTCTTCTAAAACTGCCGATAAGCCAACCCTACCAATGCATGTCATGATTACGTTTCCGTGTTTTATGACCTTTGCTTTATATTCATAAACTTCGTCTTCACTTAAACCTTTTTCAATGCTTGAGTAATCGATCCAGATAGACTGTTCTTGAAAATTTGGAGTTAGTAGCCAATGATAGCCGCCACTAAATTTTTTTGGTTTATCCCTATTTGGCACAACACAAGAACAAAGAGCACCAATTCTAATCAAAGGCCACTTCTCTACATGCTCAACAACCAGCGGAAGCTCATCCGGCGTAATTTCCTGTGCTCTGTCTAATTTCTTACCAAAGTTTCCGTGAGTCAAACCATGCCCAAACATTTCATTGGCGACGACTTGAGGGTCTATTTTTTCAGGAGAGTACTCTCTTCGCCAATCCTCAGTCAACCGCCCACTAACCGCCGCAGCCAGCACTGACTGTCGAAAGCGTTTAAGTATATCGGGAATGCGGTCGAGGCGGGCTTTGGTGGTTTCCACCTGTGCCAGCAGAGAGTCGAGTTTATCGGCGATGACTTTTTGCTCGGCTAGGGGTGGGAGAGGAA
>CACVAY010000098.1 GCA_902727985.1 uncultured Thiotrichaceae bacterium | reverse complement strand
GGGCGTTTGCACGATCGTTTTGAATACAATAAAGAGGCAGAAAGCTGGGCTGTTAAGCGTTTAGCGCCCTAGATATTGTGGCTTGAGCTTATAGAAAGAGTAACCATAAGCTCAAGCCCATGAGTAAACTACCTGCACCCCGATTGATGAGTTGCACATTGGCTACTCCCTCCCGTTGCATAGATTAATAGGCCAATGAACTCATTAACGAGAATAATCGTGATGAGCAAACTTCATCAGGGCGGGGTTTCAACTAAGTCAAAATAATTCTACTGTAAATTTACAGTAGGTCTTAATCCCTTCTTCATCAGGGCACGGTTTCAACCTTTTTAATACGGGTACCAGAACATGCTATTTAGTCTTAATCCCTTCTTCATCAGGGCACGGTTTCAACACATACAACGTGTCCACATTGACTCCTACTCACGGTCTTAATCCCTTCTTCATCAGGGCACGGTTTCAACGAAGCAGTTATGGCTCTTTCCACAAAGAAAGAGAAGTCTTAATCCCTTCTTCATCAGGGCACGGTTTCAACTGCATTGATATGTGCTCTAATCTTTGTTCTAGCGTCTTAATCCCTTCTTCATCAGGGCACGGTTTCAACGTTCTATAGAAAGACTAGCGAGTTTGAAGCTAAGGTCTTAATCCCTTCTTCATCAGGGCACGGTTTCAACATGGCAACAGGGTACAGAAAGAGAGTGTACCCTGGTCTTAATCCCTTCTTCATCAGGGCACGGTTTCAACCGCAAGCCTCTTTTTCGACCTTATCTTTCAATAGCTTAGAAAGGTGGTTGACGAAAAAAATTGAATCATAAAAGTTGATCATTTTCTAAGCACGTGTTTTATTGCTACTGTTAATTATTGATTACTCTACTGGTTTTTGCGTTTTAGGTAAAGTGATCCCTGTGAGATTAATACCATCAGTCCACAGGGCTTTGCCATAATTTGTCCACGCTGGTTTTTTGGGAAGTGGGTATAGACGTATATCATCTTCCAGAGGCTGAATTTTATCGTCCAGTTGAGCCAGCAGTGTCGCCCGATCAGCTGCGTTCAGATACGCCAGGAAAACGGAGTATTGCAGGGGGATTGCTTGCTCTTTCAGAAGGCGATGAATCCGCCGTAGTCGTTTCGGGTTGGCGATGTCATAGACAATGATGTGTGGAAGTTTAGTGTTGTTGCTCATAATGAAGTTCGTTGGTGAGGTAAACAGGACGTGGGTTATTCATAGTATTCAAGTAGCCCTTTTTTAAGCGCGAGGATTTGCCAACGCATGGCGCGTTGCAAGGGTTTCATGCGGGTTTCAAAGGCGGCATAGAATTTTGCACGGCCACGTTTCCCCAGCAGGCACCCACCGTTCTTTTCCGAGAAATGGTCTTCGCGAAGATAGCGTTCGTTAAACCATTCCCATACCCAGCGATCAATATGAGGTCGCCATGGTTCGATAAGATCAGCCGCCAATGAATCCCGGCTGTATTGATTTTCATGCAGAAAACCCAACATCGGATCCAGACCAGCAGCATAAATGAGCTGTATGGCTCGATTGTGTAGCAGGGTGTACGCCAATGATAATGTGGCATTCACAGGGTCTGGTGGTGGTCT
Organism: uncultured Thiotrichaceae bacterium; assembly: GCA_902727985.1. Taxonomy (GTDB): domain Bacteria; phylum Pseudomonadota; class Gammaproteobacteria; order Thiotrichales; family Thiotrichaceae; genus HyVt-477. The sequence continues at coordinate 19,053 of CACVAY010000098.1, read as the reverse complement.
GCGTTTACGGCCTGTGAAATGTAGAGATGCAGGAAAAATATGGGTATATGCCTGGAATACATGGCGTGCCGCATTACCCTCAATACCCCGTAAGCTATCAACGGTGGTTTTCTTTTCGCTAAGTTGTTGCAGCGCTTTGTTGAGTGCCCGGGAGGCTTTTTGTAATGGATGACGATGCGCGGGAAATTCAATGCTTAAGTGATCAAGAAACCGCGCATGGTTCTGAATTTTTCCTTGAATCAGTTGACGCGCAATTTCAGCTTTGACATTGCTATCTGTTGTAGCCTGATATTGCAGTTGGCGGATAGCCGGGTTTTTGCTGCTGGTACTAATTAAGGTTGCGCGGTTTTGTGGTTGTCGCATATTAATGAGGCTCAGAGCAATACCCTGTGCTGCAAGTTTTCCAATGACTTGACTGCTTAGTTGTACATTGCTGGCAAGTACCACGCGCTCAAGCAATGCTAGTGGAACAGGGCGTTGACGCTCCGTTTTGATATAACAAACGAGCGTTTTTCCTTCGATGCTTAGCTGCGTGTCTTTTCGGTCTATGTAAAGTGTACTCATGGTTAGCCCTTTGTTTGCCCTTTAGCCCAAATAAAACCAGTCCGGATCCTCAATCACAATACCTCGTCCCAGAGCATGTGTTTTTTGCCGAGGATCTAGCCGAATAATAATCAGGCTATCGGTTGATTCATCAATAATTTGCGACAGTGTCGCGAGTAAATCTCCTTTCTCCGCATCACTTAGCCAGCATTCATGCACGGATTTTTGTCCGCCAGTCGCGTATGCACGTACGCATTTCAACGTGGCCCGTAAACGTTTTGCCTCGCTAATGTCATAGCTAAGAAGATACAGCTGTCGTGATTTCATGCTGAAAGTGTAAAGCTAAGAGGCGTTTTATACTGAGTCCGCAAGCTTGCGATAATTGATAGGCTTAAGAGGCTGGATTATTGGGTGTCAGGTAAGAAATTGATTTCTTGAAATAAAATTTAGGGTGGTTAATAATGCATCAAATCTGCAGTCAGGGTTATTCGGGGGGGGATAGTATTCATGAAGCAACAGTTGGTATTACCACATCATTATTCTCGACGAATATTGCTTGCTGTTACAGGCTATTCACCACAGGTTATGACCGAGACCTTATATGCCTTATCGGTCATACAAGTCCCGCCTTTTATTCCAACCGAAGTGCATTTGATTACCACGCAAGAAGGGCGAGAAAGGGCAATACTGAGTTTACTTTCAGATTCTCCAGGGTGGTTTACGCAACTTTGTGAAGACTATCAGTTACCCGAGATAGATTTCTTGGAGAAGAATATCCATCTTGTTCGTGACCCTGAAGGACGGGTGCTGGATGACATTCGTACGCCGCAAGATAACGAATGTGCGGCAAATGCCATGACAGAACTTATCCGAGATTTTACCGCTGATCCTGAAAGTGCGGTGCATGTCTCAATATCAGGTGGGCGCCGCACTATGACATTTTATGGGGGTTATGCACTCTCACTGTTTGGGCGTACCCAAGATCGGCTATCCCATGTGTTGGTAACACCCGATTATGAATTCTTGCCAGATTTTTTCTACCCAAGCCCCAAGCGCCGGATTATTTATAGTCGCATGCCGGATAGCAAACCATTGGACACGGCTGAAGCAGAAGTCACATTAGCCGATATACCCTTTGTGCGTTTACGTGATGGTTTGCCTGAAGCGTTACTGGCTGGTGAGGCGAACTTCACGAATGCGGTGATGGCCGTGCAGAAAGAGTTAGATCCTCCTTCTATTAGCGTGAACATAAAGGATAGAGAATTACAGTGTGGTTCATCAGTCGTGAAACTTCCTACCGCCTCTATGGCGTTTTATTGTTGGTTTGTTTGGCGCAAGGTGCAGGGCTTGAAAGCAGTTAATGCGCTAACCGCTGATGAGCAAGAGTATTTAACTATTTATGCCGCCTTGGTTGGTGAGCATAGTGGGACTTATTCGCGGGTTGAAAAAGCCTTGCAGGATGGTTTTAGCACCGAATATTTTGAACAGCGCAAATCACGGATGCATACCGATCTCAAGAAAACATTGGGACGAAAAGCCGATGCGTATTTGTTGGAAAGCGTAGGCTCACGTCCGCATACCTGTTTTCAAATTGCTTTGGATGTTTCGGCTATTCAGTGGTTTGAGTAGCTTGGGTGTTTTATAGCAGGATTATTGTTCGCAAGCTTGCGACCCGGGTTTTTGGGCTGTGGTTTGTATAGGGTTAATAAAAACAATTGTTGGTAAACAATTATGAAGAATTCAGATTCATTATTAGATCCAAGTTGTCGCATTGCATTAGCAGCCTTTCTGCACGATATGGGAAAGTTTGCCGAACGAGCACGTTTGGAAATAGATAAAGAAATGCTTGAGGTTAACAAACAACTTTATTGTCCTCATCGCAAAGCATATACCGATGCAGAAGGGTATTTTACCCATGTACATGCTGCCTATACAGGTGTTGCTATGGATTTGCTAGAGGAACATATGCCGGAATTAGTCGGTGATCAAATGTTTCCTTTTGCTTCATGGGAGAGTCGTGAGATAGATGATTCTTTGGTTAATGCTGCGGCAAAGCATCATAAGCCAGATACCTTCTTGCAATGGGTCATTGCGACAGCCGATCGCGTTGCTTCAGGTTTTGAGCGTGAAGAGTTTGAAGAATATAACCAGGCAGAAGAGAAGAAAAATCACTATACAACCAAACAGCTAACACTATTTGAACAGATCTCGATTAAAGAAAAACAAAAAGCAACGGATCAAAGTCAGCTGAAATATCGTTATGCGTTGAAGTCATTGAGCCCAGACTCGATATTTCCCGTTTTAGCTTCTGAAGCAGAAAGCACTGATCGGAAAAAAGCTCAGCAGGAATATCGGGCGTTATGGGATGAGTTTGCCGAATCGTTACAATTAATTCCTGATTCCCATCGTCAGAATCTGAGTTTATGGCTGGATCATTTTGAAAGTTTATGGGGAAGCTATACGCACTGTATTCCTTCCGCTACGGTGGGGAAGACCAAGGCGGATGTTTCACTTTATGATCATTCAAAAACAACCGCTGCCTTAGCAACAGCGTTGTGGCGCTATCATCATGAGTCTGGGGATACAACACCGCCTCAAGATAGTTGGGATACGGACAAGTTTTTATTGATTCAAGGTGACTTCTTCGGCATCCAGTCATTTATCTTTTCAGAACAGGGCGAGACTAATAAGTATGCAGCCAAACTATTACGAGGCCGTTCGTTTTATGTGTCTTTGCTCACAGAATGTGCTGCATTAAAAGTATTGCAAGAATTAGGCTTACCATCGACCAGCCAGATTATTAACGCGGCAGGTAAATTTCTGATTGTTGCGCCGAATACTAATGAAACGAAAGAAACCCTGGCAGCAGTGCAGGCGGAGTTTAATCAATGGTTTTTGAAGAAAACCTGGGGACAATCAGGTGTCGGTTTGGCTTGGCAGGAAGCCAGTTGTACTGATTTTACCAGTAAGAATTATGAGGCTTTGATTAGTGAGTTATACAAAAAACTTGATCAGGCTAAATTTCAGAAAATGGATCTATGCGAAACAAGTACACCAGCCGTGTTTGATGAGTACTTGGATTTATTCGATAACACCAAGGGAATTTGTCAGATTGATGGGCGTTCGCCAGCCGAGACAATAAAAGATGGGGTGGCAATTGGTGCTTTAGCCAAGGATCAAATCGACTGTGGTCGTTACATTGTAAACAAGCAGCTTGATCGTTTGATGATTGCTAAAACTCCATTAGAAAAGCAAAAATCATTGCGGCTTACCATTTTTGGTTTTTATATCAGCTTTACTGGTGAAGAGGCTAAAAGTGGCAAATTCGGAGAGTTTGCTGGGCAAGGTAAATTGCTTAGAGCCTGGGATTATTCTCTGCCGGTAAGCGCTAATAGTCCGCTTTGGAATGGCTATGCGAGAAGAAATATTAATTCATCGGTTCCTTTTTTTGATGACACTTCGGCACTAGAAAATAACTACGATAAATATGCAGGCTGTGATGATGACGGTGTTTTTCAATCAGGTGTTCCGGTAAAAAGTTTTTGTCACTTGGCAAGTGAAGATAAGTATCAGGATAAAGATCATTGGCAAGGCAAATCGGGGCTAATGGCATTGAAGGGTGACATTGATGATTTAGGGATGATGTTTCAAAAGGGTATTGCGCCAGCAAGTTTTGCAAAAATGGCCTCATTGTCTCGCCAGATTAATGCCTTTTTTGCGATCTATTTACCGTGGTTATGTCGCCACGATGGAGAGTTTTCGAATGTCTATACAGTGTTTGCAGGAGGGGATGATTTCTTCATGATCGGACCTTGGCATACACAGATGAAGCTGGCGAGAAAAATACAGCAAGACTTCAAACGCTATGTGGCCGAGAACGAAGAGATCCATTTTTCGGTTGGTTTCAGTATGACAAAACCGGGGGTTCCAGTGCCTTATCTGGCAGAAAGTGCTGAGAAACAGTTAGAAGCAGCCAAAGGTTTCAAGCTAGATAAAAACACACTACCGACCAAAAATGCGGTGACCTGTTTTGGAGAAACGATGGCTTGGGATACGTTTGTTGCCTTAGGTGATAGAGAAGATGCCTTGGATGAGTTTAAGCAGGACTTCGCTTTAAGCACGGGATACGTCTATGGTTTGTTGGATCTAGTCAATATGCGGGAAAACAAGGACAAAAAACCAGAAAATGCCATGTGGCATTCCTATTTTGCTTATCGCACACGGCGATTGTTGGAACGCAAAAAGTTGTCAGAACAACAAATTTTATCGAAACATCAAAGCTTGGCGAATGAAATTTCCGCGAAGGGTATTGAGCAATATGGGGCTAATTATCGTGTGGCTCTTTTTTCCCATTTGTATAAGCACAGAAATTAAATAAGGAGCGTAATTATGGCAGGTCAATCCAGAAATTATGGAGGAGGAAGTCATCAACGACAGCAATATACCCCTTCTCTTGATGTGAGTAAGGTCGTGTTTAGTGGAGATTTAGAACCAGAGTTGTTTAGCTCGGTTGCTGAGCAAACTGCACGTACGATCGCGTCAGGTAAAAATACTAATAAATCGACGCAACTGCGGAAGTTTTACGATGAAATTTGTATGTGGGAAACGCGTATTTCAAGTCACCCAGAGATGTTTAAAGAAAGCTTACCTTTTATCAAAATGATTAATGCAAAAGTGGCTTATGCGAAAGGAAGAAAACTGGTTGATGATAACTACGTGTTGTTGATTAACCATTGTCTCAAACAAATTCAGGATGAAGACACTATGCGCTACTTCAAACTATTTATGGAAGCGTTTATGGGGTTCTATAAGGTCGAACGACCACGTGATTGATCAGTTTAAAGAATATCATAAGACATGCTAAACGTTGGTTAATTATCAACATGGAGATACAGAATGAAACTCACAGACATTAAAAAAATCACGGGCACCATAGAATTGATAACGGGCTTGCATATCGGAAGCGGTGATACAGAAATGCACATTGGTGGCACTGATAACCCTGTTATTAAAAACCCGATAAATAATGAACCCTATATCCCTGGTTCCAGTTTAAAAGGGAAGATGCGTAGCCTCCTGGAATGGGAGTTGGGACTTGTTGGTATTTGTGAAGGAAAACCACTGAGTTTTGCGCATTTGGATAAGGTTGATGCGGCAGACCTTGAAGATGCAAAGACGCTATTAAAACTTTTTGGGGGAGCGCCAATGCCCAAAACGCCAACGGAGTTAATTACTGAAGTTGGCCCCACACGTCTTTCATTTTGGGATTGTGGAATGGATCCAGAATGGTTGAAATCTCGTGATAAAAACCTACTGACTGAAATAAAAATGGAAAACACCATTGACCGTATTAAAGGTACAGCAGAAAACCCACGGAATACAGAGCGTGTACCTGCAGGTTCTATGTTCAGCTTTGCCTTATCCATGCGTATTCATGATGATGAAAACCTCGAAGATATGTTGATTAATGGACTAAAACTTATTCAACTAACTGGCCTGGGTGGTTCTGGGTCAAGGGGTTACGGCAAGGTGGCTTTTCATCTGAAGGATCCAGATTTACAGAAAAAATTGGATGTTAGCTTAGAAGAGCAAGCGGCTTAAGGGGAACGTCATGCAAACCTACCGTCTGCGAATTTCACCGCAATCTGCTTTTGGTACAGCGTTGCTTGGTGATACCTTTTTTGGACAGCTATGCTGGGCGATACGTCACCGATTTGGTGAAAACAAGCTTGCAGAATTGCTGGAAACCTATACGTATGATGCGCCATTTTTAGTAGTTTCTAATGCTTTTCCAACAGGGCATATCCCATTACCCAGTTTACCGGGGCAGTTGTATTTTGATGCTGTTAGTGCAAGTCAAAGAAAAGCGGTGAAAAAGCAAGTATGGCTGCCGATAGAAATGATCAGTCAACCATTAAATCAATGGCAGACAGCTTGTGAAACAGACAAACAGCTAATTGATAAAAAGAATGCATTACAGCCGCATAACAGTATCAATCGTTATACCGGAACTACAGGTGAGAGTGCATTTGCACCTTATACCATGCAGCAGACCTGGTATTCGCAAGCAATTAGTTTGGATATTTATTTGATACTGGATGAGCAGAGAATCAGTGGCGAGGATATTCAAACCTGTATTGAAGATATGGGTGTATTTGGTTACGGCAGAGATGCCAGTATTGGTTTAGGTAAATTCGATGTCCTTGAAATGTCTGGCATCGAGATGCCGGAACAAAAACATGCCAATGCATACCTGACGCTTGCTCCATGTGCTCCTCAGGGGCAAGGTTTTAATACGTCACGATCTTATTACGAATTATTTACGCGTTTCGGACGGCATGGTGATATGGCAGTGCAAGGTGCACAACCTTTCAAAAATCCCGTGTTAATGGCAAAAGCGGGTGCAGTTTTTACTCCCTCGGAAGCAACGAGTCGACAATATATAGGGAAAGGGTTAGGGAGCAATGGCGAACTTTCAAAAACGATCCCTGAAACGGTGCAACAAGGTTATGCCCCGGTTATTAATTTTCATCTGCCAACTAGCGTGGAGTAAGAATAATGGCTTTTTTACAGCACCATGAACTTAAAATAACGACATTATCGCCTGTGCATATTGGCTGTAATGAAACCTACGAACCAACGAATTATGTCATTGAAGATGGTGCATTGTTCGAGTTTAGCCCTACCGAAGCATTAAAAGTCTTGGATGAGGCAGATAGAAAAAAACTCGATAATATCGTATCTGGTAAGCCGACATCTGAGATGTTGAAAAAAGTACAAGCGTATTTTTATCAACGTCGTAAAGACTTATTCGCGGTTTCCAGTCATTTCTTGCCTGTCGGGAAAGGCATTGAAGCGCTTTATGAAAGTCGTATCGGAAAAACAGCGCAGCGTGAAAGTCATGACAGTGAAGTGCTAAACCGTTTAGGCATTGAGCGTACTTCCTACAATAGTAATGACCGTAAGCCCATTTTCCCAGGAAGTAGTATTAAAGGAGCTATTCGTACAGCCTTGCTGGATAGTATTAATCAAGGCAATTCCTTAGCAGTAAAATATAAGGACTCAGGCTCACGCGATGGTCTAAATATTGCCTATCAGGCGAGTAAAAAGCTGGAAGCAGAATTGTTGGAAGGTAAATTTGCTACCGATCCGCTCCGTTTGCTTAGTATCGGTGATGCATTGTGGCAACAAGATGATTTACCTGCCAGTGAAATCTATTTTGCTTTGAATCGTCGCAAGTCTCATAGCAAAAAAGAGGGGCGACTTTTGGAGTCTATGGCGGAACAACGAGGTCTGTACCAATTATTGGAATGTGTATCAGCTTTACGTTATAGAAGTCTTTCTACATCAGTAACGATACACAATGTAGATACCGCAAAACCCGCTGTAGGTAAACTTCCTGTTGATAAATTCCAATGGGAAATCACCGATATTGCTGCGGCATGTAATCGCTTTTATCTTCCCATCTTTGAAAAGGAAATGTCCCTGTTAAAGCAACTTGGTTATGCTGATCCCAAGTGGCTTGAAAATATACAGCGGATCCACGAACTAATAAAAGACAATAAAGCATTCCTGCTGAGATTGGGTAGACACAGCGGGGCTGAATCTGTGACCTTAAATGGGGTGCGTGCAATAAAGATTATGAAGGGAAAGGGAAATAAACCATCTTTTGAAAAAGCAGCAAAGACAATTTGGTTAGCCGCCTCTGAAAATCGCGCACAGCAGGGAATGGCAAGTTTTGGCTGGGTGTTGGTGGAAATTGATCCCAAGGATGACAATGAGTTCTGCGCAGCACTTACTGCGGCAGTAGAGCCGATGAAGGCTTGGCAGAATGCCTTCCGAGAAAAACAACAGCTGCAACGTTTAGAAATTGAGAAGCAAGAGCTTGTACGCCTGAAAAGACAACAACAAGAGGCCGAGCAGGCGGCTTTAGAGGCAGAACAGCAACAACAAGCAAAAGCGGCCTTAGAGGAAGCGAAACAATCTATGTCTGCATTGGCTGGCGAATATTTCGAATTGACGCAAGCTAATTACTGGCAAACCGATAAAAACGCTTTCTGGGCGCAAGGCGTGATTGAAGAATGGCTGGACAAACTGGAAGCTAATAATGAGCCTGATCTTCGTGCGCAAATGAAAAAGCTGATGGAAAAGCATTTTAAAGGAGCATTAGCAGACCCTGAAAAGGTCGGGGGTAAGAAAAATAAACCTGTCTATAAACCACGAGTACAAGCTGTTGCAAAGCGCTTGAATATATTGGATGAAGCATAGGAGCCGCAGACTAGTCTGCGGATAACATATTAAACAGTTTATTTGTCGAACACAGGGGGTATACATTATGAGCACATACTTCATCTCCCGCCATCCTGGTGCAATTGCCTGGGCGGAGGAAGAGGGCTTTCATGTGGATTCTCAGCTGGCGCATTTTGATGTTGAAGTGGTGCAGGCTGGGGATAAGGTCTTGGGCACATTACCTGTTAATTTAATCGCCGATGTTAATGCTAGAGACGCGGAATATTTTCATCTGACGCTGGATTTGCCACCAGAAAAACGTGGAACGGAATTATCAGCGGAAGATATGCGTTGTTATGGGGCAAGGTTGGAAGCCTTTGCTGCACAACGCCTATCAATCTAGCATTTTTAATCTACCCACAAATTCCAAACCACTAGCAAGAAACTTTTGTCTCAAAGAGCTTATTATGACGAACACGATTCACACCCATGTCTATCTCGTATCCGCACAGGCTACGCCTAATGTCACGCCTGCGCTGGATCTGAGTCTTCGTCCCAAGCGGGTTATTTTGCTGGTAAGCAAAGATATGCAAGCGCGCGCGGATTGGTTGGAGCAGGTGCTCAAAGAAGCCACAGGGGTAGACGTTTCACGTTGGCTCATTGACCATCCTTGGGATATTGAGCATATACAAACCCGCATGATGGAGTTATTGGAGCACTATCAGAATGAGTCCTTGGCATTGAATGCCACAGGGGGGACAAAACCGATGAGTATTGCAGCCTATGAGACATTTCGTGCTTATGAATTGCCGATTTTTTATGTGCATCCCGAGAAGGATCAAGTGGTGTGGTTATATCCAACCGGTTGGCCTCGTCATGAGTTAGCTGATCGTATCTCTATTCGACACTATCTGATGGCGTATGGCAGTCAGGTGTTGAGTAAAGGGTCACCGAATATTCCATCCGGATACCAAGAGATTGCAGAGGATTTGATTCGGGATATTGAGTATTTCTCATCGGCTTTGGGCGTGTTGAACTATTTTGCCAATACGGCTGAAAGAACTCTGACATCAAAACCGTTAGGGCAGGGCAACCACTCCGCAGCGTTACTTGATCTTTTGGATAAACTAGAAGCGCAAGGGATCATTGATGGCAATAGACGTCGCCTTACTTTTAGTTCGGAAGCGGCTAGGTTTTTTGCAAATGGCGGTTGGCTGGAGCAGTATGTTCTCAAAACAATTAATGCGTTGAAACGCGATATTCCAGAAATACAGGAAACGGCGATGAGCCTCGAAGTTGAGCGCGGGAAAAAAGTACGGAATGAGCTTGATGTGGCATTTTTGGCAGACAATAAATTGCATGTAATTGAATGCAAAGCTAAAAATTTCAGTAAACCCGATGATAATAGTGGTGTAGAAACACTCTATAAACTGGATAGCCTGACCGATGTGCTGGGAGGGATGCAAGCACGTAGTTTATTGATCAGTTACAAACCGTTGCGCGGGGCTGATCAAAAACGAGCGGGTGAATTAAAGGTACAGGTTATTCAAGAAAAGCAACTCCAACAATTAAGATCACTCCTCAGGCAATGGATCGTTCAGGGATTATAATCATGGCAAGCTTGCGAGTTTCACCAGCAAGTATGCGTTCTGCGATACTGCTTGTATGAATAAACTATCTAGTAACAACACAATAGATTCCAACGAATTATTTGGTTGGAGTAAACAAACGTGGGATTTCCTCGATCAGTGGGGCATTCTGTTGGGAGGTTTTGCCTCATTGATTGCCATTGTGGCTTTCTTTTTAGGCATGATTGCTCTCTTTAAATGGGAAAGGCTGCGTCGGCATTTCACCAAAAATCGTTTTCCTAATGTGCAAGATACGAGCGATGATCACGCAAATTGGCAAGGTATGCTGTTTACGGTGAGCCATGAACAAACACCTCTATGGGTGATTGATAGTTGTAAACCCGCGTATATTAGCTTGCTGGCAACGCAAAAGTCGCGCGGGGCAACGGAAAAAATTATGGCTCACGCAGAACAACAGGGGTTGACTGTTTTTGACCCGATCTATATAGAGAATCCGGATAACCCAGCTGAAGTGAAACGCGAAACCAAGCACTTACTTCAGCGTATGCAAGCAGAAGGGGTGGAGAGAGTCGCTGTTGATATTACCGGGGGCAAAACCCCCATGAGCTTAGGTGCATTTATGGCCGCTGAGGAAACATTGGCAACAACCCTTTATGTGAGCACGAAATTTGATGAGCAATTGAAGAAGCCTGATATGCGCACTGCCAGCTTAACCACAATCTCGGACCCCCAATAAATGGATGCTATCGAACTCCCGATTGCAGAATACCGTTTTTACATGCGTGCTGTGACGGATATTCAACTCCCCGCTTATAGCGGTTCAGCATGGCGGGGCTTATTTGGTCGCGCACTGAAACGTACGGTATGTGTAACCCGCCAAGCAGAGTGTAAGCAATGTCTGCTTTGGCGAAACTGTGTCTATAGCTACATTTTTGAGACCCCGCCGCCACTCGATAGCCAAGTGATGCGCAAGTACACGGCTGCACCGCACCCTTTTATGATCACCCCAAATCCGCAACAGGCACGTCAACTCAGTGCGGGTGATGAGCTTTGGTTTGATTTCACGTTGATTGCGAAGGCTAACCAGCATCTGCCTTATATTATTCATGCCATGCAAGCAGCGGGAAAACAGGGTATTGCTAAACAGCGGGGTAAATTTGAACTACTGCGATTAGAACAGCGTATTGAAAATGGATGGCAAAGCATTTATCAACCCGAACAAGACATTCAAGCGCAAGCAGCCATGTCCTCGCCCGTATCGGCATTGCCTGATGGGCTGGTAACGGTAACGTTTGATACCCCTTTTCGTAGTGTACATCGTGGAAAGTTGTTGCAAAAAGAAGACTTCCAGTTTGCGCACTTCCTGAGTCCTCTTATGAGGCGGGTTTCCATGTTGAGTAATTTTCATCATGAAACTCCGCTGAACTGCGACTTCAAGGCGCTGACAGAACAAGCACAATGTACCCCATTACATGATAAGCAATTGCACTGGCATGACTGGCAACGTTTTTCCTCACGACAGGATAAACGGGTCAGCATGGGGGGATTAAAAGGGAGTTTTCAGGTGCATAGCCAGCATCTTGAGCCTTTTTGGGCATTCATGGAACTTGGGCAAAAGCTGCATGTAGGGAAAGGAACCGTTATGGGCTTAGGCAAATATCGTCTATCCATTGAGTCGGCCTTAGATTCAGAGTTATCACCGAAGCAAAAACAAGTTAAAATAGGTAATACAGAGAGGCAGAGTAAAAAATGATCAACTTTTGGGTTTTGAAAATTTTCGTCAACCCCCTTTTTAAGTTATTGAAAGAAAAGGCCGAAAAAGGGGCTTACAGTTGAAATCGTTCCCTGATGAAGAAGGGATTAAGACTGCAGCAATTTTTGCGCATCAAAGCAGATTACCGTTGAAATCGTTCCCTGATGAAGAAGGGATTAAGACCTTATTGGTATTAACATTACTGGTGGTTTCCACACCGTTGAAATCGTTCCCTGATGAAGAAGGGATTAAGACCAATACGGCTACACCTACTTCCACAATAAGTAATCGTTGAAATCGTTCCCTGATGAAGAAGGGATTAAGACTGGATTCTATCTCCATGGCTACATTAAATGTTGGATGTTGAAATCGTTCCCTGATGAAGAAGGGATTAAGACCTAGTATGTATCAACGCCTGTTCAGCAATTTCTTTGTTGAAATCGTTCCCTGATGAAGAAGGGATTAAGACCTTCACACATAACGTTGTATAGAAGTGCGACAAGGTTGAAATCGTTCCCTGATGAAGAAGGGATTAAGACTGAATGTGCTCACTTTGACGAACGCTTCCGTCCTTGTTGAAATCGTTCCCTGATGAAGAAGGGATTAAGACTTAGTCGTTATCGCATTCCAGATATAGATTCTGTTGAAATCGTGCTTCAAGTAGATTGCTCCTGGTATTTTACGATCAGTGCAGCAACGCCCAGTGCCGCTGAAGAAGCAACAGATGACACTTTATCGTTATTTTGAAAGGAGCGGCGAAGGCCGCAGGTATAGTTGATACTTCCAGAGAGTAGGCTTAGTTAAGCCATGATCATGAGGCTTTGGAAGTGGTGGGGGGATTTAATAGCAGAGTGCTCTTAAAATAAAGATTAAGCGAACCCGGCAATACACCAAGATTTGTGTGAATAAGTTCTAAGCAAGATAGGTAAAATGGTTTTAATTTCCCATGTTTTCCATCTTTTTCCTTAAAACCAAGTTAATATTTAGTACTTTACTTGCAAATGACTTTAAAGCCCGTGCAAAATAACGCCTATCCTTTTAGCTAGAAAAAATCTGAAAAATTACGTTCATCTCCCTTATCCTCCTTTTGTGCAAGAGTCTCGAAGAACACTTTAGGGTAGTGGGAGTAACCATTAAAAAAGAGGTCTAAAAACGTTTTTTACCCTTGTCATGTTGGATAATCCCCCTGAGCCTTGACCCAATTACACGGCTCTTATCTTGGATGCTTGTACAAAAACGATGAAATATCAGAGATGAGTTGTTCTGGTGGAAATTCCACGAGCGGCAGCCTGCATCCCTAAAAAAAGGAATAAAAATGAGAAAAATTAACATTCTGCATATTACAACGGCATTTACTGTGGGTGGAGCCGAAAAGGTTATCCTGGATTTAATCCTGACGCTTGATAAGAATGTGTTTAATAATTCAGTGATGGCATTGGCAAAAAACCCAGACATGTTGGGTGAGTTTTTAGATCATGGTATCAAAGCCGAAAAGTTGGATATGGATAAGGGAGTAGGTGCGTTTGTAAAAGCATTTAGACATATTGATAAATATATCAGTGAAAATAAAATAGATATTATCCATGCCCATTTGTTTCATCCTTTGCCTCTGGCATCTCTGTTAAAGCTAAAGCATCCAAAGCTAAAAGTGGTATTCACTTCACATAACACCAATATCGGTGGAAAACTGCGCGAGGTGATCACACAGTTTCTCAAGCCATTAAGAAATAAAGATATCGTTTTTTCAGAGGATATGATCACCCCCATCTATAAGAAAGATACCTTGGTTATCGCTAACGGCGTCAATATAGAAAAGTTTCAGGAGCCCGCAGCGAAAAATACGCCTTTTACTTTTCTTTCTGTAGGGACAGTGAGAGCCCAAAAAAATCAACTGTTTTTAGTAGAGTGCGCTAAAGCATTAAAAGAAAAAGGTTACGATTTTGTTATCGATATTGTGGGTGGCGGTGAAGAAAATAGAGCCTTGATAGAGACTATTCAGAAGGAAATTGTGAAGCAAGATGTGCAAAAGCATGTGCGTATGCTCGGAGTCAGGAACGATATCCCTGATTTATTGAAAACGGCACATTGTATGGTTTTGCCTTCTCATTATGAGGGCTTACCGATTGTGCTACTGGAAGCCGGAGCTGCCAAAATACCGATTATTTCAACGCCAGTGGGTGCTATACCGACGTTGATCAATGAGGATAGTGGTTATCTGACTGACTTGGATACCTTTTGTGAAACGATGGGTAAGGTTTATAACGATTATGCACAGGCGGAGGAAAAGGCTGGTGTGCTGGCTGAAAAAATAGACCAACACTATTCGATAAAAAGTATGGCGAAAGCACATGCTGAGCTTTATCAGTCCTTGATCGTTTAGTCTTCAGCCAAAAAATTGAATAATCTTGAAGATGTATATATAGGTTAACAATGATGAAAAAAATTGAGTCAGGCAATGTGAATATTGTCATTATGATCACCAAAGGTGATATTGGGGGGGCTCAAATTCATGTAAAAGACCTTGCTGTCTCATTACAAGAGTTTGGGAATAGGGTGACGGTGTTTGTGGGCGAAAAAGACACATTCACTGATATGCTAGAGGGGCTAAATATTCACTATCGAATTATTGAAAATTTAGTGAGAGAGATAAATCCAATAAGGGATGTTAAGGCGTATAGGGAGATCCGTGGACACCTAAAAGATATCCAGCCTGATTTGGTATCTTTGCATTCGTCGAAGGCTGGGATTCTAGGGCGCTTAATTGCTGCGATGAATAAAATACCTGCCACATTTACTGCGCATGGGTGGGCATTTACAGATGGTGTTGACCCCAAAAAGCAATTTCTTTATGCCATGATTGAAAGAGTGACGGCTTTATTACCTGCCCGAATTATTGCTGTTTCACATTATGATCGTGGTATTGCCCTGAAGCACAAGGTTTGCAAGGCAGAGAAGGTGGTCGCGGTACAAAATGGTATGCCCGATATTTCTCCGGATCTTTTTGCAGAAGCCTCGCGCGCTCCACCTAGAATCATTATGGTAGCAAGATTCAAATCTCCCAAAGATCATGAGGCACTGGTTGATGCTTTAAATGAACTTAAAGAGTTGCCTTGGGAATTGATCTTGGTGGGTGGCGATGGCGGGACACAGGCGGCGGTTGAAGCAAAAATAGTGAAACTGGGTTTACAAGAAAAAATCAATATTTTGGGTTATAGAAGTGATATCGATAAACTCATTGCAAGTAGTCAGTTATTTGTTTTAATTAGTCGTTGGGAAGGTTTTCCACTCTCCATTCTTGAGGCGATGCGCGCTAAGCTCCCCATTATTGCTTCTAATGTTGGTGGTGTTGGTGAGATGATTATTGATGGTCAGACAGGGTACTTGGTGAATAATCACGATGAATTAGTTGCACAGCTAAAGATCCTTGTCGGCGATCCGGAGAAGCGTACCCAAATGGGATTAAGCGCGCGTGAAAGCTATCAGAAGAGCTTTACACTGAAGGTACAATTGGATAAAACCTTTAAAATTTATAATGAACTATTGGTTAAGTAAAAGCTAAAAGGGAAGTCATGCAGAATACACATGGGACATTCACCATATCACTAGATTTTGAGTTGTATTGGGGGATGCGGGATATTGTTAGTATTGAGGAATATAAGGATTACTTACTTGGAGCACGGGAAGCTATTCCAAAAATGCTTGAACTCTTTGAGAAATATGATGTGCATGCAACATGGGCTACGGTAGGTTTTCTGTTTTTTGATGATAGGAAGCATCTTGGAAGTCATTTGCCCAAAGAAACGCCAAGCTACCTGAGCGATGAATTATCTCCTTATCCCTATATTGAAAATGCAGATAAATGGGAAGATGTTTATCATTTTGCGCCTGACTTAGTCGATGCCATTCATCATGTAAAGGGGCAAGAAGTTGCCACTCACACTTTCTCTCATTATTACTGTGGAGAAGAAGGTCAATCACTGAAAGAATTTGAAGTCGATATCCAGGCTGCGATTAGTATTGCTAACGAGAAAAATATTGAGACCAAAAGTATTATTTTCCCTCGTAATCAATGGAACCCAGACTATCTACCTGCTTTAGAGAAGTTAGGTGTGACAAGTTTTAGAGGTGCAGAAGCGTCTTGGATGTATAGTGCGCCAGATTATAAAAGTCAGCTTAAACCGATAAACCGAGCAGCGCGTTTAGCAGATGCCTATATTAATTTGTCGGGACATAATACCTATTCCATTGAGGAGTCTGCCAAGAGTAAGCCGTATAATTTTCCGTCGAGTCGTCAACTGCGCCCTTATTCTAAAAAACTCGCCCTGCTTGATGGCCTGAGACTAAAGCGTATTACAAAAGCAATGAGTTATGCGGCAAAGCATAACGAGATTTTTCATATCTGGTGGCACCCGCATAATTTTGGCACCAATATTGAAAAGAACTTATCTTTTCTTGAGCAGATACTCATTCACTATCAGACGCTCCAAGCGTCGAATGGTATGAGGTCTCTGAATATGAAGGAATTAAGTGCTATGGCTGTTGAGTCTTATGATGAGTAGCACAGCACTACAGAGCAGTGCTGGCTTACTGTGTAATTTAGAGGGAGTCGGGTTTAACCATGTAACTTCTCTGGGTTCATTAAGTTTTCTTCCATATGCTTGATTTCGTCGATGCCCGAAACGACATACTTTGGATCTGGTTTTAGGTTCTTCTTGGCAGCTTTGTCATCATAGTCGAGTTCTGTTAATAAATGCTTGATGCAGTTGATGCGGGCTTTCTTTTTATTATCAGAGCGAATAATCGTCCAAGGTGTTTGGCTTCGATTGGTTTCATTGAGCATCTGGAATTTGGCAATGCTGTATGCATGCCAGTATTCCTGAGCAAGTTTGTCCACCGGGGATAATTTGAATTGTTTGAGAGGATCCGTTTTACGTGATTCGAAGCGTCTGTCTTGCTCTGTCTTGGAAACTGAGAAGTAGAATTTGAAGAGATGAATACCATCTTTTACTAATAGTTCTTCAAACATCGGTACGGCTTTTAAGAAACGTTTGTGCTGCTCATCAGTACAAAAGCCCATAACAGGTTCAACCATCGAGCGGTTGTACCATGAGCGGTCAAATAGCACAATTTCACCCGCAGAAGGAAGATGTTGGACATAACGCTGGAAATACCACTGGGTTTTTTCCTGGTCGTTAGGTTTGTCCAAAGCCACAACGCGAATACCACGGGCATTGAGGTTTTGGGTAATACGTTTAATCGTGCCGCCTTTTCCTGAAGCATCGCGGCCTTCAAAAATGATGGCGATACGCATGCCTTTTTCCTTTGCGGTCAATTGCAACTTCATGAGTTCCAACTGCATCAATTTTAGCTCCTCCTCATAATCAAGGTGGCTTTG
The DNA here is from genome assembly GCA_902727985.1 of uncultured Thiotrichaceae bacterium. Classification (GTDB taxonomy): domain Bacteria; phylum Pseudomonadota; class Gammaproteobacteria; order Thiotrichales; family Thiotrichaceae; genus HyVt-477. Next base: position 1,544 of record CACVAY010000098.1, on the reverse strand, counting down.
TTTGATGTGTACAGGCACGCGTTTGCCGCCTTTTTTACCGAGATTGCGATGCGCAACGCCTTCGGTAAGTTTTACCTTGTTTTTGGTTTTGCTAATCGTTTTCGGCGTTTTTTCGGCACTTTCCGTATTTGTTACCGCAGTTTTAGTCGCTGGTTCAGGTGTTGTGACCTTGCTTGCAACTGGTGGGGCGTCTGTCTTTTTTACATTTTCGTGAGTCATATTAAAAGCCCTGATCAATGGGAGAATTTACCCTGGTTTACACGTTCTGCTTCCATGAGTTCGACTTCTCTGGCGCCAGAAAGAACGATTTGAGAGTCAGGCACAAAGTCCAGCTCTGAGTTTAGTCGCTCATAAGGAACAGAATTCAGAATAACCTTCATGGCATTTAGGCGTGCTTCAAACTTGTCATTGGAGCGAATCACTTTCCACGGTGAGGTATTGGTATGTGTGCGTTTTAACATCTCATACTTCTGATTGCTGAAGTCATCCCAGCGTTCTTGGGCTTGCACATCAACCTCACTGAGTTTCCATTGTCTTAGTGGATCCATTTTACGACGTTCGAAACGTTTGTTTTGTTCCTCTTTAGTGACACTGAAGTAGAGTTTGACGAGGATAGTCCCTTGACGAACAAGGTCTTTTTCAAAGCCCGTGACGCCCTTCATGAAATTTTTATATTGTTCAGGGGTGCAAAAATCGAATACGGGTTCGACCATGGCGCGGTTATACCAGCTGCGATCGAAGAGTACGCATTCGCCCCCCCGTGGAAATTCAGCGATGTATTTCTGGAAGAACCATTGTGTGAGTTGATTTTCCGTGGGTTTACCTAATGCAACAACACGGTAGTGTTTTTCATTCATATAGCGTGTTACTCGGCGGATGGTACCGCCTTTGCCGGATGCATCACGACCCTCGAATAAAATGATCATGCGGGTTTTGGTTTCTTCGAGATATTTCTGCATTTTGATCAATTCTGCTTGATAGGGTTTCAGGCTTTTCTCTTGTTCGTGTTTGCGAACAATTTTATTACAAGAAATTTTAAGTTCTTTCAGCTCATTTTTTAACTGGATGATTTTGGATTTCTTCTTGTTCTTTTTCTTCGTTTTTTTCGTGTTGCTCTTTGGGATCTCAGGGGCAATGGTTTGAACTTCTATTTCTTTGGTCATGATAAGACTCTCATGTTGGCGTTAGTATGATGATTGAAGCTTGATTCCAGTGAGCTTGAGCAATGTGCTAACTCTAGAACCAAAGCTTGCAGGATAAGGAATAAGCTGGCATTGATTTGCATCAGTAATGCGCGTTTTTTGTGGTCAATAAAGATGAGGAATAGGGCTTTCTATTGATAATAGCGGGGGGCTGGGGATTAAGGAGGCCAATTGTCTTGAATCAATGACCTGTAGCTGTAAAGGGTGAGTCAATATATTTTAGGACTTACGCATTGTAGAGTCGATAATAATCTGTTACTACACAAGCTATAATGAAAACACCAGAAAAAAGTCAATGAGAACTATTACCCGCCCACCAACAGCCCGTTGCACGATGCCACT